>CAIYTE010000118.1 GCA_903929045.1 uncultured Hyphomicrobiales bacterium
CCCGCGCGTGATCCTGGCGGAAGGCGAGTACCGCGCCATTGCCCGAAACGAGGGCAAGGTGTTCGAGCGTGAATTCAAGGTCGTGACGGGTGTCGATGGCGACGTGGAAGTCCGCGCGCAATAAATCAACCGCTTAAAATGGAACTTTTTTACGGGTGCGGCGTTGGTGTCCATAATGCAAACGCAGCCCGCAAGTAATGGCGCGGCGATCGAGAAGCTCGCGTCGTCCGACCCCGACCAAATTGCGCTTTTATTCGACATCGACGGCACGCTGATCGAACTGGGTCCGTCGCCGTTCGAAGTTCATGTGCCTGACGAATTGCGCACAACGCTCCGCCACTTGTCGCAGATCACGGCGGGCGCGCTGGCGCTGGTTAGCGGCCGTCCGATCAAGGACATCGACATTTTGTTCGACCCGCTCAAGTTGGCCGCCATCGGCGGCCACGGCGCGGAATTGCGGTTGCACCAGTCCATCAAGAACCTCGCGCCGATGCTCTCCGACAGCCTGCGGGCGCAGCTTTCGTCCGCGGCGGCGTTGCGGCCCGGCATTGTGGTTGAAGACAAAGGCTACTCGGTCGCGCTTCATTACCGCAAAGTTCCACAGAACGAGACGTGGCTGATGCGCCACATCGCGGCGGCCTGTAAGGCGCATGCCGACGAAGCGACCGAAGTTCTGCCGGGAAAACTGATGCTCGAGGTGAAGCGGCCCGCCGTCAATAAAGGCGAGGCGGTGCGGCATTTGATGAAAATGGAACCGTTTCGCGGCCGCCGTCCGATTTTTATCGGTGACGATGTGACGGACGAATCCGTGTTTGCGGTTATGCCCGACCTCGGCGGGCTGGCATACTCGGTGACGCGTAAAGTCGATGGTCTTGCCGGCATTTTCAATTCGCCGGCCGATGTGCGTCACGCGCTTTATCGCCTCGCCAATGGCCAAAAGTATGAACAGGCGCTGGCGGTTCCCTGACCGTCACGAATGAAACTTCATAGCACTTCGTGCGTTGTTCCATCGGCGGTTGCCCGCCGGGGGAGCTTTTTCTTTGTCACGTCTCGTCATCGTCTCCAATCGCGTCGGCATTCCGGACGGCAGCGCACGCGCTGGCGGCCTGGAGGTCGCCATTCGTCCGGCGCTGAAAAAGAGCGGCGGCGTCTGGTTCGGCTGGAGTGGCAAAGTCAGCGACAAGGCGCCCAAACCAGCAACCACCGTCGTCAAAGACGATGTGTCCTATGTCACGGTCGATCTGCAGAAGGACGATTACGAAGAGTTCTACAACGGCTTTGCCAACCGCGTGCTGTGGCCGATTTTGCATTACCGGCTCGATCTGGCCGAGTTCACGCGCCGCGATCTCGGCGGCTATTTCCGCGTCAACGAGTTCTTCGCCGCCAATCTCGAAAAGGTTCTTGAGCCCGACGACATCATCTGGGTGCATGACTACCATTTGATGCCGCTGGCGCAGGCGTTACGCGCGCGGGGTCACAAGAACAAGATCGGCTTCTTCATCCATATCCCGTTTCCGCCGCCGGAAATTCTTACCGCGCTGCCGAACCATGAGCGGCTTATTCCGGCGCTCGGCAATTACGATCTGGTCGGCTTTCAGACCGATACCGACGCCAATAATTTCTCGCGCTATCTGGCGACGGAAGTCGGCCTCAAGTCCGTGGGGCAGGACTGCTTCGATTATGACGGGCGGGTCACGCAGGTCGGCGTGTTTCCGGTCGGCGTCGAGACCGAAGCTTTCGCCAAGCTGGCGCGCCGGGCGGTTGAGACGCCGTTCGTTCGCGACGTGTTCCAGAGCCTGTCGAACCGCGCCATGATCATCGGCGTCGACCGGCTCGACTACAGCAAGGGTATTCCGGATCGCATGAACGCCTTCGAGCGTTTCCTCATGAACTTTCCGGACTGGCACAACAACGTCACCTACCTGCAGATCACGCCGCGCAGCCGTTCCGATATCCAGGAATACGCCGACATCGCCAAGCAGGTCGGCGAGGCGGTCGGTCGCATCAACGGCAACTTCGGCGAGGCGTCATGGACGCCGGTGCGCTACATCAACAAAGCGCACAGCCGTACCGCGCTTGCCGGCCTTTACCGCGTCTCGCGCGTCGGTCTCGTCACGCCGTTGCGCGATGGGATGAATCTCGTCGCCAAGGAATATGTCGCGGCGCAGGATGCCGACGATCCGGGCGTCCTGGTGCTGTCGCGCTTTGCCGGCGCCGCGCGCGAATGCACCGCCGCGCTTCTGGTCAATCCCTACGACCAGGAGGGCGTTGCGACGGCGATCCATCGCGCTCTGTCGATGTCGCTTGAAGAGCGGCGTCAGCGCCATGCGGTGAATTACCGGGCGCTGATGCGCAACGACCTCAGCCAGTGGGCCGAACATTTTCTCGACACGCTGGCCGCGCCGCCGCAGCCCATGCGGATGCCGGTCCGCGCGTCGGTGCGCCGCTAGCCCGCGCGCTTGACGTCCGGCGGCGTCGCTTCCGCCACCAGCATCTTGATAGCCTCATCGAGCGCCATCACCGTCTGGCCTTCGCTGCCGAGGCGGCGGATCGAGACCAGCCGTTCGGCGGCTTCCTTCTTGCCGACAACGAGCAGGGCCGGGATTTTCGCCAGCGAGTGTTCGCGCACCTTGTAATTGATCTTTTCGTTGCGCACGTCGAGGTTGGCGCGCAGGCCCGCCTTGCGCACCGCGGTCAGAATCTCGCGGGCGTAATCGTCGCCATCCTGCGTGATGGTCGCGACCACGGCCTGAATGGGCGACAGCCACAGCGGCAGATGACCGGCGAAGTGCTCGAGCAGAATGCCGGTGAAACGCTCCAGCGAGCCGCAGATCGCACGATGCACCATGACGGGTGTCTTCTTCGAGCCATCGGCGTCGATGTAGAAGGCGCCGAAACGCTCCGGCAGGTTGAAGTCGACCTGCGTCGTGCCGCACTGCCAGTCGCGGCCGATGGCGTCGCGCAGCACGTATTCGAACTTCGGCCCGTAGAACGCGCCTTCGCCCGGATTGACCGCGGTCTCCACGCGGTTGCCGGACTTTTCCTTGATCTGCTCCAGCACCTTGGTCATCACCGCTTCGGCGTGATCCCAGGCCGCATCGGTGCCGACGCGCTTTTCCGGGCGGGTCGAGAGTTTCACGACCAGTTTTCCGTCGAAGCCGAAGTCGTCATAGGTCGACAGGATCAGATCGTTGATCTTGAGGCACTCGTCGGCGAGCTGTTCTTCCGTGCAGAACACATGCGCGTCGTCCTGCGTGAAGCCGCGCACGCGCAACAGGCCGTGCATGGCGCCCGACGCTTCGTAGCGATGAACGACGCCGAACTCGGCGAGGCGGATCGGCAGATCGCGATAGCTGGTGAGGCCGTGCTTGTAGATCTGCACATGGCCGGGGCAGTTCATCGGCTTGATGGCGAACCAGCGCTTGTCTTCGGCTTCGTCGCCGGCCGACTGCGCCGCGAACATGCTTTCGCGGTACCACTGCCAGTGACCTGACGTCTCCCACAGCGCCTTGTCGAGCATCTGCGGCGCGTTGACCTCGTCGTAATCCCCGGCGAGGCGGCGGCGCATATAGGCGATGATGGTCTGGAACAGCGACCAGCCCTTGGCGTGCCAGAACACGACGCCGGGGCCATCCTCCTGGAAGTGGAAGAGATCGAGCTCGCGGCCGAGGCGACGGTGATCGCGCTTCTCGGCTTCTTCCATCTGCTTGAGGTAAGCATCGAGCTCTTCCTGCTTGGCGAACGCGGTACCGTAGATGCGGGTGAGCATCGGATTGTTGGAATCGCCGCGCCAATAGGCGCCGGCCACCTTCATGAGCTTGAAGGCATTGCCGACCTTACCCACGCTCGTCATATGCGGGCCGCGGCACAGGTCGAACCAGTCGCCCTGCTTGTAGATCTTCAGCGTCTGGTCTTCGGGAATGGCGTCGACCAGTTCGACCTTGAAGTTCTCGCCCTTGTCGCGGAAGACCTGCTTGGCCTTGTCGCGCGACCATTCTTCCTTGGTGAAGGGTTTGTCGCGCGCGATGATCTCGCGCATTTTCTTTTCGATGACGGGCAGGTCTTCGGGCACGAACGGCTCGTTGCGCGAAAAGTCGTAATAGAAGCCGTTCTCGATGACCGGGCCGATGGTCACCTGCGTGCCGGGCCAGAGGGATTGTACGGCCTCCGCCAACACGTGCGCGCAGTCATGCCGGATAAGCTCCAGCGCGCGCGGGTCTTCACGGTTGACGAATTCGATCCTTGCGTCGGCGGTGATCGGGTCGGCGAGATCGACGACCTTGCCGTCGAGCGCCATGGCGACCGTGCGCTTGGCCAGCGAGGGCGAGATGCCCTTGGCGATGTCGAGGCCGGTGATGTTGTCTGGATAGTCCCGACGCGCGCCATCGGGAAAGGTCAGCGCGACCATGTCTTCTTCTCCTGTGGCTCACTCCCACGAACGAGCGTGGGTAAGCGGATTCGATGGCGAGGGATATATCAGCCGGTTCCATCAGCGCAACTGCGGCGGCACCTCGTTGGTCCCGCGCCAGCGGCCGTAGCGCCACGGCGCCCACCACGTCGCATCGGCGGGCAGGGTGGCCGGGACGAAATCCAGCCCGTGCGTGCCCCACGGCTGACAACGGGTGATTCGCGCCAAAGCCATCCAGGAACCCGCCCAGAGGCCAAATCGCATGACCGAATCCTCGGCATATTCCGAGCAACTCGGCAGATGACGGCAGCGCGGGCCGATCAACGGCGACAAGGTGAGACGGTAGAGTTGCACCAGCGCGCGCCCCGCGAGCCTTGGAAACCGTGCAAAACCGGGCGTCTCTGTTTCAGGGGAATTCATGAGGTCCCGGCCGGTGGCTTAAGTTCCAAGCTTTTGGAACTGCACATCATTCTGTCAACGAGCGCGACTTTTTTACACTAGACCGGCACGTCTTTCGTTTTATAAAAATGACATAGTCGGGGGTATCGACAAGTCACAGAACCCCAACCGGGTTCCCGCATTGGCAAAATAAATCGCTGCTGCGGCGCAATAAGGGGGAAGAATGCTCCGTTCCCTTGGGTTTGCAATCTCGCTCGCAATTGCGACGCTGGGAATGCTGTTGCCCACACAAGCCCGATCCACGGATCGTGCGCTGCCGATGCGCTTCGAACTGCGCCAGTCGATCGCGGCAGATCCCTGCACCGGCAAATGTGAGAAATGGATTTCGGCCGCCGGCGCGATCACGGCCGACAGCGCGCGTGATTTCCTGCAGGCCATCAAGGGCGGCAAGGATCTGGACGGTGCCACCGTGGTGCTCGATTCCGACGGCGGTTCGGTGGTCGGCGCCATCGCGCTCGGCCGCGAAATCCGCAAGCTCGCGCTCAACACCACGGTCGGCCGCGTCGTCGATTTGCCGCCGGGACCGGCGCTGATCCCGCGCGCCGATTGTGAATCCATGTGCGCCTTCGTGCTGCTCGCCGGCATTCAACGCAGCGTGCCGGCCGAAGCGCGCGTCATGGTGCATCAGATCTGGCTCGGCGACCGCCGCGAAGATCCGACCGCCGCCAATTATTCCGCTGAAGACCTCGTGCTGGTGCAGCGCGATGTCGGCCGTCTCGCGCGCTACACCGCGGAGATGGGGGCGTCCATCGATCTGCTCGATCTCGCGCTGCGCATTCCGCCGTGGGAGCCGATGCATTCGATGACGCGCGAGGAATTGCGCGACACCAAGCTCGCGACTGACGATGCGCTGCCGGCGGCTCCGGCTGCAGTCGTGGCGACGCCTGCGCCGTCGGTGGCTCAGCCCGCGCCGCGCGTTACCGATGGCGCCCGTGCGAGCCCGATCAGCAACCGGCGCTGGGCGATCGTCGATCGCTCCGGCACCGCGGCGCTGGCGCGGCGTCATCCTTTGACGGTCGAAGGCGAGGACATCGGCAGTTTCGATCTGGTGCTGGCTTGCGGCGGCGCGGATACGGCGAGCTACGACGTCAGCTACGTCGAGACCCGGCACGTCGGTGAGCAGATTCCGGTGCCGCCGTCGCTGTCGAAGATCACGATGCGCATCGGCAGCGCGGCGCTGTCGCTCAAGGTGTCGTCGTCGGAAAGGCGCAAGGAGCCGGATCAGCTTGTCACTTACGCTTCGGCGTCGCTACCGGCGTCGGTGCTCGGCAGTTTCGCTTCGGCGGGCAACCGGTCGATCGTTGTGGAAACCGAAACCGACGGCATGATCACCATCATCCGGCTCGGCAACACCGGCGCGCAGTCCAGCCTGCCGCAACTGGCGGACAGCTGCCGCAAGGGCATCGGCGATCGCGCCGAGATGGCGCGGCCGAAAACCGGCAACTTCGCCGCCGCGCAGTAGGAATAGCTGCCGTCATTCCAGGGCGCGCCTCAGCGCGAGCCCGGAATCCATAGTTGCACATTATTGTCTGGATTCCGGGTCCAGCCCTTCGGGCTGTCCCGGAATGACGAAGAGCTACTTCCGCTTCGCTTCGATCTCGTCGACGGCTCTCACCACCGCGTCGAAGGTCAGCAGGGTCGAGGCGTGCCGCGCCTTGTAGTCGCGCACCGGCTCAAGCACGGCGACATCGGCCCATTTGCCGGACGGCGGCGGGCCGTTCTCCTTGAGCATCTTGCGGACGGTCTCGCGCAGCTCGCGCAGTTCGCCCGGGGAGGAGCCGACCACGTAGCGCGCCATGATCGAGGACGAGGCCTGGCCAAGCGCACAGGCCTTCACGTCATGGGCGAAGTCGGTGACTACCGGGCCGTTCATTTTGACGTCTACGGTCACGGTCGAGCCGCAGAGCTTGGAATGGGCAGTGGCGCTGGCGTCGGGCGCATCCAGGCGGCCGAGGCGGGGAATATTGCCCGCCAGGTCGAGGATTTTCGCGTTGTAGATGTCGTTTAGCATCCGAACCGCCTTGTGATCCGGCGGATTGCGCCGGTCGTATAAACCAATATATAGGGGGCAGCCCTCCGGCATGAGAAGGGGTTCTCGAGGCCGGGGCATGGAATTAGCCATGCTTTACGGGAATACGCGTCTAAGATCTCGTCCCTGACAGGGCCGTGTCGTGGCGTAGCTACCCCGGTGACACCTCCGGCAGAGCCTCAGGGCAAAAGCCGGTCGAACGGAGAGACCGTCAAATGGACGCGAAGAGCCCGACCATCAAGCCATTCCCCAAGCAGGGATTATCCGACCACGTGCGTGCCGCGCCGACGCCGGCCGAGCCGCGCCCGTCGCGCGAGCAGGCCGAGGCCGCCGTGCGCACCCTGATCGCCTTTGCCGGCGACGATCCGAACCGTGAGGGGCTGCTCGATACGCCCAAGCGCGTCGTCGGCGCCTACGAAGAAGTCTATCAGGGTTATCGCGAATGCCCGGCCGAAGTGCTCGACCGCACCTTCAGTGAGACCGGGGGCTATAACGACTTCGTCCTCGTGAAGGACATCTCGTTCTATTCGCATTGCGAGCATCACATGATGCCGTTCTACGGCAAGGCGCACGTCGCCTACATGCCGGTGGATCGCGTTGTCGGTCTGTCGAAGCTGGCGCGCCTTGTCGATGTCTATGCGCATCGCATGCAGACGCAGGAGCATCTCAACGCGCAGATTGGCACGGCGATCGAAGAGATCCTCAAGCCGCGCGGTGTCGCGGTGATGATCGAAGCCGAACACACCTGCATGTCGATCCGCGGCGTCGCCAAGCCCGGCTCGGCGACCGTCACCACGCATTTCTCCGGCGCCTTCCGTGAGGCGAGCGAGCAAGTGCGTTTCATGACCATGCTGCGCGGGGCGCGCTGAGCCCCGCGATCCAACGCGAGGCTTAACGTGACCGAACCATCTTCATTTGCGAAACAGGGCTCGACTGCCGAGGTCGAGGAGGGCTTGGGCTTTGCGCCCAAGTTCGACGCCGACGGTCTCGTCACCGCGGTCGTCACCGATGTTAAATCGGGGGACGTGCTGATGGTCGCGCACATGAATGCGCAGGCGTTACGCAATACGATTCAAAGCGGCGAGGCGTGGTTCTACAGCCGCTCGCGCAAGAAGCTATGGAAGAAGGGCGAAAGCTCCGGTCACGTGCAGCGCATCGTCGAGCTGCGTGTCGATTGCGATCAAGATGCGCTCTGGCTCAAGGTCGAGCAGGAAGGGCCGGGCGCCTGTCACACCGGCCGGCGGTCGTGCTTTTATCGCGCCGTGCCGCTCGGCCAGACCGGCGACGTGAAGCTCGAATTCCGCAACGCCGATAAGGCGTTCGATCCGACCGCGGTTTACCCGGGCGTGGGCGATAAAACCCGGCGCTGAAGGCGGCGTTGACCTGTCGTCCTCGTTGTATTCTGCTGGTGCAAAAGCAGATTCCGGGGGAGACGCCATGACCGTTCGCCGCGCTGTTGCTGCCGCCTTGATCGCCGGCCTTGCTGCTGCCGCCACGCCCAGCTTTGCGCAGAGCACCGTCAAGGTTGGACTGCTGGTGCCGATGACGGGACCGTTCACCTCGACCGGCAAGCAACTGGTGGCCGGCGCGCGGCTCTATATGCATCTCAATGGCGATACGGTCGCCGGCAAGAAGATCGAACTGCTCATCAAGGACGATACCGGCAACGCCGAAACGACGAAGCGGCTGGCGCAGGAGATGGTCGTCAACGACAAGGTCGCGTTCCTCACGGGCTTCGGACTGACGCCGGGCGCGCTCGCCACCGCGCCGGTCGCGACAGAGAGCAAGACGCCGCAGATCGTGATGATGGCGGCGACCTCCGTCATCACCGAGAAGTCGCCGTATATCGTGCGGGTCAGTTTCTCGTCGCCGCAGACCACCGTGCCGCTGGCGACCTGGGCGGCCGAGAACGGCATCAAGCGCGTCGTTACCGTGGTTTCCGACTACGGACCGGGCATCGATGTCGAGACGGCCTTCAAGCAGCGTTTCGAGGCGGCCGGGGGCAAGGTGCTTGAATCCTTGCGTGTGCCGTTGTCGAGCAATGACTTCGCGCCATCGCTGCAACGCGTTGCCGAAGCCAAGCCCGACGCGCTCCTGGCTTTCGTGCCGGCGGGCGTCGGTCCGGCCTTCGTGCGGCAATATGTCGAGCGCGGTCTCGACAAGTCCGGCATCAAATTCATCGCCGAGGGCAGCGTCACAGAAGACAATGTCGTCAACGAGATGGGTGACGCGGCGCTTGGTGTCATCACGTCGCATCACTATTCGACGGCGCACAATAGCCCGGAGAACAAGGCCTTCGTCACCGAGTTCAAGAAAATGACCAGCGGCCTGCGGCCCAATCTGATGGCGGTGCAGGCCTATGACGGCATGCATCTGATCTACGAAGCGCTGAAGAAGACCAATGGCGGGACGGACGGCGACGCGCTGGTCGCGGCGATGAAAGGCATCAGCTTCGTCAGCCCGCGCGGGCCGATCACCATCGATCCGCAAACGCGCGAGACCATCCAGAACATTTACATCCGCAAGGTCGAGCGGCAGAACGGCGAACTCTACAATGTCGAGTTCGCCACAATTCCCAACTTCAAGGATCCCTCAAAGGCGAAGTGATCAGTTGCCGGTGCGCGCCAGCAGGTTCTGCGCGCGCACGAGATGCGGGCGATCCAGCATCTTGCCGTCGACGCCGACCGCGCCGGCGCCTGGCTTCGCCGCGAACGCTGCCACGACCGCCTTGGCTTTCTCGATCTGCTCGGGCGTCGGCGTGAACACCTCGTTGATGATCACGACCTGCGCCGGGTGAATGGCGAGACGGCCGACGAAGCCGTCGCGGCGCGCCTCGATGGTGTCGCGGCGCAGGCCTTCGGTGTTGCGGAAATCGACATAGACGGTTTCGATGGCGGGGAGCTTGGCCGCCGCCGCGCCGTAGAGACAGATGTTGCGGGCGAGGCGATAGGGCTCGGTGAGCAGGCCCTGCTCGTCGCGGTTGGATTCGGCGCCGAGTTCGGCGGAGATATCTTCCGGGCCCCAGGTCATGCCGATCAGGCGCTTGCTGACGTCCTTGTAGGTGCCGGCGGCGAACAGGCCGGCGGCGGATTCGACTGCCTGCGCCAGAACTTTGATCGAGCCCTCGGGCAGGCCGGCGATGGCCTCGCGCGCCGTCAGCTTGGCGTCGACATGAATGACCGTATTGCCGCCTTCGGCTTTCGGAAACACCACCGCGTCCGGCTTGCCGGCGACGATGACGTCAAGGTCGGCGTCGGTCATGCCGGTGTCGAGGCCGTTGATGCGGACCAGCAGTTTCGGCCGGTTCGGCTTGGCGGCGTTGGCTTTCAGGTATTCGAGACAGGCGACGCGGGCATCGGCCTTGCGCTCCGGCGTGATCGAATCCTCGAGATCGATGATGACGGCGTCGGCGCCGCTGGCCATGGCCTTGTCGAGCTTGGAGCCGCCGTCGGCGGGAACGAAGAGTAGAGAGCGCATTCAATGAGGTCCCGGCAGAAGCGGACAGGTCCGCGTTAACGTTTCGTTTACCATATTTCCCCATGGTCGGAAGAGCCGCGGTGCCGGTTGTGTCGTGTTCACACGCGATTTCGCTTCATAGGCAACCCGATGGCCGTCGATTCAACCGCTCCCAGCTTTTTCAGCCAGATTTCCGGCGCCATCAAGCAGGCGGCGAAGTCGAGCGGCATCAGCTTTGAATATCTGCTGACGACGGCCAAGATCGAATCCAATCTCAATCCGGCGGCGCAGGCGGCGACGTCGTCGGCCAAGGGGCTTTACCAGTTCATCGAGCAGACCTGGCTCGGCACGCTGAAGAGCGCCGGCAATGCCGTCGGGCTCGGCCGCTACGCCGACGCCATCACGCAGAATGCCGACGGCCGCTACGAAGTCTCCGACCCGTCGATGCGCAACGACATCATGAAGCTGCGCAGCGATCCGACGGCGAGCGCTATGATGGCCGGCGCCTTCACGCGCGCCAATTCCGACCAGCTCGAGAATGCCATCGGCCGCAAGCCGACCGAGGGCGAGCTCTATATCGCGCACTTCCTCGGACCGGATGGCGCCAGCAAACTGATCGGCGCCGCGGCGACGCAGCCGAACGCCAGCGCGGCGAGCATGTTTCCGGCGGCGGCTTCCGCCAACACCGCCATTTTCTACGACAAAACCGGGCAGGCGCGCAGCGCCGCCGACGTCTATGCCAAACTGTCCGGCAAGTTCGAAGTCGCGCGCTCGGCGAATTTCGCGCCGTCGACCCAGACCGCCGCCGCGTCACCGTCGGCACCGGTGCCGCCGACCGTGCCCGATACCGCGGGCGTCACCGCCGCGTTTGCCGCGGCGAACAATGCGCCGCCGCTGCCCGACACGAAGCCGCTGTTCCAGGCGATGTTCACCGATCGCGCCCGTCAGGCGGTGAGCAGTACCGTCAACAGTCTGTGGGGTGCGGCCGCCAAGAATGAAGACGCGTCGGCGGCCAAGGCGCGCGCGAACGTGCAGGCTCAAAGTCAGACCCAGGGCGGCCACGACCTTTTCACCGACACGCCGACCGATATCCGCGGCCTGTTTCGCGGCGGCGTTTGAGCGTTGAAATCCCAGCGAAATCGGCGCTTTCGTCGTTAACACTCGCTCAATATCTATAGTGAACGCTTTGTTAAGTGGGCGCGGGTTACGCTTGCGCTGCCGTTAGTATGACGGTGTGTTCGTAAGCGTCGGTAGTGTCCATGATTGTGCGTCAGTTCCTGCAATGGGTCCGCAGTGCGCCTCCCGGTGAGCGCGCCGAAGCAACCTCCGCGCTGGCACGCGCCTATCTCCATTCAGATTTATCATCCGACGATCTCGCCGCCGCTGAAGGCGCGATGATCATGATGCTCGACGATCCGTCGCCGCTGGTGCGCCGCGCTATGGCAGATGTGTTTGCTTCCGCGCAGAAAGCGCCACCCATCGTCGTGGATGCGCTGGCCAGCGATCAGTTCGATGTCGCCGAGCCTCTCTTGTCGCGTTCGCCGATGCTGTCGATCGACGATCTGGTCGATCTCGTTGCCACGGGGCAGCCTGAAACGCAGGCCGCGATTGCAGGCCGCGTCATGCTGACGCCGCCGCTCGCCGCGGCCATCTCCGAAGTGGGCTCGGCTGAATCGTGCCTGATATTGCTTGAAAATGCCGATGCCGAGATCGCGCTGTTCTCCATCGACCGCATCGTTGAGCGCTTCGGGCATCTCGCCGCCATCCGCGAAAATCTGGCTGCGCGTGACGATCTGCCCATGACGACGCGTCAGGCGCTGCTCAGCAAGCTGTCGCAGACGCTGGCCGGTTTTGTCACCAAGCGGCACTGGCTCGGGCCGGAACATGCGGAGTATGCCGCACGCGAAGCTCTGGAAAAGGCAACGCTCGCGCTCGCCGCCGAGACGCCCTACGAGGAAGTGCCCGAACTGATGCAGCACCTGCGCCAGAGCGGACAGCTCACCGCCGGCATGATCCTGCGGGCGCTGTTGTCGGGCAATGTCGTGTTGTTCGAGGAAGCGCTGGCGGAATTGTCCGGTGTCACGCTCGACCGCGTCACCAGTTATATCCACGACAAGAACATCTCCGGTTTCCGCGCGCTCTACAGCAAAGCCGGGTTGCCGGATCTCGCTTACCCTGCGTTCCGCGAAGCGATCGCGGCGATGCGCGACGGCATTCTGATCGGCGAGCAGGGGGATGTGGCGCGGCTCAAGCGCCGCTTGGTCGAGCATGTGCTGGCGCGCTGCTCGCAGGAGCGTGCGCCCGAAACCGCCTCCTTGCTGGCTCTGCTGCGGCGTTTCGCCGTCGAAGCGGCGCGCGAAGAAGCCCGCATCTTCTGCGACGATCTGATGGCTTACGATTACATCGAAGCCGAACACCGAATGGTCGCCTGAAACAAAAAAGCCAGGCTTGAAGCCTGGCTTTTTTAATGCGGCGGCCGGTTTTATTCGGGCACGATCGACGGCCCGGTAATCTGTTCCAGAACGTCCGGCCGGTTGAGGTTTTCAAAAATCAGGAATTCGTCGGTCACTTCACGCAGGCGTCCGGTGAGCGCCGCCGCCAGTTCCTCGGCGTTGGAACGTGAATATTCGCGATGAATGGCGCGCACGGCATCGACGTGTTGATCGACCAGCTTCAACGGAATGCGTGTCACGTCCGGCGTGTATTCGATCAGACGGCACAGGCTGTCGGCAGCGGAAGCGACAAGGGGAAAACCTAACGTCGCCGCTTCGCCCTTGATGTCGTGGGCGGCATGGAAAATCCGCTCTTTGTTGGTTTTGCTGAAGCCGTCCCGGATGAGGTTCTGGCGCGCGCGGTCGAGACGGTCGCACTCGTCGTCCATCATCTGACCGAATTCGGACGACAGTGCCTCCAGCGCCGCTTCGGCGCGGGCGACCGGATCGTCCGCAAATGCGGGCGATGTATTGGATACGGCTTTGCGCAATTTGTTTTCCGGGACGATGACTTCATGATCGCCGTAGGTGGCGACCGCGGCCGTGTTTTTCGGTGTAGCCATGGGCGTCATTGCCTCTGTTAAGCGGGCGAACGCACTTTTTCGAGGAGCGGGGCTTGCCGGATGATGTCGGCCTTGCCGCCTTTGCGGCGTTCGGCGCCACCATAGGTCGGGTTGACGTTGCGGCGGCGGTCGGGGCCGAAATAGGTCTTCGTCTTGATGAAGGGCCGCGGATTGGCGACCACATTGACGATGCGCTGATAGAGGCCCTTGGCCGAAATCGGCTTGGCCAAAAATTCGGTGACGCCGGCATCGCGCGCGGCGGTGACGCGCTTCTTCTCGGAATGGCCCGTCAGCATGATGATGGCGACATAGGGGTTGGCGTTGGCGCCCGGCTGGCGCACCATCTGCGTCAGTTCGAGTCCGTCGAAAATCGGCATCGCCCAGTCGGTGATGATGATGTCGGGAATATAGTGGGTGAAGGCTTCGAGGCCGGCCGCGCCGTCCTCGGCTTCGTAGACTTCGCGTGCGCCGAAACCATGCAGCAGCGTGCGCATGATCCTGCGCATATGGGCGTTGTCGTCGATGACGAGGAAACGCAGGCGATTGAAATCGATACGAACCATGGTGCCCCGGGCCCCGGGCACATACCGCCCGATACCGCAGGCCAAAGTAGCGATCCGCCGTTAACTAATGGTTTAATATGGTAGATTGCCAAAGCGTGCTGCGCCCGCACCGGGGCCTGGGTTCAGAGGGAAAATGCCCATGAAAACCATCTTGATCCCCACCGAAGACCATGACGCCATGCCCGCCGTACTGGAGGGCGCCCGGTTGGTCGCCCAGATGTTCGACAGCTACATGGAGGGCTTCTCGGTCCGCCCCTCGGCGGCGTCCTACGCCTCGATCGAGCCGGTCAGCAGTCTGGCCCTCTCGGCAACCTACGATCCCGAGACCGCGACCCATGCGCGCGACCTGTTCGAAACCTTCATGCGGGCCCATAACGTCCCGGCAGGGTCCGGTGAGCCGGCGGTCTATTCCTACGGCTGGCCGCGGCCGGAATCTGCCGAAGACTATTTCATCGGCAGCCTCGGCCGCGTGTTCGACCTCATCGTGCTCGGCAAGCCGGGACCCAACCCGGAGAACGCACGGGCCGCGCCACTTGAATCGGCGCTGTTCGAAGCCGGGCGGCCGGTGCTCATCATGCCACCGGCGGTGCCCAAGACCATCGGCCGCAACGTGCTGGTGTCATGGAACCACAGCACCGAACAGGCGCACACCAACTCCTTCGCCATGCCGCTCCTGAAACTCGCCGAGAAAGTCACGGTGTTGACGGTCGCAGGCGGCTCGACCGTCGGGCCGTCGGGCGAGGAAGCGGCACGGCATCTGCGCCAGAACGGCGTCAAGGCGACGGCCTTGACCATCAAGAGAAGCGAGCGCACCTCGGGCGAAGCGGTCGGCGAGATCACGCTGGAGCACGCGGACAAACTGGGCTGCGATTTGCTGGTCAAAAGCGCCTATACCCAGAGCCGGTTACGCCAGATGATTTTCGGCGGCGCGACGCGCCAGGTTCTGGCGCGGGCGACCTTGCCTGTGATGATGGCGCACTGATAAAGCGTCCCGGGGCGCGTACTGCAGGAACTTTGAATTTTGTCGAACGCGCTCGAGCCTAAAGATCCGGCTGCTGTTCCCGTACCGAAGCCGTCCGGCTTCCTGACGATATTTCCATCCATCATGCTGCCGATGTTTCTGGCGGTGGTGGACCAGACCATCGTCGCCACCGCGCTGCCGGCGATTGTCGCCGAGATCGGGCAGGTCGAGCGCGCCTCCTGGATCGTCGTCTCCTATCTGATTGCCGCCACGATCGCCGCGCCGATCTACGGCCGTCTCGGCGACTCGTTCGGCCGCCGCAAGCTGATGTTCTTCGCGCTGGCGTTGTTCATCGTCGCGTCTTTGCTGTGTGCGATCTGCAAGACGGTGGAAACGCTGACCTTGGCGCGTGTGTTGCAAGGTTTCGGTGGCGGCGGCTTGATGACCTTGTCGCAGGCTTTGGTTGGCGAGGCAGTGCCGCCGCGCGAGCGCGCCCGCTATCAGGGCTATCTCGCCGCCATTGCCGTGTCCGCCAATACATTCGGACCCATTGCGGGTGGCTATCTGACGGAGCATTTCGGCTGGCAGTCGATCTTTCTCATCAATGTCCCGATTGGCTTCTGCGCGGTCGGGCTGACGTGGCGGCTTAAAAATCCGAACGTCGAACGTCTGCCGTGGAAGGCCGATCCGGGCGGGCTCATTCTCTTCACAGTGCTCGTCGTATCGACGCTGCTGGCGCTGGAGCAGATCCAGCACGTCGACCTGAATGCGCTGCCGCTGGGCGCCGGCCTGTTTGCGATCAGCCTGTTCGCGGCGGCCTGGCTGATCCGGCATGAAAACAAGGCGGCGTCGCCGCTCATTCCGTTGCGGCTCCTCAAGCAGCCGGCGATCTGGCGTGCCGACATGATGGCGGCCTGTCACGGCGCGGCCTTGGTGTCGCTCATCACCTTTCTGCCGGTTTATCTCGTCTCGGTGCGCGGCGTTTCGCCCTCGACCACCGGCATTCTGCTGGTGCCGCTGACCATCGGCATCGGATCGGGCTCGCTGATCGTCGGCCGGCTCATCAGCAAAACCGGTTTGACCACGATCTTTCCGATCTACGGCATGGTCGTCGCGACCATCTGTTTTGTCGTGTTGGCGTTCTTCGCCGGGAGTATGGCGATGGTGCCGCTTGGCATTCTGATGCTGGTCATCGGTGGTGCCATGGGCACTGTGATGGCGGTGGTGCAGGTGACGGTGCAGTCGGTGGCAGGGCCGGCGCGGCTCGGAGAGGCCGCGGCCTCGGTGCAGTTCTCACGCTCGATCGGGGCGGGCTTCGGCACGGCGCTGGTGGCGACGGCCTTGTTTGCAACGCTGGCGTTGAAAAATCCGGAGGCGGCGCAGGCTTTCGCCGCAATGATCGAGCACGTCAAGAATACCGGTCCAGCGGCGTCACCGGTCACCCAGGCCGCGATCCTGTCGGATATCGGCGCCGCCTTCCGCGTCGCGTTCCTGCTGATCTCGACGTTCACACTGGGCGCGTTCTTTCTCGCGCTCACCAATCCGCTGCGGCGCATTTAGCGCTCAGTTTCCGAGCAGCGTCGCCATGATGCGTTCGCGCGTCAGCGGCAGATCGCGAATGCGGGCGCCGAGCGCGTGATAGACGGCATTGCCGATGGCGCCGGCAATCGGGCCGCCGGCGACTTCGCCGACGCCGAGCGGCACTTCGTCCTTGGTGTTCAGTAATTCCATCTCGATCTCCGGCACTTCGGAGAATTTGAGCACCGGGTAGGTGTCCCAGTCGAACGACACCGAGCCGCTGGGCGCGTCGTTGTCGAAACGCACCTGTTCCTTGGTGACCCAGCTGATCGCCTGGATGATGCCACCCTCGATCTGATTGAGCGCGCCATCGGGGCTGACGATCAGTCCGCCGTCGATGGCGGACCAGACACGATGGACACGGATTTCTTCTTCGACCTCGAGATCGACGACGCAAGCCATATAGGCGGCTTTATTCTTGTAACGGGCAAAGCCGAAGCCGCGGCCGCGGCCTTCGCCGCCCGGTGCGTCTGGTTTCCAGTTCGCCATCGTCGCTGTTCGTTCGATCACGGCGCGGGCGCGAGGGTCTGTCATGATCGACAGACGATAGGCGACGGGATCCTGGCCGGCGCGCTCGGCCAATTCGTCGATGCAGCCTTCCATCGCGAAAATATTGGCGGTGGCGCCAAGGCCGCGTAGCGACGACGTGCGTATCGGTGTGTCGGTCACCAGATGATGGATCATGCGCTTGCTCGGAATGGCGTAGAGCGGATCGCCATTGCGCGTGGCGCCGCCGCCATTGGCTTCCGGCACGTCGGCGGGCGGCGGCTCGGGCATCGAATTGGGGAGGGCGATCGCGCCGAGCAGGGAGCCGCCGGAGCCGGGCCGCTTGTTGTGCGTCGGGCTCCAGATTTCCTGAGTCCAGTCGGATGGCTTGCCGTCCGCGTCAAGCAAGGCGCGGACCTTCACGATCATCGCGGTGCTCTTGGGCTCGAAAACGAATTCTTCCTCGCGCCGCCAGCGCACGCGGATCGGCACCCCCGGCTTCTGCAGCGCGATGATCGCGGCGTCCGCGGCGGCGTCGTCGGCGCCGTTATGGCCGTAGCAGCCGGAGCCCTGCACGTGATGCACGGTGATGGCCGCGATATCGAGGTCGAGACCTTTCGCCAGCGCGCCGCTCAGGGGATAGACGCCCTGACAATGGGTCCAGACGGTGAGATGGCCGTCCTGGAAGATAGCGAGCCCACAGGATGGTGACAGCGAAGCATGCGCGACAAAGCCGCGCGTGAAGGTCGCCTCGAAGCGTTCGCGTCCTTGCGGATCGGTGGGCTCGGGCGAGCCATAGGTCTTGTCGATGATCGGCTGTTGCAGGAGCCATGTCGCCTCCTGCTGCAACGGCGTCGGCTGCTCGACATCCGTCCACGCGACGCGGTCGATCGCGGCGGCGTTGGCGAATTCCACGGCGCTTTCGTTCTCGCCGATGATGGCGAGAAAATCGCCGTTGCGGACGAGCTCGACGTCGCCTTTGGCGGCGCGTTTGATCGCGGCCTCGTCGATGGTGCTGATCTTCGCGCCGCGGTTGGGCTGCCGCACGACGCGGGCGTGCAGCATGCCGTCCGGCTTCATGTCGTGGATGAAGGCCGCGTCGCCGAAGATCTTTCCCGGCAGATCGACGCGCGCGAGATCGTGACCGATCGACGTGAAGTCGGCGATGGCTTTGCGTTTGCCGGTGCCGGTCGCTTTGACGGCGAGATTAACCGCGCCGGCCAGCGTCCAGTAATCCTGGCCGGTCGGTTTGCCGTTGCGCATGATCGCGCCATCGCGGACGGTGAGTTCCGCAGGGGTGCACCCCAAGACGGTGGCGGCCTGATCGAGAAACAGCGCCCGCACGTCCGCCAACGCCTGACGCATGGCGACGGCGCCCGCTTGAATCGACATGCTGCCGGCGGTGTAACCTTCGTTCGGCGCTTTCAGCGTATCGCCGGAGCGGACGGTGACGCGCGTGGTCGCGACGTCGAGTTCATCGGCGGCGACCTGTGTCATGGCGGTCAGGACACCTTGGCCGAGTTCGACGCGGCCGGTGCTCGCCGTGACTTTGCCCGGCGCAGGGAAAGCGACCCAGCGATCCAGATCCGGGTTGTCGTTCAGGATCGGCGGCAGGACGGGCGCGTTCATTGGGACGCGCCCCGCATGACGGCGGCGGCGCGCTGGATGGCGCGGATAATGCGATTGTGCGAACCGCAGCGGCAGAGATTGCCATCCAGCGCCAGCGCGATCTCCTGGCGGGTGGGCGCGTTGTTTTTTTCCAGCAAGGCCTTGGCCGATATCAAAATGCCGGAAAGGCAATAGCCGCATTGGCCGGCCTGTTCATCGAGAAAGGCCTGCTGCAGCGGGTGAGGGTGCTCGCGTGTGCCGAGACCTTCAACCGTCGTAACGGACTTGCCAGGCAGTGCCGAAATTTCGCGATTGCAGGATTTCACCGGTTCGCCGTCGATCAGCACCATGCAGCAGCCGCACTGTTCAAGGCCGCAGCCGAAGCGCGTGCCCATTAGCCCGAGTTCGTTGCGCAGCACGTACAGCAGCGGCGTCGCTTCGTTATCGAGCGCGACGCTGACCGGTTTGCCGTTGACGGAAAAATCGTAGGTTTGGCTCATCGAAGGCCCGCGATCTAGAAACCGAATTGCTCGCGCAGAATACGTTCGTCGAGATTGTGTCCCGGATCGAACAGCATATTGAGCGAGATGGTGTGGTCCATGCTGATATCGACGCGGCGCACCGAGCGCACTTCATCATTGTCGGCGACAGCGGCAACCGGACGCTTTGCCGCATCCTGAATTTCGATCGTGACCTTGGCCTTATCCGGCAGCAAGGCGCCGCGCCAGCGCCGTGGCCGGAACGAGCTGATCGCGGTGAGCGCCAGGAGCGGCGCGTTGATCGGAATGATCGTGCCTTGCACGGACAGGTTATACGCGGTCGATCCTGCGGGGGTCGCCACCAGAATGCCGTCGGACACGAGTTCGGCAAGCCGCTCCTGGCCGTCGACCAGAATGCGCAAATGCGCGGCCTGCGCACTCTGCCGGAACAGCGACACTTCATTGATGGCGCGCCGCTCATAGCTTTGGCCATCGACGTCGACGGCTTGCATGACCAGCGGGTGGATGACGGTTGTGTGGGCCGCGGCGATGCGCTCGATCAGGCCTTCGACCACGAACTCATTCATCAAAAAGCCGACGGTGCCGCGATGCATGCCGTAGATCGGCTTGCCCGAATTCATGAACCTGTGAAGGGTCTGCAGCATCAGGCCGTCGCCGCCGAGCGCGACGATGACGTCGGCCTTCTCCGGCTCGGCGTTGCCGTAGGTCTTCTGCAAGAGCGCGCAGGCATCCCGGGCCTCCGGCGTCGCACTGGCGACGAAGGCGATATGCTTGATGTTCTGGGCCAGCGGGCTCATGAGGCGGCGATCTCAAGCCCCGGGATGGAACTTGCGGTGTCCGTGTATACGACCCGGGCCGCTTTTGTCGAGATAGGGCAAAAGCTTCGCCCACCAGGACCGTAAAAAAACATGCCCGGCACAAGGCCGGGCATGTTCAATCCGTTGGCAAAAGTGCGGGGCTACTTCTGCTGCTTTTCGCCAGCGTCCGGCGAGGCTGGGCTAACGTTCTTGTTCAGCATCTGGCCATTGGCCTTATCGCTGGTGGCGCCCATGTTCGAGTTCGAACCCGAGGTGCCGGAGCCGCTCATGCTCGAGCCGCCGCTCATGCCCGAACCGTTCGTCGTTGGCTTCATGGCTTTGTCTTTCTGCATCTGCTGCTGGCTCTGATGCACGTCAGTCTTCGAGCCCGTACGTTCGGTCGGCGACTGCGCCATGGCATAGCCTGAGGCCGTGGCGAGGATGGCGGTGGTCAAAACGAGAGTGCGGAGTTTCATTATTCACCTGTTTGTGTGGAGTGGATTTCGGGACCGCGCGTTTGCGGATGCACAGGACAACGCACGGGCACCGGTCACGTTCCAAAATCATCTCGTAAATTCAAATTTGCTTTCGTCTGATTTCAAATTCGGAGAAAAATCTAACTCGAGGCCATGTGCCTAAAAGAATCATGCCCGGCCTTTGGAGCCGGGCATGACAAACGCAATTGATGAAAAGTGCGAAATTACTTTTCCTGCTTCTCGCCGGCCTTGCCCGACGCCGGGCTGACGTTCTTCTCGGCCGTGTCCTTCATCGGCGACGTTCCGGCGCCAGTGGTGGCCGGAGCCATCGAGCCCTTGGTGTTGCCCGCGCCCTTGTTGCCCATGTTGTCTTTCGCCTTGGAAGAGTCGTCGCCCTGCAGGCCGGGGCGATTCTGATCGGCCGGTGTCGTGGTGTTCTGCGCATAGGCATAGCCGCTGGTGGCAACCAGAGCGGCGGCGAGAATAGCGGTACGGAACTTCATGGCGTTGTCCTCATCTGTGTTGTGGCGTTTCTATTGCGTGGAACAACAGCGGGGACCGTTATCAGTTCCGTAAAATGCAACCCGCGTGACAAAGATGCGCAAGTTCCATTTCTAAGCTCCTTGCGCATCGCACAAATTTCAAATGAAAAACAAAATGCCCGGCGCGATGGCCGGGCATGATGATCGCGGCTTAAATTGAAATCGAAACTAGTAGCTCGCCGTACCGGCGATGACGCCCTTGAGCTCGATGTATTCCTTGCAGGTGGTATTGCCGCAGAGCGCGTTCACCTTGGCGAGGTAATCCTGCGCCATCAGGCGATTGCCCTGTTCCATGTGCCACATACCGTAATAAGACCACGTGCGCACATGCTGCGGATCGGCTGCGAGCGCCTTCTCGTACCAGACCTTGGATTGATCGTAATTGCCGAGCTTGCGGTTGGCGTATCCGATGTAGTTGGCGACATCGGGATGTTCGTCTTGCCCAAGCGCGTGCATCGCCGCGATGCCGGCCGTGTAGTCGCCGGCGAGAATCATGTCGCGCGCATTTCGGTAATTGCGCAGGAATTTTTCGTGTGCGAGCTGGCGTTCCTGCTCCTCGATGGCGCTGCTCTTCTTTTTCTTGTCTTTCTTTTCGTCGGCGGGCGGCGGCGTGTCCGTGCCCATGGCGAAGACGGCGACCGGTTTGACGACAAGCGCCGCCGCGAGCAGGGCGGCGCCGAAAATTGCGAAGAATTTTGTGGGTTGGCGGAGCGTCATTCGCATGAATTCCCCCTGGTTTTGTCAGCCGATGGCTGGAGCCTACGGTGAATCGCGGCCTTAGCGGGAAAAACAATCCGTAATCCGGGTCTATTCCGCCCGCCGAGGGCTCCCCGCCACGATTCCGCCCCCTTTGCGCCACCCAGCCGACGCGTCCCTGAACGGCGCATAACAACCGGCTTCAGAACGGCTTCAGGGGCGGGGGCGCAAGGTGGCTCCAACGATCGGGCCCCAAAGACCGATTGGCCGATCAACCCACGGGTTTTCGGCAACCCGAGAAAACGAAGGATACGAGCCATGCTGAACAAATTCGCAGTTGCTGCCATTGCGGCGAGCCTGATCGCCGGCCCGGTTTTCGCGCAGGGCGTCCTGCAGCCCAAATCGACGCCTGCGCCGGCGAAGATCGAAACCAAGGCGGACACGAAAGTCGATGCCAAGGTTGCGCCGAAGCCGGCCGTCACCACCGGCGCCCAGGTCAAGGAAACCGGTACTGTCACGACGCCGACGCGCAAGAACGTGAAGGTCGTCAAGCACAGCCGCAAGCACGTGCGTCATTACTTTCACGGCAAGAAGCACTACGTGCATGCCAAGAAGGTGAAGCATGTGAAGCACGTGAAGGCGAAGATCCATCGCCACATCGTGAAGATGTAATCGCCGGCCTCAACCGTCGAATACCTGTAAGCGAGCAAGCGCCGGGGCCCCCGGCGCTTGACTCGTTGCCACGTTCCAGACACATTTTAACCGTGCTGGTTCTCCGGATCGCTCCGGAGACGAAAGAGGGAACATAGGTTCTGATGCTCGCGTCAGCGGACATTGGAGTCGATGGCTGCCCCCGCAACTGTAAGCGGCGAGCCCGCGTCCATACGGCCACTGGGAAACTGGGAAGGCCGGACGCAACTGGGCTAAGACCCGCGAGCCAGGAAACCTGCCAGCGCGGTCACCCAACCGGTGGACGGGAGGTCCATACGGAGCGCGCTTTCGCGGCGGTGACGTCAATGCCGTTGCGATGGCCGCGCGTTGAGTTTTTCCTCACGCGGCAATCGAGCGGGTTAAACGTCGTACGCGTGCGTGTGTAAGCGTTTGCCTGTCCTTCGCATCGGAATTTGTCTCACCCGATGGGCTCAGCACCGCTGAGCTCAACCGAAGGATTGTTGCGATATGGGTACGAAACTCAAAATCTGGGGCGCATTGCTGGCGCTGACCAGTTTCACCGCTCCCGCTTATGCACAAAGTACGCTGCCGACGCTCGACGTCTGGGCGAGCCGCGCCGCGCCCGGGATCGTTGGCGCATCGAATAGCGTCATCACCGCCGAAGATATTCAGCGCTCGCCCGGCACAACGATTCAGGACGTCCTGACACAAGAAGCCGGCATTCAGACATCGGGCCTTTCCAGTGGCAAGAACGGGGCGGGCACCTCAATCGACATGCGCGGGTTCGGCGCCACGGCGGCGAACAATACCCTGATCCTTCTCAACGGCCGCAGATTGACGGACATCGATCAGTCCGGCGTCGATCTGAGCACCATTCCGCGCGACAGTATCGAACGCATCGAAATTACCCGCGGTAATGCGGGCGCCGTGCTCTACGGCGACGGCGCGGTCGGCGGCGTCATCAACATCATCACCAAGACCGGCGCCGGCAAGCCGACGACGGGACGGGTCGAGGCTGGCTTCGGTTCCTTCAATCAGAAGGAAATCAACGGCACTGCGTCGACTTCGCGTGGACCGTATTCGGTGTCGGTGTCGGGCAATGCCGTCAATTCCGACGGCTATCGCGTCAACGACTATGTGAAGCAGCGCAACGGTGTCGGCGATCTGCGGTACACGACCGAGCAGGGCAGCGCCTGGCTCAATATGAGCGCCGATGACCAAAAGCTCGGTCTGCCCGGCGCGCGTCTCGTCGATCAGGGTGCCGGCATCAACGAGATGGTCACGGATCGGCGGGGCGCGACAACGCCTACGGCTTATTCGACCAAGCAGGGATCCAGTTTCACGCTTGGCGCTTCGCGCATGATTGCGCCCGGTTTCGAGCTGATCCTCGACGGCAACCTGCGCCGCAAGGATCAAGCCATTGTCTCGACGCTGTTCGGCGCCGACGCGTCCGACAAGCGCGTATTGACGACGGCCTCATTTACACCGCGCGTTAACATCGACACCCTAATTCTGGGTGCGCCCGCGAAGGCGACCTTCGGTATTGATTTCTACAATTCGGAGCTCGACGCCAAACGCAGTCAGGGTCTCAACGATCCAGCGATCCACACTTATAATCTGAAGCAGCAGTCGCTCGCTGCGTACTGGCAACAGACTGTCGCCGTGATGCCTACGACCGATATTTCTTTCGGCGCGCGCATGCAGCAGACGCGGGTTCACGCCAGCGATATCTACAACGCTGCGGCACCGGGCTCGTTCGGCATCTTCGATTCCGCGGCGACGCCGCTGACCCAGACAGAGGTCAATCACGCGCTCAATCTCGGCTTCGAGCATCGCTTGTCGCCGATATTGGCGGTGTTCGGTCATGTCGCGCGGAGTTTCCGCGTTCCGAACGCGGACGACCGCATCGGCGTGAACGCCTTTCCGATCGACTTTAATCTGAAGACCCAGACGTCGCAGGAATTGGAAGGCGGCTTCAAGGCCAAGCTCGGCGCGCTCGACTGGCAGACCAGTGTCTACGGAATGCTGCTGAACAACGAGATTTTGTTCATTCCGTTCCCGCCGCTCGGCGCCAACATCAACCTCGATCCGACGCGCCGTTTCGGCGTCGAGAACAGCGCGACGTATCGTGTGACAGATACGGTTCGCCTCAAAGGTAGCGCGAGTTATACAGAGGCGAAATTCCGTGAAGGCATGTACGCCGGCAATGACGTGCCGCTGGTGGCAAAATGGTCCGGCAGTGGCGGCCTATCGTGGGATGTCTATCAGAAATACGTCGTGTTCGACGGTGTCGTGCGCTGGGTCGGCAACCGGCGCATGGACAACGATCAGGCGAATTTCCAGCCGATGATTCCGTCGCATACAACGGTCGACGTGAGGCTGGGCGGTGAGTTCAAGAACCTGTTCTGGTCGCTGTCGGTGCAGAATCTGTTCAATGTTCTGTATTTCGACAATGCGGTGGCGAGCTCGGCAACCTTCGGCCGCTACAATGCCTATCCGCTGGCGGGCCGTACCTTCATGGCCAAGGCCGGCGCGACCTTCTAAAATTCCGGTGGCCGGCAGCCTTTGGGCCGCGCCGGCCACCGCCCATCTCCCGAATCTGGTAGGCTAGGCCCGTTCAATTTTTGAATGGGCGTGCCATGAAAGCGTTGCGACTTCTGCTGACGGCGGCCGTGCTGGCCGCGCCATTTCAGGCCTTGGCCGCCGACGATATTCTCGATGCCATCGACGCCGCGCGCAAAGCCTATCAGGGCGGCGACATGGCGACCGCCAAGCAGTCGATCGACACGGCGTCGCAGCTCATCGCGCAGAAGAACGCCGAAGCCTTTTCCCTGCTGCTGCCGAAGCCGCTGTCCGGCTGGACGTCGGAGAAGGCGACGTCAAACGCGGTCGGTACGGCGATGTTCGGCGGTGTGTCGTCGGCCTCACGGACCTACACCAGCGCCAAGGGCGACACGGTCGAAGTCTCAATCAGCGGCGACAGCGCCATGATCATGCAGTTCGGTCCGATGCTGAACAACCCGGTCATGGCCGGCGCCATGGGCAAGCTGATCCGCATCGGGGAGCAGCGCGCGATCCAAACCAATGACGGCGACGTCATGATGATGGTGGCCAACAAATTCCTGGTGCATGTGCAGGGCTCGGCCGACGCTCCGTCCAAGCTGAGCTACGCGCAGGCGGTGGATATCGCCAAACTATCGAAGATGTAGCGGCACCGAACTCCGTGGCTGTCAGACCGTGCCGCGGAGAATCTGGTCAACGGCCCAATTCGCCGATTTCAACCTGATCCATTCCAAAGCTTCGTACTGCGTGGCAAAGCCGCTGAGCTCTTCGGTTTTGCCCGAGGGCCAGACCACGTGGACGCACCAGTTCTGTCCGTACTGGCTGCTTGGTCGCGCTTGCAAAT
The DNA here is from genome assembly GCA_903929045.1 of uncultured Hyphomicrobiales bacterium. Taxonomy (GTDB): domain Bacteria; phylum Pseudomonadota; class Alphaproteobacteria; order Rhizobiales; family Xanthobacteraceae; genus Pseudolabrys. The sequence goes on from CAIYTE010000118.1 coordinate 25,693, forward strand.
GAGGTTCAGTATTTGTCATCGAGCGCCTGAAGAATTTCAAAACACAATCACGGCGCGGATAACAATCGATTCGACCGGTCACTTCAATAAAGTCGTGCGGCGTCCTTTGGATCGTGATGGGGACATAACAATCTGTTCGGTCATACGAGGTCAGAGCGGCTTCCATTCTACCGGCACCAGTTCGTAGCCGGTGCCGCGGCGAACCATGTGACCGCTGGCCGGGAAGGGGAAGTGATAGGCCTCGACCAGCATGCGGTCGGCCGCGGCGCGGTCGAGCATGCGGCGGCGGGTTTTCACTGCGAGCGAGCCGTCCATGTCGAAGATCGGCTGCCAGTCCGGATGGCGCGCGAACAGATACGGTTTTCGTACTGTGTCGCTCATCGCCAGCATCGACTGGTTGCCGGAATGAATGGCGAAGGCCGTGTGACCAGGCGTGTGACCGTAAGCCGGGATAGACGTGATGCCGGGCACGACTTCGGCGCCCGGCTTAAAGCGCCGCACTTCATCCGCGATGTCGCCGAAGATGCGTTTGGCGTTGAGGAAATAGCGCTGCACCGGCTTTGGCTGGCCGGCCATTTTGGCGTCGTTCATCCAGAACGCCCATTCCGGCTCCGGCACGACGATTTCGGCCTTGGCGAAGACCTTGGCGCCGTCCTTGGTCTTGAGGCCATCGATATGGTCGGGATGGAAGTGCGAGATCAGGATCGTGTCGATCTGGTCCGGTGTGACACCGGCGATCTTGAGATTGTCGAGCATGACGCCCGCTGTGTCGGCGACCTGACCGGCCGTCCCGGTGTCGATGAGCACCAGCTTGGTGCCGGTGTTGACCAACAGCGCGGTGAAGCTGATCGGCAGCACGCGCGGCGGCAGGAAGGCATTCGCCAGCGCGCGGTTGACCGCGCCGCCGCTGGCGTTGCGCACGAACGTGCCATCAATCGGTAACGACCAGGTGCCGTCGTAGAGCGCGGTCACCTGGAACGCGCCGACCTTGGTGCGGTGCACGCCCGGACCTTGCATCAAAGCGGGCGGCGCTGCTGCGAGCGCTGGAAGCGCGAGGCTCGCGGCGGTTCCAGCAATGATGGAGCGGCGTGTGATCATTGCCCGATTAAACACCGGGACGGCCTCGCTAGTCCCGCCGGGCAGCAAGCGCCACGAATTGCCGCTATGATGCCCGGCAATGCAGCGCATGGATTCGCCGATGCTCAGGTTTGCCGTTCTTGCCGCCGGCCTTGCCGCCTTTGCTCTTGCCGGGTGCGCCAGCGACGACGTCGGCCCCAGCAAGGCCGAACTCAAGGCGCGCTGGGATGCGGAGAACGTCTACCCGCAGGCCTACAAGCGCGACCTGCTGGCGTTCCTGCGCACCTACCTGAATGAGCCGAGTGGCGTGCGCGCGGCGTCAGTGTCGGCGCCGGTGCTCAGAGATGTCGGGCCGGGGCAGCGCTACTACGCCTGCGTGCGTTACACCGAACGCAAGTCGACCGGCGGTTATGCGCAGCCGAAAGACGGCGTTGCCGTCTATGTCTCGGGCAAGCTCGATCGCTTCTTCGATGAGAAGCGGGAGGTCGAGCCGTTCTGCAAGGACGTCGCCTTCACGCCGTTTCCCGAACTTGAAGCGCTCACGCGCTGACGCGAAATTCCGATATCCGGCACAAATAAAAAAGCGCGTGCGGACGCACGCGCTTAAGCTGCCGGGCGAAAATGCTCGGCAGCACCAATCAAGCAATCAAGCGACAGCAGCCTCGGGCGACGAGGTTACTTGACCTTGAGGTTCTCCGCGGACGTTTTGCCGCGGTTTTCGACGAGTTCGAACTGAACGGTCTGACCTTCGTTCAGCGTGCTAAGTCCGGCGCGTTCGACCGCCGAGATATGCACGAACACATCCTTGCCGCCCTCTTGCGGTTGGATGAAGCCGTAGCCCTTCGTCGGATTGAACCACTTAACGGTGCCCTGAGGCATGCTAGATCTCCGAGAGTATTACCGAGTAACAGGCCCAGTTTGGCACACTCTGTAACCGGCGCAAGGTCCGAATCGATCCGGACCGCCTCGCTTTTGGGTATTTTTCAGGGGCACGGGGACGGTGGTGCCGGTTGAGAGGATTGAACTCCCGACCTTCGGTTTACAAAACCGCTGCTCTACCGCTGAGCTAAACCGGCGTTTCGGATGCGTAGCTACCAGCGCCGCCGGACCTCTACAAGCCAGCTTTTGAGCCATCCCGGTCGCAATAGCTCATAAAAAACGCCCCGCACCGGGAGGTGCGAGGCGTCTCTTGACGTTTGGTGGGCAGGCGGCCCACAGGGCTGCCTGCCGCTGGTTTTAGGCGCGGATGTCGCGGTCCTTGGTCTCGGGCAGGAAGAAGAAGCCCACGACCACGGTGATCGACGCGAAGATGATCGGGTACCAGAGGCCGGCGTAGATATCGCCGGTCGAGGCCACGATCGCGAAGGCGGTCGCCGGCAGCAGGCCGCCGAACCAGCCATTGCCGATGTGATACGGCAGCGACATCGAGGTGTAGCGGATGCGGGTCGGGAACAGTTCGACCAGCATCGCCGCGATCGGCCCGTAGACCATCGTGACGAAGATCACGAGGATCAGCAGCAGGCCGATGATCGCCGCGGTGTTCGCTTTGAACACATCGAACGGATGCGTCATCTTCACGATCTGCGCGTCACCCGGCTTCGGATAGCCCGCCGCCTGCACAGCCGCGAGAACCTGCGGGTTCGACGCAGCGGCAGCCGTGTAGGGCGTGTCCTTGCCGTTCACGACGACCTTCACGCCCGAGCCGGCCGCGCCGTAGCTGGTCGAGTACTTGACCGACTGCTGGGCGAGGAAGGCGCGCGCGGTGTCGCACGGCGCGGTGAAGACGCGGGTGCCGACCGGGTTGAACAGATCGCCGCAACCGGCGGGATCGGCCACAACCTCGACCTTCACGGTTTCGATCGCCTTTTCCAGCGCCGGGTTGGCGTTGGTGGTGATCATCCGGAAGATCGGGAAAAAGGTCAGCGCTGCGATCAGGCAGCCCGCGAGAATAATCGGCTTGCGGCCGACCTTATCCGACAGCGCGCCGAACACGATGAAGCCGCCGGTGCCCAGGAGGAGCGACCAGGCGATCAGCAGGTTGGCGGTGTAGCCGTCGACCTTGAGGATCGATTGCAGGAAGAACAGCGCGTAGAACTGACCGGTGTACCAGACAACGCCCTGACCCATGACGCCGCCGAGCAGGGCGATCAGCACGAGCTTGCCGTTGCTCCAGTTGGCGAAGGCTTCCGTGAGCGGCGCCTTCGAGGTCTTTCCTTCGTCCTTCATCTTCTGGAAGATCGGCGACTCGTTGAGGCGCAGACGGATCCAGACCGAGATGCCGAGCAGCACGATCGAGACGAGGAACGGAATGCGCCAGCCACCCCAATATTCGCCCGGCAAGCCGGCGAATGCGGCTTCGCCAGTCCATGTGCGGGTGAACAGAATGACCAGCAGCGACAGGAACAGGCCGAGCGTCGCGGTCGTCTGAATGAACGACGTATAGTAGCCGCGTTTGCCCATCGGCGCATGTTCGGCGACGTAGGTCGCGGCACCGCCGTATTCACCGCCGAGCGCGAGACCCTGCAACAGACGCAGCGCGATCAGAATGATCGGCGCAGCGATGCCGATTTGCGCAGCGCCCGGAAGCAGACCGACGATGAAGGTCGACATGCCCATGATGACGATGGTGACGAGGAACGTGTACTTGCGGCCGACGATGTCGCCGACGCGTCCGAACACGATGGCGCCGAACGGACGCACGAGGAAGCCGGCGGCGAAAGCGAGCAGCGCGAAGATGTCGCGCGTGGCCGGCGGATAGGCGCTGAAGAATTGCGCGCCGATGATCGCGGCGAGCGATCCGTAAAGATAGAAGTCATACCACTCGAACACGGTGCCGAGCGACGACGCGACGATGACGAAACGTTCGTCCTTCGTCATTCCTTGCGACGCCGGAGCGGTCGCAGATACTGCTGACATGTTGAAATCCCCTTGAACTTTGTCCCAGACGTTTTTCGTTTTTTTGGTGGGACCAGTTTACTGGCCCAGTACACGGAATACGCGGGGTACCGGGGTCCGTCTGTACAGCAGAGGTAGTAAGCCTAAAGTCGTAGATATAAAGTATAAATATTTGATTTTATTAATGAAAATCTGTCTTCGTGACCCCAAAACGGCGCCCCGGCATCGTTTTACTCACAGGCCGATCGAAAGGCGCTCCAGGACGTCGATCAAAAACGAGGCGGCCTGCAATACGGCCAGCCGCTGCGCCAGCTTCGATTTCCGGAACGTATCGTTCAACAATGTCAGCGCGCGCCGATAGCCCGGATGCTTGTTGGTCTTGCCGCCGATCATTTCGAGCCGCGACATCAGCGAGGCGCGCTTGGCCTCGAGATCGTCGTAGCGGGCGCGAAAGCTGCCGCGCGTGGAGGCGGTTTTTTCCGCGGGTTTGACGGCAGGGGGAGGCGAACTGTGATGGGGCATGGCGACCGGATTAACTTTAACAATGGGGCGTTTTTAGACCCGCGGTTCGTTCTGTCAACGCCGCGGCGCGCACAGCAGCCAACCACAGCCGTGCGCAATTAATGTTACCCCGCGAATGGACGCGGCTGCGTAAAGCATTCGTATAAAATGCGCTGGAGTTAGAGCTTCCCGGAGAAGCGATCCATGCGCGCTATCGCGGCCATCATTATCGGAATCAGCGCTGCAAGCTTCGGCTTTGCCGGCGCCGCGCGTGCCTATGATGCGTATGGCCCCGTCCGCGCCGAGCCGCTTTTCATTTATGATTCGCAGCCCGGCATCTTTGCGCGCGCCTACTGGCGGACGCCGTGGCGCAACCGTCATTACTTCCCGGCCACCGGCAAGCGTCCGAAGATCGGCCGCGCCGAGAACCTCAATGCGCCGCGCCACTACTACCCGATGGCGGAATCCTACTACCGCTCCTGGTCGACCAACGCGCTGTTTCCGCCGCCCGTCGCGGCGCCCATTCCCGTCCGCAAAACTTCCGGTCCGTTGCAATGAACATCAAGACACTCCGACTTGCTTTGCTGATGGCGGCCGCACCTTTGAGTGTCGCGCAGGCGCAATACAACAGTCCGCCGCCGCTCTATCCTTATGCGGTGCAGAACGGTTATGGCGTGCAGACCGTGCAGCAGCCTTATGCGGTGCAGGTTTCGCCGAACACCTATGTGATCCAGCGTCCGCAAGCGCCGCAGCGCGACTATCCTTACGCCGGCGCCCGCAGGCGTTCGGCCGCGCCAGCCCCCGGCAAATTCGATCGCCCTCACAAGCCGGTCAACCACGCTTTGGTCGATGAACTGCGCAAGCGCGTGCAGAGCAAGAATGAAGCGCAGGCCAGCGTCGAGCCGGCGCAGAAGAAGACCGCCGGAACCAAGACCAACGTCAACACGACGAAATATATCCGTCACGCACCGGAGGTGCGCGTCACCCATCGTTATGTCGACGATCCGCCGCAGGTCATCGATCGGGTGACCGTGGACGACAGCGACGAGACGACGAACCGTGGGCTTCTGACGCAGCCGCGCCGCGCCGCGCCACGCGTGACCGGTTCGGCCGAACTTCAGGCGCCGCTGCCGCTGCCGCCGCCGTCATCGTCCGATAGAGGCGTGCGCACCATCTCCGCCGACGCCGAAGTCACGATCCAGGGCGCCGATCGCATGACCATTCGCCTGTTCCGCAAGGGACAGGGCCCCTTCGCCAAGGCGAAGAAGTCCGACTGATCATTTTCTGAGAGCTAGCGGGACGCGGCGGCGGGCGGGGGCCCGCCGTTCGCATTTTTATGGCGCAAAAATCAAATTTTGCTGCGCACCGCATAAAGCGAAACCGCGGCGGCGTTCGACACGTTCAGGCTCTTCAACTCACCCGGCAGATCGATGCGCGCGACGTGATCGCAGATCTCGCGGGTCAACTGACGCAAACCCTTGCCTTCTGCGCCAAGCACCAAAGCGAGTGGCGCGCGCAACGGCAGTCCGGCGAGATCGCTGTCGCCGCTGGAGTCGAGGCCGACGACAAGAAAGCCATTCTGTTTCAGCGCGGCGAGACCGCGCGCGAGATTTTGCACACTCACGAGCGGCACCAGTTCCAGCGCACCCGACGCGGCCTTCGCCAAAGCGCCGGTCGCTTCCGGACTGTGGCGCTGCGTGGTGACGATGGCCGACACGCCGAAGGCCGCGGCGGAACGGAAGATCGCGCCGACGTTGTGCGGATCGGTGATCTGATCGAGCACCAGCACGATACCTTTGGCGGCGAGGTCCTCGACCGCGGGCGAGGGCAAAGGCTCGGTTTCGAGATAGAGGCCCTGATGCACCGCGTCCGGCATCAGGCGTTCGGCAATCGCCGACGGCCGGACGATCTCGGGCGCGAGCGCAGGCGTGATGCCGTCCTCGGTCAAACGCCGCGCCGCATTGTCGGTGGTCAGCAGCTTGCGCAGCTTGCGGGCCGGGTTCTTCAGCGCCGCGGTGACGCTGTGCCAGCCGTAGAGCACAACGACCTCGCTGGCGTCCGGACGCAGGCTGTCGCGGCGCGCGCGTTCGAATCGCTCACGGCGTTCGGTCTGCTCGCGGGTCGCGCCCGGTTTGCCTCTGTCATGGGGTCGTTGCGGCATTTTGATCGTCCGTCGTGCGCTTGGTCAGGATGCATATGGCATATGGCTTGCTTGAAATCTCGGAAATCGTCCGCCGCTGGCGGCATTTCCGGGGGCAAACATCATGACCACTTCATACACGACGTCGGATATCGACCGGCGGCGCTTTCTGCAAACCGGCGCGGCGGCAGGCCTTGCGGTCGGGTTTGGCGGCTTAGATCCGACGCTGGCGCAATCGCGCGCCGAAACGCTGCTGGTGGTGCAAGAACTCGGCCCCAATTCGCTCGATATGCAGGGCGTCGGCTCCAACCAGACCGTCAACGGCCTGTCCTGGAATTGCTACGACCGGCTGCTGAGCTACGCGCACAAGACGCTCGCCGATGGCACGCTGTCCTATGACCGCGCCGTGCTGGCGCCCGAACTCGCTGAGAAGTGGGAGGTCGCCGCCGACGGTATGTCGTGCACCTTCTTCCTGCGAAAGGACGCGACCTTCCACGACGGCACGCCGGTCACTGCCAGGGATGTGAAGTGGTCGTTCGACCGCGCGGTGAAGGTCGGCGGCTTCCCGACCTTTCAGATGTCGGCGGGTTCGCTGGAAAAGCCGGAGCAGTTTGTCGTCGTCGACGATCACACCTTCCGCATCGATTACATCCGCAAGGACAAGATGCTGTTGTTCAACGTGGCGGTCGTCGTGCCCTTCATCATCAATTCCGAACTTGCCAGGAAGAACGCGACCGAAAGCGATCCGTGGGCGATGCAGTGGCTCAAGGTAAATGAAGCCGGCGGCGGCGCATTCAAGATCGAAAGCTGGAAGGCGGGCAGCGAAACTATTTTCGTGCGATTCGATAACTGGAAGTCGGGGCCGCTGCCGACGTTGAAGAAGATCATTGCGCGCGATGTGCCGTCGCCCGGCACGCGGCGTGCCATGCTGGAGCGCGGCGACGCCGACTTCTCGACCGGATTTCCGCCGCGCGACTTCGAGCAGCTGATCAAGGAAGGCAAGCTGAAGGTCTCTGGGGTGCCGATCCCGAATGCGCTCTGGTACATCGCGCTCAACACCTCGAAGCCGCCGTTCGACAATCCGAAGCTGCGCCAGGCGATCGCTTACGCGATGCCGTACGAGCAGATTCAGAATAACGCGTTCTTCGGCCGCGCCGTGCCCATGTATGGCGGTACGGCCGCGGTGGAGAAGGCGGTCTGGCCGCAGGCGTTTCCCTATGTGACCGATCTCGACAAGGCCAAGGCGCTAATGAAGGAGGCGGGGCTCGACACGCTCGAGACGACGTTGTCGCTCGATGTCGGCACCGCGACCGTCGGCGAGCCGACCGCTCTGCTCATTCAGGAGAACCTCGCCAAGATCGGCATCAAGGCGGCGGTGGAGAAAATCCCGGGCGCCAACTGGCGCACGACGCTCAACAAGAAAGAGCTGCCGATGGTGCTCAACCGCTTCAGCGGCTGGCTCGATTATCCGGAGTATTATTTCTACTGGAATTTCCACGGCAACAATTCGATCTTCAACATCTCCGCCTACAAGTCGAAGGAGATGGACGCGCTGATCGATAAAGCGCGCTTCACCACCGATCCGGCCGAGTACGAGACGGCGGTGAAAGCCTTCGTCGCGCTCTGCATCAAGGACGTGCCGGTGGTGCCCCTGAACCAGCCGATTCACGACGTCGCCTTGCAGAAAAACGTTTCGGGCTACGAATTCTGGTTCCATCGCGAGCCGGACTACCGCCGGTTCGTCAAAGGCTGAGCTGAAACGGCCCGATGCAGCCGGCTTTCACCCTAAAAACAGGGAAAAGCCGGTTGTGGTGCGCCGTGCATTGACTTGAGCGCGGGGGGTGCCCATAAACCCCGCCGAAACCCGGTCAGCCCCGTTTTTCGTCTTCGATCAATGGGGTGCGTTGGCTTTCTGGGCGAGTGTCCCGAGCGGCAAAGGGGGAGGACTGTAAATCCTCTGGCTACGCCTTCGTAGGTTCGAGTCCTACCTCGCCCACCACCTACCTCATAAATAATTGATTATATTGAGTTATTCTCGGTGAGACACTTTGACCTGAAAAGTGTCCTACCATGCCTCACTTTTCTTGACGCTTTCGGCCTCGATACCTTCTCTGGAAGGCTCCGTCGGCTAAAGTTCCGTGGTACGGTAAGGTGTCATGTCTGGGGTCGATTTTCCCGCTTTAGTCCAGAGTCGGAAGCAGGTCGCCATTAAGCCTCAATGGGAGGCGACGGATTCGACTTGGTTCAAAATGGCATGTGCGCTCGACGCCGACGGCGTAACTATGGCCGGGTTGGAATTGCGTGGAACGGCCCACCAGACGTTGCCGGACCGGGCCGTGAGCTTTCATCTTCAGCATCATCCTCCGCGCGGTCAGTGTATGCACCTTGCCCGGATCGATTGGCGGCCTCTCGGGTTTCACAATAACCCCGACTGTGGGCCCAAGCATTTGCGCTTAGCGAGAATCGATTGCTCGCATATACATCGTTGGGAGATCGACGAAAAGCGCATGATCGACGATGTCACCAAGGGCATCGAGAAATATTGCGGTGTGAAGCCGACGGGCTGGATGGGCCCGGGCGCGGTGGAGTCGAGCATCACGCCCGACCTCCTGAAGGAAGCCGGCTATACGCATCTGCTCGACTGGCCCATGGACGATCAGCCGCTCTGGATGCGCACCCGCTCCGGCGAGTCCATCCTGTCGGTGCCGTATCCGCTCGAGCCGCTGAACGATGCCGGTACGATGGTGGGTCGCGATCACAGCGGCCGGGAATTCGCGGACATGCTCGTCGATACCTTCGAGGAAATGCTGGAGCTGTCCGACGAGCAGCCGCTGGTCTGCGCGCTCTCGCTGCACGGTTTCATCGTCGGGCAACCGGCGCGTCTGCGGCCGCTGCGCAAGGCGCTCAAGCACTGCGTCGAGCACGCCAAGAAGGACAAAGTCTGGTTCACGCGCGCTGGCGAGATCGCCGACTACTGCTTCAAGCTGCCGAAGGGAACATTGCTCGGTAGCTGATCTCATCCGGACGAAGTGCGACAGGCGGCAGACGAAGTCCACCCTGCGAGCCGCCTGTTCGCGTCGTCCGGTGTGGGCTTTCTCAAACGTGCGGCGGGTGGGTTTATGCACCTGCCGATACGCCATACTTTTTGGGGACGTCGGCGCGTAGTTCGGGTAGACAGGTCGAAACGGGCCGTAAACGGCTCGCGCTGACACCCGAGACGAACCCGCTCAAGTGATTGATAAGTCACAAAAAACGTCTGAGAAGCTGTCCCGCCGCTTTTGCGTTGCCCCCATGATGGAATGGACCGACCGGCATTGCCGGTTTTTCCATCGCCTCATGACGCGCAACGCGCTGCTCTATACCGAGATGCTGACGACGGGCGCCATCCTGCACGGCGACCGCGCGCGGCTGCTTGGTTTTAACACGGCCGAACATCCGGTGGCGCTGCAACTCGGCGGCCATGATCCGAAGGCCTTGGCGGAATGCGCGCGCATCGGCGAGCAGTTCGGTTACGACGAGATCAATCTCAATGTCGGTTGCCCGTCGGACCGCGTGCAAGAAGGCCGCTTCGGCGCCTGCCTGATGAACGAGCCTTCGCTGGTGGCTGACGGCGTCGCCGCGATGAAAGCCGCCGTGACAATTCCGGTGACCGTGAAGTGCCGCATTGGCGTCGATGAGCAAGACCCCGAGGTGGCTTTGTTCGCATTCGCCGCGGCGGTGAAGGCGGCGGGCACCGATGCTTTGATTGTGCATGCACGCAAGGCGTGGCTGAAGGGGCTTTCGCCCAAAGAAAACCGCGAAGTGCCGCCGCTCGACTACGGCATCGTGCATCGCCTCAAGGCCAAGTATCCCAATTGGGACATCATCATCAATGGCGGCATCGCGACGATCGAACAGGCGCAAGAGCAACTGGCGCATGTCGACGGCGTGATGATGGGCCGCGCGGCCTATCAGGAGCCGTGGCGCCTGCTGGCGGTTGATCCCGTGCTGTTCGGCGAGGCCGCTCCCCATACGACGGCGCAAGAGGTCGTGCTCGCCTTGATGCCGTATATCGAAGCCGAGATGGCGAAGGGTGTGCGGCTCAATTCGATCACGCGCCACGTCCTCGGCCTGTTCCGCGCGGTGCCCGGCGCGCGCGCGTTCCGCCGCCATCTGGCCACTGAGGCCGTCAAGCCCGGCGCCAGCGCTGCCGTCATGGCTGATGCGCTCGCTGCAATGGTGGACATGGCCAGGGATTCGTCGAACATCGCGGCCTGACGCAATCACTGCGTCAAAACCTGACGCGTTATCAAAAAGCGCAGGGGCGGGGGAAACATGCTGCTGGGCTATCCGATCAGCGAGCTCATCTGGCTCGCCGTCTTGATCCTTGCCGCCGGCGCCTTGACTGGTATCTTCTCGGGCCTGTTCGGCATCGGTGGCGGCTCGGTCACCGTGCCGGTGCTGTATGAAGTCTTCCGCGTGTTGGGTGTGCCGGACGATCTGCAAATGCAGCTGTGCATCGGCACATCGCTGGCGATCATCGTTCCCACCACATACCGGTCGTATCTCGCGCACGAAAAGCGCGGCGCGGTCATTCCGCAAGTCGTCAAGTTCTGGGCCGTGCCCGCCGTCGTCGGCACGCTGGTCGGCTCGGTCACGGCGGCCTATGCGCCGAGCACGGTGTTCAAGATTGCGTTCGCTATCTTCGCGACATTCATTTCCATTCGCATGTTCGTCGGTGGCGACCGTTGGAGCCTCAGTCCCGAATTGCCGAGCCGTGGCCTGCAGCGGGTGTATGGATTTATCACCGGTCTGATTTCATCGATGGTCGGCGTCAGCGGCGGCGCCGTCTCCAATGCTGTGCTGACGATGTACGGTCAGACCATGCAGCGCGCGGTGGCGACGTCCGCCGGTGTCGGCGTGCCGATCACCATCGCCGGGACGCTCGGCTACATGATTGCCGGCTGGAAATATGTGCCGCAGTTGCCGCCGCTGTCGGTCGGCTTCGTATCGATCATCGGTGTGGCGCTGATGGCGCCGGTATCGAGCTTCACCGCAACTTATGGCGTGCGGCTGGCGCACTGGCTGCCGCGGCGCAAGCTCGAAATCGCTTTCGCGATTTTTCTCGGCTTCGCGTCGATCCGATTTATCGTGAGCCTGATTTAAACTTTACGGCGTGCCGCGCAGGCGCAGGCTGTCGCCGCGCACTTCCCAGCTATCCAGCCGGTTGAGGAAGCTCATGCCGAGTAAGTTGGTTTTGAGCTGCCCCTGTTGCGCGACCAGGGCCGGCACCGCGCGTTCAGTCAGGTTGCCGACGGCAAGGCGGTCCAGCGTCACGGGCGCGGCGCGGGTGCGGCCGTTCGCCGTGTCGACGCTGACGGAATAGTTCAAGACTTCGATCGGCAGGCCGGCGGCCTTGGCGGCTTCCTGCGTCAGCACAACGGATGTCGCGCCGGTATCGAGCACCATCGGGATCTTGGCGCCATTGATATGCGTCGCGACAGCAAAATCGCCGCCATTGTTGCGCACGATCTGGACGCTGCGGCCGTGCCCGGCGGCGTATCCGGGCAATACCTCGGCAATGACGCGATCGGCGACGTCGCGCAGTTCGAAGCGGTAGGTATAGCCGACCACCAGCATCAGGCTGATCACGGCCCAGAACATTGCCGCTTCCAGCGCCTTCGACAGCCGGTCGCGGAACAGCACCATTGCGAGGCCGGCGACCGATACGACCAGCACGATCTTGACCGCCAGCGAACCAACGTCATGGCGCAGCAGATTGGTGATGGCGTCCTGGTCGTTGCTGGCGATCAACGCGGCAAGCGACAGCGCCGCGCCCAGCACGAAGGACCAGGTCAGGCGGCGGCTCACAGATTTATCCTGTCGCGGTTTTGGCATTGGCGGCTTTACTGGTGGCGAGACGGGCAGGCAATTCGGACATGACGCCGCTGCGCTCGGCCGGCGTCATCGATGCCCAGCGGCCGATTTCGTCGATCGTGCGCCCGCAGCCGACGCAGTTCTTTGCACTGGCGTCGAGCATGCAGATGTTGACGCAGGGGCTTTCGATCATCGGTTCGTCTCGCGGCCGAATTCATGCCGAAGATAGTTGCGGCGTCCTGGAACACAATCATGCCTTTGGCCGTAACGCTCACGTTCCGGCGCGGAACAGCGGCCGGCGGCTGAGGCGGCGGCGCTCGTCCGGCGTCAGGATCGGTTCGCCCGGCGTGGTCGGCGCAATGGAGGGCGCGTCGGTCATCGGCGCCATCGCCGCAACCACGCGCTCCGGCGGGAAGGTAACAATGACTTCGGTGCCGATGCGCAACTTCGACTTGAAGATGAAGTTGCCGCCGTGCAGATCGGTGAGGCTCTTGGCGATCGGCAGGCCGAGACCGGCGCCTTGTTCCGCCGACTTGATCGAGTTCGAGCCCTGGCCGAAGGAGGCCAGCACGATCGGAATGTCCTCGTCCGGAATGCCGGGACCGGTGTCCTTGACGCTCATGTACTGGCCGCCGGATGCCGTCCAGCCCACCTTGAGCCAGATGTCGCCGGCCTGTGGCGTGAACTTGATCGCGTTCGACAACAGGTTGAGGCAGATCTGGCGGATGGCGCGCTCGTCGGCCCAGAGCCGCGGCAGATCGGGCTCGTAGACCTCGTGCATGGTGATGCCGCGGTTGCTGGCGCGCAGCTTCAAGAGGTGGTGGCAGTCTTCGACGATGCCGACCAGCGACACGGATTCTTCGTTGAGCTCGTAACGGCCGGCCTCAATGCGCGACAGGTCGAGAATCTCGTTGATCAGGCCGAGCAGATGCACGCCGGAATTATGGATGTCGGCGGAGTATTCCTTGTAGGCCGGCACCGCATGTTCGCCGAACACTTCGGTCTTCATCACTTCAGAAAAGCCGAGGATGGCGTTGAGCGGCGTGCGCAATTCGTGGCTCATCTGCGCCAGGAAGCGCGACTTGGAGATGTTGGCAGCTTCGGCGCGCTGGCGCGCTTCGTCGGAGATCGCTTTTGCCTGTTCCAGTTCGCCGATCAGCGCATCCTTTTCGGCGCGTGCGACCAGCGTGGCCAATGTCGTCGAATAGAGGCGATAGGCGAGAATGGCGAAGTAGCCCTGCGCCGTCACCGCCATGATTCCGAGGATGTAGTCGCGCAGCGTGCCTTGCAGCAGGAAGTTCAGCGCGACGGCGGCGGTGACCGGGAAAGTTGCCGCGTACACCGCCATCGGCAGACTCGACGCCAGCATGCTCGACACGGCCACGACTAGAAGCATGACGAACAGCATGAAGGTGTTCGAGCTCTCGTCGGTGCCGACCGGATTGATGAGGATGAACATCCACGCCAGGCCATAAAACAGGTCCAGCATGATGAAGCGCAGACGCCACTGGTGGACCGTGCTCTCGGACACCGGCTGATCGAGGAAGCGGCGGCAGGTCGTCACCATGACGGCGTGGATGACCAGCACCGAGGCGGTCCAGGCGCCGGCCGCGACCGCGCCGGTCCACAGGCTCGACAGGAAGCCGATGGTCGCCACCAGCAGCAGCATCACCAGCGAAGCGGAGAGGCGGTTCTGGGCGTACTGGCGCAGCAGCTCGTAGTCGAAAGCGGGGCGGGTCCCTGATGACGACGTAAGCCGGTCGCGGGCGTCGCGTACGTACTGGGCAGCGAGGCGGCGCTTCACCGGCGATGTTTCCGGCGGAAGGGCGCTCAGGTCAGGTTGTTCACCGGGAACGGGCATGGAATGGGACGCTTTTACGCTAGAAAAGATGATCCCACCGTCGCCCAAAATCCTTAAGACCAAGCTTAAGAGGGCGCTAAAGACGGTGGTTAACGAATTTTATTGGTCCCTTTGACAAGGGCGGCGGGCGCATGGTCCGGTGGCTGCGGCAGCCGGGAGGTACCCCATGAAGCTTTACGACAGCAAAATGGCGCCGAATCCCCGCCGAACCCGCATTTTTCTGGCCGAAAAGGGTGTTTCCGTGCCGACCGAGCAGGTCGACATGATGAAGATGGAGCAGAGGACCGCCGCCTTCACGGCCCTCAATCCGCTCCAGCGCATGCCGGTGCTGGTATTGGACGACGGGACGGTGATCGCCGAGTCGCTGGCCATCTGCCGGTATTTCGATGCCCTCCATCCCGAGCCGCCTCTGTTCGGGGTCGGGGCGAAGGAAATCGGCTTGGTCGAGATGTGGAGCCGGCGGGTCGAGAACAACTTCTTCGCCACGGTGGCGGCCGTGTTCCGGCATCTGCACCCGGCCATGAAGGATCTCGAGGTGCCGCAGGTGCCGGCCTGGGCCGAGGCCAACCGGCCGCGCGTCACCCAGTTTCTTGAACTGCTCGACCAGCAGCTGAGTCAGCACGAGTTCATCGCCGGCGACCGCTTTTCGGTCGCGGATATCACCGCGCTCTGCACGGTCGATTTTATGAAGCCGGCGCGGCTGATAGTGCCGGAAGGCGCCGCGAACGTGAAACGCTGGCACGCCGCGGTGTCGGCAAGGCCAAGTGCTAAGGCCTAGCCCGACATACTCGAGCCGGCACGCTTGAGGTGCTGCATTTCTTCATCGGTCGGCACGCGCTGCGTTTCGTCCTTGGCCACGAAAAGCGCGCGGCAAATCCCGCGCACGATCAGGAAGGCGAACGCGAGCGCCGAAGCGATCAGCACAAGGACTTCGACCAGTCCGAGGGCGGTGTAAACCACTTCCATAAGGACGAAGCCGCCTTCTACGCTGCCTTGGAGAATTCCGTCTGCACGGTTTTCTCGAACGCCAGCAGCTTCTGCACGCTCGCACGCGTCTTCATGCGTTCGAAATGCGCGGTGCAGTTCTTGAACTGCGACATGTCGATGTCGAACAAGGTGCCGCGGCGGAAGGTCCAGAAGAAGTGGGCGTCGGGCGCGGTGAAGTGGTCGAAGAAAAATTCGCGGCCCGCCAGCATTTCCTCGGCGATCTGGTAGTTCTCAAACAGATGCTTCTTGGCGATTGCGAAGGTGCGGTCTTCGCTGCCCGGCACGTCGCACACCGCAATCGGCGAATTCATGCGTGTGAGAAACGGATGAATGCCGGAGGCGCACCACGCCAGCAGCGAGACGGCCTGCAGCCGCTGCCACGGATCTTTCGGAAACAGGTTGGCGTTCGGGAACGTCATGTCGATCCATTGCTGGATGGCGACGTTCTCGCTCAGGGTTTTACCGTCCACGACAAGCAGCGGCACTTTGTGCTTGGGATTGATCTTCAGATAGTCGGGCGAGTTCTGCTGGCCTTTTTTGAGGTTGATCGGCCGCACTTCGAAGTCCGCGCCGGCTTCTGTGAGCGTGATGTAGGGCGCGAGCGAGCAGGCGATCGGGGCGTAGTAGAGAGCGATGTTCACGGATGATCTCCAGATGTAGGGCTGAGGGAGAAGGGCGCGATTAGCGGTCCAGCCGCGCGATCAGGCTCGACGTATCCCAGCGCTTGCCGCCCATCTTCTGCACTTCGGAATAGAACTGATCGACCAGTGCGGTGACGGGCAGGTGAGCGCCGTTCTTGCGCGCTTCGCCGAGACAAATGCTCAGGTCCTTGCGCATCCAGTCGACCGCAAAACCGAAGTCGAATTTGTCGGCCGCCATGGTCTTGTAACGGTTTTCCATCTGCCAGGACTGCGCCGCGCCCTTTGAAATCGTCGCGACGAGCTTCTCGATATCGAGCCCGGCTTTCTTGGCGAAGTGCAGGCCTTCCGACAGGCCCTGCACGAGACCAGCGATGCAGATCTGGTTGACCATCTTGGCGAGCTGGCCGGAGCCGGCTTCACCCATGAGATTGCAGGCGCGCGCATAGGCGTCGATCACGGGCTCGGCCTTTTCGAAGGTGCCGGTATCGCCGCCGCACATCACGGTCAGCACGCCGTTCTCGGCGCCGGCCTGGCCGCCGGACACCGGCGCGTCCATGCATTCGAAGCCGCCGTTCTTGGCTGCGGCAAAAAGCTCGCGCGCGATCTCGGCGGAGGCGGTGGTGTGGTCAACGAAAACCTTGCCCTTGCCCATGCCGGCAAAGGCGCCGTTCTCGCCTAGCGTAACTTCGCGCAGGTCGTTGTCATTGCCGACGCAGCACATGACGAAGTCCTGGCCTTCGGCGGCGGCCTTCGGCGTTGCGGCAGCCTTGCCGCCGAACTGGGCGGCCCACTTCTCGGCCTTGGCGGTGGTGCGGTTGTAAACGGTCACCTGGTGGCCGCCCTTGGCCTTGAGATGCCCCGCCATCGGATAGCCCATCACGCCCAAGCCCAGAAACGCCACCTTCGCCATCGTCATCCTCCCGATTTTATGGGCCTTACCCGGGTTCCCGGCGGCCGCCTGGACGGCAATAGGTCATTGCCAAGCCGGGTGCGTCAACCCATTCTGGCGGCAAATAAGAGGGACGGCGAAAAAGCCGCCGCACAGGGGGAGGATGCGATGAAAAAGATCGCCGTTGCGATGGCGTTTGCCGTGCTGGGATCGCTGTGTCTGCCGGCGCGCGCCGAGATCACCGAAATGCGCGTGCCGCTCGGTGCCGGTGGCTTTGGCTTTCTGCCGCTGCATATGATGAAGCATCACGGCCTGATCGAAAAGAAGGCCGCCGAAGCCGGCCTCAAGCTCACCGTCAACTGGTCGAATGTCGGCGGCCCCGCGGTGATGAACGACGCGCTGCTGTCTGGGTCCGCCGATTTCATCTCGGCCGGTCCGCCCGCGTTCCTGGTGTTGTGGGACAAGACCAAGGGCAATGCGGGCGTCAAAGGCGTCGCGGCGATGAGTTCAATTCCGATGTATCTCAATACGCATGCGGCACATCTCAAGTTGCTCGACGACATGCGCGACGAAGACAAGATGGCGGTGACGGCGGTCAAGGTGTCGATCCCGTCCATCGTCATGCAGATGTATGCGCGCAAGAAATTCGGCGCGGCAGATACGTTCAGGTTCGACAAATACACGATCTCGATGCAGCACCCCGACGCAGTAGTCGCGATGCTGACCGGCAACAAGCAGATCACCGCGCATTTTGCGTCGGCGCCGTTCCACCAACGCGAAGTGAAGGAAGCCAACATCAAGACCATCATGAATTCGGACGATGTGATGGGCGGCTCGACGACCTTCACGATGATCTCGACGACGACCAAATTCCATGATGAGAACCCGAAAGCCTATGCCGCCTTCGTCGCGGCGCTCAAGCAGGCCTTCGACATGATCAAATCCGACCGTAAGGGTGCGGCTCAGGTGCTGCTCGACTCCATGGGCGGCAAGGGCTGGACGGTGGATGAACTCGTAGCGATGCTCGACGAGCCGACCACCAAATATACGACCCAGCCGGAAAACGTCATGAAGTACGCCATCTTCATGCATGAGATCGGCTCGCTGAAGAACCAGCCGGCGTCGATCAAGGACCTGTTCTTCACCGGCGCAGAAGTCAGCGCCGGCAATTGAGGTCGGTTGAACAAGTACGGCCCGAATACCAATTCCCTCCGGTCGGCATCATGCTCTATGGTGCCGCCCAATCGAGCAGGGAAGACTGATTATGGCCGTGACCAAGGAACAGGTTCTGGACGCATTGGCGAAGGTGTTCGCCCCGAACGGGACGCCGCTGACGACGGCGCGCGTTTTGTCCGACGTGGTCGTGTCCGACAGCAAGGTCTATTTCTCGCTCACGGTCGATGCCGCCACGGTCAAATCCTGGGAGCCGGTGCGCAAGGATGCGGAAACGGCGGTCAAGGCGATCCCGGGTGTGACCTCGGCTTTGGTCGCGCTGACCGCCGAGCGCACGGCCGGTGCGCCGTCGCGCGGGCCGCAGCCGGCGCATGTTGCCAACCAGCCGCGCGCCGTCAGCGGGCAGGGCGGACATTCGCATGCTCCAGGTCACGCGCATGGCCATAGTCACGGACCGGCGGGCGAACGTGAGAAGCCCGGCATTCCTGGTGTCGATGCCGTGATCGCGGTGGCGTCCGGCAAAGGCGGCGTCGGCAAGTCGACGACGGCGGTCAATCTGGCGCTGGGCCTGCGCGATCTTGGCCTCAAAGTCGGGCTGCTCGACGCCGACATTTACGGACCGTCGATGCCGAAGCTCCTCGCCAACAAGGAAAAGCCGAAGACCATCGACGGTAAACGGTTGGTGCCGATCGAGCGCTATGGCCTCAAGGTCATGTCGATCGGCTTCATGATCGAGGAAGAGACGCCGATGATCTGGCGCGGCCCGATGGTCATGTCCGCGATCACGCAGATGCTGCACGAAGTCGAGTGGGGCAAGCTCGACGTCATGGTCGTCGACATGCCGCCCGGTACCGGCGACGCGCAATTGACCATGGCGCAGCAAGTGCCGCTCAAGGGCGCGGTGATTGTCTCGACGCCGCAGGATCTGGCGCTAATCGACGCGCGGCGCGGCGTCGCCATGTTCAAGCGCGTCAACGTGCCGGTGCTCGGCGTCGTCGAAAACATGAGCTACTTTCTGTGCCCAGAATGTGGCACGCGCTCTGACATCTTCAGCCACGGTGGCGCGCGCCACGAAGCCGAGCGCCTTGGCGTGCCGTTTCTCGGCGAAGTGCCGTTGCATATGGCGATCCGCGAGAAGTCCGACGCTGGCCTGCCGGTGGTCGCGACCGATCCGGAGGGGCCGCACACCAAGATCTATCGCGACATCGCCGCCAAGGTGCTGGAGCAGATCAAGGGTGGGGCGTCGTCGGGCCGCATGGCGCCGAAGATCGTCATCGAAGCATAATCGTTCAGTAAGCAGGAAACGTCATGCGCGCGCGCTTCGCCATTTGTCTTGGTTTGTTTGCAACGATGGCTGCGCCCGTGTTCGCGCAGCCGGCGGCGCCACCAGCAGCACCTTCTGCCGCGCCACCCGCCGTCGCCGCTCAGCCTACGCCGCTGTCTTCGGCCGATCTCGCTTTCGGCCGCAACATCGCGCTGATCCGCGGCCATCTGCTCACGGGAGACGAACTGGCCGCGAAGGGCGATTGGGGCGCCGCCGCGATGCACTTCGCGTTTCCGCGCGAGGAGGTCTACGGCCTGATCCGCGCCGAGGTGAAGAATTACAAAGTGCCGGCATTCGACGATGCACTGCGTGAACTTGTCGGCGCGGCGAAAGCGCGCAACGCTAAGGCACTGGTGAAACCGCGGCAGCGTGTCGAGACGGCGCTCAACGCCGCCGACGCTGGTCTGAAAGCGAAACAGCCGAACTGGCCACGCTTCACCGTCGCGGTGGCGCTCTCAATCCTCAAGACCGCGCCGGATGAACACGACGACGCGGTTGTCAAAGGCCGGGTCGTGCGCCCGATCGGCTATCAAACCGCGCGTGGCTACGTGCTGCAGGCCGAGCGCATGATCGAAGGCGTCGCTGGCGAGTTTCCCGGCGACAACGCGGCGTCGCTGGCCGAGATCCGCGCGGGAATCGCCGAGTTGAAAGCGGCGCAGCCTGCCGTGACCGCACCTAAAGAAACGGCTTTTGACGATCCGGCATTCCAGCGTGCGGTGGCAAGGATTGAAGCCGCCGCCGCCAAGCTGCCGTAAGCGGATACCTGAATTCTTAACCAATTGAATCTACGCAGCGTTTTGTCGTCGCGCGTGTTTAGATTCGCTGCACTGCAGCGAAGAATTGAACGCGGCGCGACTAAGTGATGGTGCGTTGGTGCTTGTCACAATAGCGCCGACCTGCTTTGCAAAATGTCAGAACCGCCAATCCGGGCGGCGCCGACCTTGAAAAAAATAACTGGAGTGAAACCGATATGAAACGCCGTCAATTTCTTGGCGCCGCGACTGCTGGTCTTGCGACCGCCGCGGTAGCGAGCCCCGCCATCGCCCAGTCAAACCCAGAGACGAAGTGGCGTCTGACGTCGAGCTTCCCGAAGTCGCTCGACACCTTGTATGGCGCGTCGGAAGTGTTCTCGAAAGCGGTCGCCGAAATGACCGACAACAAATTCCAGATCCAGTGCTTCGCCGCCGGTGAAATCGTTCCCGGTCTGCAGGCCGCGGACGCGGTGCAGAACGGCACCGTCGAAATGTGCCACACGGCGTCGTACTACTACGTCGGCAAGGATCCGACCTTCAGCCTGTTCACGTCGCAGCCGTTCGGTCTCAATGCGCGCATGCAGCAGTCGTGGATGGAGTTCGGCGGCGCGGGCGAACTCGCCAACGACTTCTACAAGAAATACAACTTCACGGCGCTGATGTGCGGCAACACCGAATGTCAGATGGGCGGTTGGTTCCGCAAGGAGATCAAGGAAGTCTCCGATCTCCAGGGCCTCAAATTCCGCATCGCCGGTTTCGGCGGGCAGATCCTGTCCAAGCTCGGCGTCGTGCCGCAGCAGGTTGCCGGCGGCGACATTTATCCGGCGCTCGAGAAGGGCACCATCGACGCGGCCGAGTGGGTCGGTCCGTATGATGACGAGAAGCTCGGCTTCGCCAAGGTCGCGAAGTACTACTACTATCCGGGCTGGTGGGAAGGCGGCGCGATGCTGCA
>CAIYTE010000119.1 GCA_903929045.1 uncultured Hyphomicrobiales bacterium
GCTCGGCACCGCCGAAGACGAACAGTGGATCGACGCGCTGCAGGGCTCCTACAAGGAATCGTTCCTGCTGCACTACAACTTCCCGCCCTACTCGGTCGGTGAAACGGGCCGCATGGGCGGCACCAAGCGGCGCGAAATCGGCCACGGCAAGCTCGCCTGGCGCGCGCTGCATCCTCTGCTGCCGAAGGCCGAGGAATTCCCGTACACGATCCGTCTGGTTTCGGAGATCACCGAATCCAACGGTTCGTCGTCGATGGCCTCGGTGTGCGGCGGTTCGCTCGCATTGATGGACGCCGGCGTGCCGATCAAGCGTCCGGCCGCGGGCATCGCGATGGGCCTCATTCTCGAGGACAAGCGCTTCGCCGTTCTCTCGGACATCCTGGGTGATGAAGATCACCTCGGCGACATGGACTTCAAGGTGGCCGGTACCGATCAGGGCGTCACATCGCTGCAGATGGACATCAAGATCGCCGGCATCACCGAGGAGATCATGAAGGTCGCTCTCGACCAAGCCAAGGGTGGCCGTCTGCACATCCTCGGCGAAATGGCGAAGGCGCTCACTTCGGCGCGCGCCGAACTCGGCGAGCACGCACCGCGCATCGAGATGTTCAAGATCCCGACCGACAAGATCCGTGAAGTGATCGGCACCGGCGGCAAGGTGATCCGCGAGATCGTCGAAAAGACCGGCGCCAAAATCAACATCGAGGACGACGGTTCGGTGAAGGTAGCCTCGGCCGACGGCGAGTCGATCAAGGCCGCGATCAACTGGATCAAGTCGATCGCCTCCGATCCGGAGCCGGGCAAGATCTATGAAGGCACCGTGGTGAAGACCATGGACTTCGGCGCCTTCGTCAACTTCTTTGGCGCCAAGGACGGCCTCGTGCACATCAGCCAGCTGGCTGCGGCGCGCGTCAACAAGGTCACCGACGTCGTCAAGGAAGGCGACAAGGTCAAGGTGAAGCTGCTGGGCGTCGACGAGCGCGGCAAGGTCCGCCTGTCGATGAAGGCGGTCGATCAGGCCACCGGCGAAGATCTCGAAGCCAAGGGCCAGGACGCCCAACCGGCCGCCGAGTAAGCTTCGTTCATAGCCAAGAAATTGAAAGGGCGGCTTTCGGGCCGCCCTTTTTCTTTGTGTGAAAGCGGAGCGCTCGAAACGGTGATAAGAAGCCCGCGTAACAAACCTGAGGAAGCGCAATGATCGTCGAACACCGCACCTATACCTGCCGTCCCGGCACCATCAAGAAGCACCTGGCGACCTACGAGAAGCACGGCTTCGCCACCCAGAGAAAGCACCTGGGCGATCCTGTCGGCTATTTCACGCATGAGCACGGCGACGTGAACAGCTTCATCCATATGTGGGCCTATGCGGACGTCAACGACCGCATGACGCGCCGCGCCGCGCTTCAGAAGGATCCGGAGTGGCAGAAGTATATCGAGATGAGCGCTGAAGCCGGCTATCTCGTCAGCCAGGAGAGCAAGCTTCTCAACGCGCTGCCCTTCGCGCCGGTGAAGCGCTAAACGAAGTTCTGATTTTAAGAAACGCGCGGCTCGATCAACGGGCCGCGCGTTTTGCTTTTAAATTGCCTTGCGTCATGGCCGCGAAGGTTTCGGCAACGAGCTTGCCGAGCGCCTCGAAATCCTTGCGGCGCGGCGAGGTCCGCCGCCACGCCAGCCCAATGCTACGCCCGGGCTCCGGATCGCGGAACCGCAACAGCCGCACGCGGTCGTCATGCGCTTCGGCATCGATGGCGACCTGCGGCATCAAGGTGACGCCGTAACCGTTGGCGACCATCTGGATCACCGTCGCCAGCGATGTCGCGCCGAGACTTGCAGGCGCATCCCGTCGCGGGGCGCCGCAAAACGCCAAAGCCTGATCGCGCAGGCAGTGACCTTCCTCCAGCAAGATGAGTTTGCGCTGATCGACATCCTCGATGCTGACACGCCCTTGCGGCAGCGAAGCATCGTTCGCCGGCACCGCCAGCAGAAATGCGTCGGTGAACAAGGGCCATGTTTCGACGTCGGCCCCTTCCGCCGGCAAAGCGAGCATCACCGCATCAAGCACGCCGCGGGTCAGCTCCTCCAGCAGCATCTTGGTCTGCGTTTCCCGCACTTCGAGACGCAATTGCGGATAGGCCCCCTGCAGCCGCGGCAGCACGCGCGGCAGAATGTAGGGCGCCAATGTCGGAATAATGCCGAGCCGCAACGGGCCGCTGAGCACGTCGCGGTGGCGCGCGAAATCGACGAGATCGCGCGATGCCGTCAGGATCTGCTCGGCGCGCGCGGCCACCTCCCGCCCTGTCTCAGTCAGCGCGATATCGCCGGGCCTCCGTTCGATCAGCTCGGTGCCGATTTCACGCTCCAGCTCGCGGATCTGCATCGACAGCGCCGGTTGGGTGACGGCGCAGTCCTCTGCGGCCCGCCCGAAATGCCGGTGTCGGGCGAGTGCCGAGAGATAGCGAAGCTGTCGAAGAGTGATCATCGCAATAAGATAATCTTATCACGACAGCCAATCAATAAGATTAGACCTTATCAAAACTGTCGTTATCGTGCCGCGCGAAGGCTTTAAGAGGCCCCAGTCACATAAAAAAACGGAGAGCCACATGGACGCAAAAACCGATGACAAAAGCGCGGGCAAATGCCCGGTGATGCATGGCAAAGGCGGCCAACGTAACCGCGACTGGTGGCCTGAGCATCTCGATATCGGCGTGCTGCATGCGACGCATCCCGACGCCGATCCGATGGGCAAGAATTTCAACTACGCCAAGGAATTCGAAAGCCTCGACCTCGATGCCGTGATCAAGGACCTGCACGCGCTGATGACCGACTCGCAGCCCTGGTGGCCGGCGGACTTCGGTCACTACGGCGGCCTGTTCATCCGTCTCGCCTGGCACTCGGCCGGCACCTACCGCATCACCGACGGACGTGGCGGCGCCGGCGCCGGTCAGCAGCGCTTCGCGCCGCTCAATTCGTGGCCGGACAACGTCAACCTCGACAAGGCGCGCCGCCTGCTGTGGCCGATCAAACAGAAGTACGGCAAGAAAATCTCCTGGGCCGATCTGTTCGTGCTCGTCGGCAACGTCGCGCTCGAGTCGATGGCGTTCAAGACCTTCGGTTTCGCCGGCGGCCGCGCCGATGTGTGGGAGCCGGAAGAGCTGTATTGGGGCCCTGAGGGCACATGGCTTGGCGACGAACGCTACAGCGGCGAACGCGAACTGTCCGAACCGCTCGGCGCCGTGCAGATGGGCCTCATCTACGTCAATCCGGAAGGCCCGAACGGCAAGCCCGATCCGCTCGCTTCGGCGCGGGATATCCGCGAAACCTTTTTCCGCATGGCGATGAACGACGAAGAAACCGTCGCGCTGATCGCCGGCGGCCATACCTTCGGCAAGACGCATGGCGCGGGCGATCCGTCCTTCGTCGGAGTCGATCCCGAAGGCGACGCCATTGAAGCACAGGGCCTCGGCTGGCAGAGCAAGCACGGCACCGGTGTCGGTGGCGATGCGATCGGCAGCGGTCTGGAAGTGACCTGGACGCAGACGCCGACCAAGTGGAGCAACCACTTCTTCGACAACCTGTTCAAGTACGAGTGGGAGCTGACCAAGAGCCCCGGCGGCGCGCAGCAGTGGGTCGCCAAGGGCGCGGAAGCGTCGATCCCCGACGCGCATGATCCGTCGAAGAAAAAGCTGCCGATGATGCTGACGTCGGATCTCGCGCTGCGCTTTGACCCAGCCTACGAGAAGATCTCGCGGCGCTTCTACGAGCATCCGGATCAGTTCGCCGACGCGTTTGCAAGGGCGTGGTTCAAGCTCACGCACCGCGACATGGGCCCGCGTGTGCGGTACCTCGGCACACTGGTGCCGAAGGAAACCTTGATCTGGCAGGACCCGATCCCGGCCGGGGGCGTCACGCTCAGCGACGCGGATGTTGCTACGCTCAAGGCGAAGATTCTCGCCTCGGGTCTCACGGTGCAGCAGCTCGTCGCGACGGCCTGGGCGTCGGCGTCGACGTTCCGCAAATCCGACAAGCGTGGCGGCGCTAACGGCGCGCGCATCCGCCTCAGCCCGCAGAAGGACTGGGACGCCAACAATCCGGCTGACCTGAAGACGGTGCTGAACAATCTCGAAGTCATCCAGAAAGACTTCAAGAGAGTGTCGCTTGCCGACCTCATCGTTCTTGGCGGCACTGCGGCAATCGAAAAGGCGGCGAAAGATGCCGGCGTGACCATCACCGTGCCGTTCAAGTCGGGACGTACGGATGCGTCGCAGGATCAGACCGATGTCGAATCCTTCGCGCCGCTCGAACCGCGGGCCGACGGCTTCCGCAACTACATCAGCAGCAAGCGGCAGTTCATGGCGCCGGAAGAAGCGTTGATCGACAAGGCGCAACTGCTGGCCCTCACCGCGCCCGAAATGACGGTGCTGGTCGGCGGCCTGCGCGTCCTCGGCGTCAATGCCGGTGGCGCCAAGCATGGCGTCTTCACCAAGACGCCGGGCAAGCTGACGAATGACTTCTTCGTCAACCTGCTCGACATGAGCACCGCCTGGTCGGCGGCCGGCGACGCCTACGAAGGCCGCGACCGCAAGACCAACGCGGTGAAGTGGACCGGCACGCGCGTCGACCTCATTTTCGGGTCGCACTCGCAGCTGCGTGCGCTGGCGGAGGTCTATGCCTGCGCCGACTCGAAGGAGAAGTTCGTCAAGGACTTCGTCGCGGCCTGGGTCAAGGTGATGAACAACGACCGCTTCGACGTTGCCGCCCAGCCGGCGCTTGAGGCGGCTGAATAACGCTCCGCTGCATCGACAAAGTAAAACGGCCGGGAATTTCCCGGCCGTTTTTTTGGCTCTTGCTGCAATATCAATCGGCGTATTGCCGACGCTAAGGTGGCCGAGGGTTGCGTAAAATCGTCATCAATGTCCCGCTGCGAACCCTCGCCGCGAGCAGCGACATTCAAAGCGCCATTCGCGCGTCTTATTTACTTCACCGAATGACGGATAAATCCCGGTGCGTCACGAGAGCTTAACTCCGGGAGAAAAATAATGAGCAGTCACGACATCCACGAACACCACGAAAAAGCCGCCGACCATCACGACCACGCCGCCAAGCATCATCGCGAAGCCGCGAAGCACGCCAAGAGCGGCGATCATGAAAAAGCCGCGCATCATTCGAAGGTCGCGCACGGCCACACGCTCCACGCGGCCGAGCATCACGATCATGCGTCGAAGAAGCACGCCGATCACCATTCCTGATCGTCCGTGCGTCGAGCTAAGTTGCGTCAAAGCCGCCCCTTCCGGGGGCGGCTTTTTCTTGGCATGGGGAGATAACTACTTGTCGCCGTTCTCGACGCTGCCGGCGGCAGCTCTGAGCGCATCGGGCTGCGGCATGGCGATGACGTTGTAGCCACTGTCGACGAAATGGATTTCACCGGTGACGCCACCGGACAAATCCGAGCACAGATAAAGTCCCGCGCCGCCGAGCTCTTCGAGAGTCACGCCGCGACCGAGCGGCGAATATTTCTGCTGAAACGCGAACATATAGCGGGCGTCGCCAATGCCCGCGCCGGCCAAAGTCCGGATCGGCCCTGCCGAGATGGCGTTGACGCGGATATTCTGGTGCCCGAAATCGACGGCGAGATAGCGCACCGAGGACTCAAGCGCTGCCTTGGCCAGACCCATGACATTGTAATTGGGCATGGCGCGATCGCCGCCGTTGTACGTGAGCGTGACCAGCGAGCCGCCATTCGGCATCAGCTCCGCCGCGCGCTTGGCGCTCTCCGCGAAGGAAAAGCAGGAGATGACCATGGTGCGCACGAAATTCTCGCGCGTATTGTCGGCGAAGCGGCCCTTCAGCTCGTTCTTGTCCGAGAAGCCGACCGCGTGGACGAAAAAGTCGATGGTGCCCCACTTCTCCTTGAGCGTGGCGAAAACCGCATCGACCGTCGAAATATCCTCGACGTCGCACGGCAGGATGATGTCGGATTTGGTCTGCTCGGAGAGCGGCTTGACGCGCTTGAGCAGCGCATCGCCCTGATAGGTGTAGGCGATCTGCGCGCCGTGGGCGTGCAGCGTCTTGGCGATGCCCCAGGCGATGGAATGGTCATTGGCGACCCCCATGATCAGGCCGCGTTTTCCGTCCATCAATCCCGGCATAAGTCGAAATCCAGTTGCGTGTTCGTGAGAAAAAATCAGGCGTCGACGTGCTTGAACACGAGCGAAGCGTTGGTGCCCCCGAAGCCGAAGGAATTCGACAGCACGGCGCCGAGCTTCACGTTGTCCTTGCGCTCGCGCAGGATCGGCATGTCGGCAAAGGCCGGATCGATGGTCTGGATGTTGGCGCTCTCGCACATGAAGCCGTTGTTCATCATCAGCAGCGAGTAGATCGCTTCCTGCACGCCGGCAGCGCCGAGCGAGTGGCCGGTGAGCGACTTGGTCGCCGAAATCGCCGGGCACTTGTCGCCGAACACTTCGCGGATCGCGCCGATTTCGGCGGCATCGCCCACCGGCGTCGCCGTGGCGTGCGGATTGATGTAGTCGATCGGCACCTTCACGGTTTCGAGCGCCATCTTCATGCAGCGCATCGCGCCTTCGCCCGACGGCGCCACCATGTCGTCGCCATCCGAGGTCGCGCCATAACCGGCAACTTCGGCGTAGATCTTCGCGCCGCGCGCCTTGGCGTGTTCAAGCTCTTCGAGCACCAGCACACCGGCGCCGCCGGCGATGACGAAACCGTCGCGGCTGACGTCATAGGCGCGCGAAGCGGTGGCCGGCGTGTCGTTGTACTTGGTCGACATCGCGCCCATGGCGTCGAACATGTTCGACAGGGTCCAGTGCAGTTCTTCCGAGCCACCGGCGAACACCAGGTCCTGCTTGCCCCACTGAATGAGCTCGGCCGCGTTGCCGATGCAGTGGTTGGACGTCGCGCAAGCC
>CAIYTE010000120.1 GCA_903929045.1 uncultured Hyphomicrobiales bacterium
CCGCATCAGATTTTTTGAAGTGATTTTTTGTCGATTTTTAGCACAGATTTTAGCACAGACCCTTTTCGACTCAGAATTAATAAATTAAATCAATAGCTTAGGTAACGATGGTCGCACTTAAAATCCCTAGGACAGAAATGTCCGTGCCGGTTCGAGTCCGGCCGTCCGCACCAGCAATCAAAGTATCGACAGATTTAGCGGGCACCGATCGCAGATGAATCATTGCAAGAGATTTTTGCCGGTCTCGGCCGCGCTGCTGTCGCTGATGCTCGCCGGCTGCGGCTCGTCCAACCGCGACTTCGCCGGACGGTTGCTGGTCGCGCCCGGCCGTTATCTGAATTACGACTGCCAGCAGCTCGAGAACCGCGTCAAAGGCGTGATGAGCCGTCGCAAGCAGCTCGAGGAGTTGATGGCGAAAGCCGAGACGTCGTTCGATGGCCGCCTCATCTCGGGCGCAGCCTACCGGACCGAATATGCCGAGACCTCGGGCGATCTCGACGAACTGCGGGCCGAAGCGGCGGCCAAGGAATGCAAGCCGATTGCGGCGCTGCCGCCCCAGAACACGCGCTAGCCGGCTTCCGCTGCATCTGACGGAACTTTTTGGTTCCGGAACTATTATTGCTGCACTGATGGCAACAACGCCACGCCGGTGGCATCAACGGGGGCAGCTATGGCAACAGGTGTTTTGATCAGTCTTCTGATCACGTTTCTCGTTATCATTCTCGTGCTTTATCTCATCAACATGCTGCCGATCGACGGCCGCGCCAAGCAGATCGCGCGAGTCATCGTCATCGTGATCGGCATCATCTCGCTCTTGAAATATCTCGCGGTGTTCTAGGCCTAGTCGGTCCGCACCACGACCAGCGACCCGTCGGCCAGGCCAACCACCACGGCCGGCGGGCTGTTCTCGATGGCGACCAGTCCGAGATTGGTGACCGCCTTGGCCGGCAGTTCGACGCTGGCGATTTCGTGCGACGGCACGAATGACAGAAACCGCAGCCGGCTGCGGTCGAGCGACGGCACCACCAGATCCTGCGTTTTGTCATCGTCGAAATCGGCGGTCGCGCTCATCTTCAACGCGCGTGACCCGGAGACGTGGTTGCCGGCATCCGGCATTTCGGCGGTCTTGCGCAAGCTGCCGGCGACATAGCTCCACAATTCCAATTGTCCGAGGACATGCGGCTGGCGCACCACCGCGATGTCGGCGCGGCTGTCATGGTTGAAGTCGGCAATACCGGCCGGATTGAGCCACTTGTGCGGCGCGCCGAGCGGTGGCGTTTCGGCGACGATCTCGTATTTGCCCTTGCGCTCGCCGATCACGGCCAGGGCGGAGCCGCGCGCGAGATACGACTTCACGACAATGATCTCGTCCTTGCCGTCGCCGTCGAGATCGGCGAGCCGCGGCTCGACGTCTTCGAACACGGCATCCGCCCCGAGCTTGATCGTGTAACGGCTGCCGTCGGTGCGCTCGATGATGAGCGCGGTAGGATCGGTCTTCTCGCCGAGGATGCCGTGGTCGTAGGAGCTGCTCGGTTCGGCAAACCAGGCCCGCGCGATGTCGCGCTTGCCGGTGACGACGCGGCTGTCGGGTGAGGCGCCGTCGGGGAGTTTCATCTTCTCCGGCATGTCGTCGTAAAAGGTGAGCGTGCTGCTCTTGTCCTGCAACGCGAGCCGGTACCACAGGCCGCCGGCATTGACGCGCACCTGACCATCGACGGTCTCGATGGCGTTGACGCGCGCCGGCGTGTCGATCTTCTGCACGCGCCATTCGGCGGCGTGGGCCGTGGCGGTGCAGGCGAGCAGGGCGGCAGTGGCAAGCGCAAGACGCATTCGTAAATCCTAGAGTTCGACGCGGCGCAGGCGCAACGCGTTGCCGACGACACTGACGGAGGAGAGCGCCATCGCCGCCGCGGCGATGATGGGCGACAGCAACAGCCCGAAGGCGGGATAGAGCACGCCGGCGGCAATCGGCACACCGGCGGCGTTATAGATGAAAGCGAAGAACAGGTTCTGGCGGATGTTGCCCATCACCGCTTTCGACAAAGCGCGCGCCTTGACGATGCCGGTGAGATCGCCGCCGAGCAGCGTGATGCCCGCGCTTTCGATGGCGACGTCCGAGCCGGTGCCCATGGCGATGCCGACCTGCGCCGCGGCGAGCGCGGGGGCGTCGTTGACGCCATCGCCGGCCATGGCGACGACGCGGCCTTCGCGTGTCAGCTTGTCGACGACGTCCGATTTCTGATCGGGCAGCACCTCGGCTTCGACTTCCGTGATGCCGAGGCGCCTGGCGACGGCGTGCGCGGTGGTTTTATTGTCGCCGGTCAGCATGACGACGCGAATGCCGAGATCGCGCAGCGATTGGAGCGCGGCGGGAGTTGTCGCCTTTACCGGATCGGCAATGGCGATGATGCCGGCGGGCTTGCCGTTGAGGCCAAGAAAAATGGCAGTGGCGCCGTCGGCGCGCAGTCTTTCCGCTTCGTCGGCGAGCGACGACGTATCGATGCCGAGTTCGGCGAGGAATTTTGCGTTGCCGAGCGCGAGGCGTTTGCCCTCGACGATGCCGATGACGCCTTTACCGGCCGGCGAGTCGAAGCCGCGTACGGTGCCGAGCTCGATAGTGCGTGCCTTGGCTTCGGCGACGATCGCGGCAGCCAGCGGATGCTCGCTGTTGCGCTCGGCGCTGGCGGCAAAGCGCAGCACCTGCGTTTCATCGAAACCGTACGCGGGCACGACCGCCGTCACCTTGGGCTTGCCCTCGGTCAAGGTGCCGGTTTTGTCGACGACGAGCGTGTCGATCTTTTCCATCCGCTCCAAGGCTTCCGCATTCTTGATCAACACACCGGCATGCGCGCCACGGCCGACACCGACCATGATCGACATGGGCGTCGCCAGACCCAGCGCGCAGGGACAGGCGATGATCAGCACGCTGACCGCCGCCACCAGCCCATAAGCAAAGCGCGGCTCGGGACCGAACAGGACCCAGGCCGCGAATGCCGCGAGCGCCGCCGCGATCACCGCCGGCACGAACCAGCCCGCCACCTGATCGGCGAGGCGCTGGATCGGCGCGCGGCTGCGTTGCGCCTTGGCCACCATCTGGACGATTTGGGACAGAAGTGTGTCGCGGCCGACCTTGTCGGCGCGCATGGTAAAGCTACCGCTTTTATTGAGCGTTCCCGCGATGACGCGCGCGTCCTTGTCCTTGGAAACGGGCATGGACTCGCCCGTCACCATGGATTCATCGAGCGAGGAGTGGCCGTCGAGCACGATGCCGTCGACCGGCACCTTGTCGCCGGGCCGGACGCGCAAGGTGTCGCCGGCATGAACGGTGTCGAGCGGTACGTCCTCGTCGCTGCCGTCTTGCTTGACGCGGCGCGCGGTCTTCGGCGCCAGATCGAGCAGCGCCTTGATCGCGCCGGAGGTTGCTTCGCGCGCGCGCAGTTCGAGCACCTGGCCGATCAGCACCAGCACGGTGATCATCGCCGCTGCTTCGAAGTACACCGCAGGTGCGCCGTCATGGCCGCGAAATTCATGCGGGAAGATGCCGGGCGCGAAGGTGGCGACGACGCTGTAGGCGTAGGCAACGCCGGTGCCCATCGCGATCAGCGTGAACATGTTGAGGTTGCGCGTGATCAGCGATTGCCAGCCGCGCTCAAAGAACGGCGCGCCGGCCCACAACACGACCGGCGTGGCGAGCGCGAACTGGATGTAATTCGACAGGCGCGGCTCGACCCAGTTGTGCGCGCCGAAAATATGCGCACCCATATCGAGCGCCATCACCGGCAATGCGAGTGCGAGGCCGATCCAGAAGCGGCGCGTGAAGTCGGTGAGCTCGGGATTGGGGCCCGTGTCCGCCGACGGCATTTCCGGCTCCAGCGCCATGCCGCACATCGGGCAGGAGCCGGGCCCAGGCTGCCGGATCTCCGGATGCATCGGGCAGGTGTAGATCGCGCCTTCGCCGACGGGCGCGGGCGTGCGGGGTCCGAGATACTTTTGCGGATCGGCAACGAACTTGGTGCGGCAGCCGCCCGAGCAGAAATAGTACGGATGGCCGTGAAGCTCGGCGCGGTGCTTCGCCGTATGCGGATCGACCGTCATGCCGCAGACCGGATCGATCGCGGCGTGGTCGGTGGGTGCGGCGTGGCGATGGTGGTGGTCGTTCACGGGTCCAGCCTTTGGTCCCTACATAGGTGAGATTGGCCGGAATGCGAAGGGTGGCTTTCCGTCATCCTGAGGTGCGAGCCATAAGCGCGTTTACGCGCGTCTTCGACGCGCTATGGCGAGCCTCGAAGGATGAGCGGCCCGTTGGATGAGATATTGGCCCGTCGCCCTTCGAGGGCCGCCTTCGGCGGCCACCTCAGGGTGACGGGTTAGGCGTAGGTCTCGCGCGCCAGCGCCACGCCCTTGCCGAGCGCCACGAGCTTGGCCTCGGCGACGTCGCGATGCATCGGCGCCATGCCGCAATTGGTGCAGGCGACAATGCGCTCCTTCGGCACGAACTTCATGACCTCGCCGATGACCTGGACGATCTGCTCCGGCGTCTCGACCGTGTCATTGGCGACGTCAATGACGCCGACGAGAATGTCCTTGCCTTCGAGCAGCGACATCAGCTTGAGCGGCACGCGCGAATTGATCGCCTCGATCGAGATCTGATTGATGCGGCTCTTGGCCAGCGCCGGAAAAATCTCTTCGTACTGCTTCCACTCGGTGCCGAGTGAATTCTTCCAGTCGATATTGGCCTTGATGCCGTAGCCGTAACAGATGTGCACGGCGGTGGTGCATTTCAGGCCATCGATGGCGCGGTGCAAAGCTTCGATGCCCCAGCCGGACACTTCGCCCATGAAGACATTGAAGGCGGGCTCGTCGAACTGAATGACGTCGACGCCGTCGGCTTCCAGCGCGCGGGCTTCCTTGTTCAGCAGATCGGCGAAGGCCATCGCCATCTTGATCTTGTCGCCGTAGTGCGAGTCCGCGACCGTATCCGAGATCGTCATCGGGCCGGGCAGGGTGATCTTGAGTTGCTTCCTGGTATGCGCACGGGCGAACTTCGCTTCCGTCTGATGCACACGGCCTTTCAGCGTGAGGGCGCCGTTCACGACCGGCACCATCGCTTTATAGCGGTCGCCCCGAATACCCATTTCCACCTTGTGCGCGAAGTCGATGCCGTCGACGAATTCGAGGAAGCCGTGGACGAAATGCTGGCGCGATTGTTCGCCGTCGCCGACGATGTCGAGGCCCGCGTCTTCCTGAAGCTTGAGCGCCAGCAACGTGGCGTCGAGTTTGCCTTGCGCGAGATCGGCGCCTTGCAGCCGCCACTGCGGCCACAGCTTGTCGGGTTCGGCGAGCCAGGACGGTTTCGGCAGGCTGCCGGCGACGGTGGCGGGAAACAACATGAGGCTGCCCTCTTATTCCGGAGGCATTTGCAAAGAGGTGGGCGTCGCCGTTTCCGGCGGCTTCCAATTATAGAGCCAGTCGTAGCGGCGGCGGAGTCTTTCTCCGCCCATTGTTTTCATCACCAGATTGCGGATCAGGGCCTCGGGGCCGGTCTTGCTGTAGATTTTGGCCTGCTTGGCGGAGGCAGCTTGGGCCCGTGCGGTGCGGTGACGCCGCGCGCCTTCATAGGCGCGCAGCGCATCGGCCGGATCGTCGATATATTTGCCAAGCATGGCGCCGAGCACGGCGGCATCCTCGATCGCCATGCCGGCGCCTTGCGCCAGGAAGGGCAGCATCGGGTGGGCGGCGTCGCCGATCATGGTCACAGGCCCGACGCCACCGGCGAAGGGCGAGCCCCGCTCATAGAGCGCCCACTTGGTCCATTGCTTCGGCATCGCGATCAGTTCGCGCGCTTTGTCGCTCCACGAGAAGCGCGCGAAGTGGCGCAGGATTTCCTCCGGCTCGCCCGGCGCCGACCAGCCTTCGCCATTCCATTCGTCATTGACGATGGCGACGACGTTGATGAGGCGGCCGCCTTTCACCGGGTAGTGCACCAGATGCGCATCCATGCCGAGCCAGAGATGCACGAAAGGCGCGCGGAATTCCGCCGGCGCATCATCGGCCGCGATCAGGGCGCGCCAGGCGGTGCGGTGCCGAAAGCGCGGCCGGTTCTGCCGCTTGAGCAACGTGCCGACCGTCGACCAGATGCCGTCGGCGCCGATCAGCGCGACGCCGCGCTCGTCGATCATCTGCCGGCCGTTGCGGCCCTGCACGGTGACGCCGTTGCCGTGGGTGACGAAGTCTTCGAGCTTGGTGCCGAGCAGAAGCCGGATGTCGATCGTGGTCTTTGCCGCCGCGGCGAGCGCGGCCTGCAAATCGCCGCGATGCACGATCCAGTACGGCGCGCCATAACGGCTTTCGCCGTCGGCCAGCGGTATGCGCACGATCTCGCGGCCGGAGCCGCCGTTCATGACACGCACGGCCTGCGGCGTGATCACGGCGGGCGCCAGCAGGTCGCGCAGGCCGAGATCGATCAGCACGCGCGTGGCGTTGGGGGAGAGCTGAATGCCGGCGCCGGCTTCTTCGAGGCGCGCGGCCTGCTCAAGCACGGTGACGCGAAGGCCATTGCGCGCCAGCGACAGCGCAGCGGTCAGCCCGGCGATGCCTGCGCCGGCCACGATGACATGACGCGCGGTCGCCACAGCTCAGAGCTCCGAATGGTCGTTCAGGCGGCGGCCGTCAGCGGCAGCGCGCATTCCGGCGGCTTGGCCGCGTGTGAGTCCAGCGCATGGTCGAGGCGATAGAGCGTCGAGCAATACGGACAGATGATTTCGTCGGCATCGCCCATGTCGAGGAATACGTGCGGATGGTCGTAAGGCGGCGTCGCGCCGACGCACATGAACTCGTGCGCCCCGATTTCGATCACCGGGACGCCGGGATCGGTATGGAAATGGGGGACGACGTGTTCCGCCATGGGTCGGTCCTTGGTTATTCGCCAGATGCTGCCCGCACCATAGCGAGGCC
Source organism: uncultured Hyphomicrobiales bacterium (assembly GCA_903929045.1). GTDB lineage: Bacteria > Pseudomonadota > Alphaproteobacteria > Rhizobiales > Xanthobacteraceae > Pseudolabrys. Next base: position 6,955 of record CAIYTE010000120.1, read on the forward strand.
GCGTCATCCTGTCACCGTTCGTAAACCCTTAAGCCTGTTGGCGAAGCTGTCATGGAACAGCCGTGAATCGGGCGCGTTTCATCCGCGGGACATCGAATCGGGTACGATTTATCCCCAACGGGATCGAACGGAAGATGCGCGACGCGCAGGGATTGGCGCCTCCAGGGATCGTCATGCCGGGCCGGGTCGACGAACCGAGGGTGTTCGTTGCGCCGGGAGCGGCCGTGCGGCCACGGCGTTTGGCGCCGGTCCTGCTGATCGCCGCCGTGCTGGCGGGTGCGGCCTGTTACGTCGTGCCGCGCGGCGTTGACGCCAATACCCAACTGTCGATTGAGGACGACCCGTCGCAGATCGCCGACCGCGCGCTCGACGGCGCCTTCGACACGACGGTGGCACAGCGCGAGATCGACGCCGCGCTGGCGGCGAAGGATGCCGATCTGGCGCAGAGCTTCGTGCTGCTGGCGAACGAACGCCATGTCGCGCTCGACCCGGCGCTGACGGCGAAGGTCGATGTTGCGGTCGCGGAAGCGGCGACGACGCGGCATGCGATGGAAAGCTTCGCCATGGGTGTCGTCACCGGCGAGCCGAACGACATGGCGGGCTTTGCCGGCACGGCGCTGAGCGATCTGTTCGTCTTCGGCGACATTCGCGACGCCGCGCGCGAAGGCACGCGGCTGGCGACCGGGCAACAGGCCGATGAACTGGTGCTGGGGCTGGCCTGCGTCGGTCTGGCGATCACCGCAGGCACTTACGCGACGCTCGGGGCCGGTGCGCCGGCGCGGGTTGGTTTGTCGGTGGCCAAAGCGGCGCGCAAGACGGGACAACTGAGCGCCGATCTCGCCGCCAGCATGGCGCGCCTGATGCGCGGCGTCGTCGACTGGGGCCGCCTCAAGGGCGCGATTGCCGGTGCGTCGATCACCGAGCCCGCGGTGGCGATCCGTGCCGCGCGCGAAGCGGTGAAGGTCGAGCGCGCCGGCGGACTGTTGAACATCGCGCGCGATGTCGGCCGCGTTCAGTCCAAAGCCGGCACCAAGGCGGCGCTTGAAGGCCTCAAGATTGCGGAGTCGCCACGCGAAATGGCGCAGGTCGCCAAGCTTGCCGAGAAGCAGGGCGGCAAGACGCGCGCGATCCTGAAAACACTCGGCCGCGGCGCAATCGCGCTGACGGTCGCGACCTTCGATCTCGGCCTGTGGATTCTCGGCGCGCTGTTCACACTCTTTACCTTCGTCTCCGCGCTCAAGAGCGCGACCGAACGCGGCACGCAGCGGGTGTTGAACTGGCGCAAGAACGTGCGCCGCCGCCGCTATGAAGCGATGGCGGTGCGCGCTTAACCGTCAGACCATGCCGCCATTGGCGCGCAGCGTCTGACCATTGATCCAGCCGCCTTCGGGACCGGCCAGAAACGCCACCGCGTTGGCGATGTCGTCGACGCTGCCGAGCCGCTCAAGCGGGTTCATCTTGGCGATGCGGTCGACGAGTTCGGACGGCTTGCCTTTCAGGAACAGTTCGGTCGCGGTCGGTCCTGGTGCTACGGCATTGACGGTAATCTCGCGACCGCGCATTTCGCGCGCCATGATCGCGGTCATGGTTTCGACGGCGGCCTTGGTCGCGGCATAGATGCCGTAATTTTCGAAGCGCGTGCCGACGACGCTGGTCGAGAAGTTGATGACACGGCCGCCGTTGCGCAAACGCTTGGCGGCTTCGCGCATCGTGTTGAATGTGCCTTTGACGTTGACGGCGAACTGCCGGTCGAACTGCGCGTCGGTGGCGTCGGCGAACGACGCGAGTTGCATGATGCCGGCATTGTTGATGAGCACATCGACGCCGCCGAATTTGGCCTCGGCTGCGTCGAACAGCGCGCGCATGGCGGCGGGTTCGGCGACGTCGCCTTTGACGGCGATGGCGGCGGTGCCGATCTTGGCAGCGAGGGCGTCGGCCGATGCGGCATCGCTGGAATAATTGATGACGACGTTGAAGCCGTCGCGGGCAAGCCGTTCGGCGACAGTAGCGCCGATGCCGCGCGAGGCGCCGGTGATAATCGCGGTTTTGCGGGTCATGTCTGATCCTCCTCAGGTTTCGGAGCCAGACATAGCCCTATCTAAAAGCCGGATAATGTGCTTTAAATCGGCATCATAATTCGGAAAATACGAATAATGGACAGTCTCGATGCCATGCGCCTGTTCGCCCGGATCGTGGAGCGGCGCAGCTTTTCGATCGCCGCAGCGGACCTATCGATCAAGCGATCGACTGCGACCGAGGCGATGCAGCAGCTCGAGCAACGGCTCGGCGTGCGGCTGCTCAACCGCACGACGCGCAGCGTGAACCCGACCGTCGACGGCGAGGCCTATTACCGGCGCTGTCTGGCGATTATCGCCGATGTCGAGGACGCCGAGGGCGCCTTCACCGGTGCCAAGCCGCGCGGCCTGCTGCGCATTGATGTGTTCGGTACGTTGGCGCGGCATTTCCTGCTGCCCAGCCTGCCGCGATTTTTCGAAGAGTATCCGTATATGCAGATCCACATCGGCGAGGGTGACCGGCTGGTCGATCTCGTCGAGGAGGGCGTCGATTGCGTCATCCGCAGCGGCGAGCCGCGCGACAGTACGATGGTCGGCCGGCGCATCGCGATGCTCGATGAGGTGACCTGCGGCAGTCCGGCCTATCTGGCGAAACACGGCACGCCGCAAACGCCGGACGATCTCGAAGGTCATCGCATGATTGCGTTCGTCTCGTCGGTGACGCGGAATGTCATTCCGCTGGAGTTCATGGTCGATGGCACGTTGCGTAAAGTGACGTTGCCGATGACCGTGTCGGTCAATGCCGGCGAGACGAGTTTCGATCTCGCCAGGCTTGGCTTCGGTCTGCTTCAGGTGCCGCGCTACCATATCGCGCCGGCGCTGGCGTCGGGCGCGCTGGTCGAGGTTTTGCCCGCGTTTCCGCCGTCGCCGACGCCGGTTTCGTTGTTGTATCCGCACAGCCGCCAGCTGTCGCCGCGCGTGCGGGTCTTCGCCGACTGGGTCACAAAAGAATTCGCAAGCCGGGTGCCATCGGCCGCCGCTTGATGCTAAGCGCAGGGCCGTTCGCGGAGATGACGATGGCAAGTTTCAATCACGACGGTATCGAGACCGCTTATCTCGACGAAGGCGAGGGTGAGCCGATCGTGCTCGTGCATGGCTTTGCCTCGACCAAGGACGTGAACTGGGTCAACACCGCGTGGGTGACGACGCTGACGCGCGCGGGCCGCCGCGTGATCGCGCTCGACAATCGAGGGCACGGCCAGTCGAGCAAGCTTTACGACCCGGACGACTATCACACCGACAAGATGGCCGACGATGTCGCCACGCTCATGGATCATCTCAAGATCGATCGCGCCGACATCATGGGCTACTCGATGGGCGGGCGCATCACAGCGTTCCTCGCGCTCAATCATGCCGCTCGCGTGCGGTCGGCGATCATCGGCGGGCTCGGCATTCATCTGGTCGACGGCGTCGGTCTGCCGATGAGCATCGCCGAGGCGCTGGAAGCGCCGTCGCTCGCCGACGTCACCGATCCGATGGGCCGGACGTTTCGCGCTTTCGCCGATCAGACCAAGTCCGACCGGCGGGCGCTCGCGGCGTGCATTCGCGGTTCGCGGCAGACGCTGACAAGCGACCAAGTGGCAACGATCGGCGTCCCGGTTCTGGTGGCGGTTGGCACCAAAGATCCGGTGGCGGGGTCGGCCCATGGCCTCGCGGCCTTGATCCCGGGCGCCCGGGTTCTCGACATCCCGGACCGCGACCATATGATGGCCGTCGGAGATAAGGTTTATAAACAAGGGGTTATCGACTTTTTAGGCACGCGCCCCTAAGCCGAAAGGCGGGGGCTAAAGCCCTCTCACGATCCGTGATAAAAGGTTTATCTACGGGACCAGCAGTTCCGAGGCCGGAGATTTCACCTATGGCTCAATTCCAGACGAAGGCTACCGACGGCCTCGCCAAAGTCGATCCGGGCTGGGCTCGAATCCGGCACGAGGCGGAAGAGATCACGCGGCGTGAGCCGGAACTCTCCACGTTCATTTTCGAGAACATCCTCAACCACGACACGCTTGAGAAGGCCGTCATTCATCGCGTCAGCGAGCGGCTCGGCCATTCGGACGTGTCCAGCGACCTTATCCGCCAAGCCTTCACGGAAGCGCTCAACGACCAGCCGGCGATCGGCGAAGCTTTCCGCGCCGACATCGTTGCCACCGCCGACCGCGATCCGGCGACCAAGCGCTTTCTCGAGCCGGTGCTCTATTACAAAGGTTTCCACGCCATTCAGACACACCGCCTGTCGCATTGGCTGCACGGCAAGGGCCGCAAGGACTTCGCGCTCTATCTGCAGAGCCGCTCGTCGGCGGTGTTCCAGTGCGACATCAATCCGGCGGCGAAAATCGGCCGCGGCATTTTCCTCGATCATGCCACCGGCTTTGTCGTCGGCGAAACCGCGGTGATCGATGACGACGTATCGATCCTGCACGATGTCACGCTCGGCGGCACCGGCAAGGAACACGAAGACCGTCATCCGAAAATCCGCCGTGGTGTCATGATCGGCGCGGGCGCCAAGATTCTCGGCAATATCGAAGTCGGGCACTGCGCCCGCATCGCCGCCGGTTCGGTGGTGATCAAGGCCGTTCCGCACAACACCACGGTTGCCGGCGTTCCGGCCAAGGTCGTCGGCGAAGCCGGTTGCCCGGAACCGTCGCGCGCCATGGATCAGATGTTCTACGGCATCATGCTGGACGGCTGATTTTCAGCCCTTTTTCGGCGCTTGCACCTGCCTGAGCAATCGGGCAACTAGGCGCGGCCATTACCAAGGAGCGCTCCGGTGGACGTGCACGAAGTCAGAAAACTCGACGCGTATTTGAAGAAGCTGTTCGGCAACCCGCATATTCGCGTGGTGCCGAAGACCTACGACACCGCCGAAATTTTCGTCGGCGAGGACGATCTCGGTCTGCTCAATGTCGACGACGAGGATGGCGATCGTTCGTTCAACTTCCGCATGGTCATCCAGATCGGCAACGATCCGGGCATCCAGCCGATCCCGACACTCAATGCCTATCTGCGCCGCAAGTTCGACAACGAAAAAATTCGCGTCGTGACGCGGGCGAAGAAGACGGACTCCTTCGAAGCCTATCTCGGCGAGGAATTCATCGGCGTGCTGTTCTTCGAAAACGAGAAGGGCCGCAAGTCCTACATTTTCGAAATCCCGATCCTCGATATCGATCTGGTC
>CAIYTE010000121.1 GCA_903929045.1 uncultured Hyphomicrobiales bacterium
CCGTCAACGTGCAGCCGCACTCCGGCAGCCAGGCCAACATGGCGGTCTACATGGCCGCCGGCCTGCAGAAGGGCGACCGCGTCCTCGGCATGAGCCTCGACCACGGCGGCCACCTGACCCACGGCTACAAGCTCAACTTCAGCGGCCTCGACTACACCATCCAGAGCTACGGCGTCTCGCAGGCGAACCAGACCCTGGACATGGATGAGGTCGAGCGCATCGCCGTCGAGTTCAAGCCCAAGATGATCATCGCCGGGGCCTCGAACTACTCGCGCACCCTCGATTTCGAGCGCTTCGCCGCGATCGCCAAGAAGGTCAAGGCGGTGCTCTTCGTCGACATGGCGCACATCGCCGGCCTGGTCGCCACCGGCCTGCATCCGACCCCCTTCGGCCACGCCGACTTCGTCACCACCACCACCCACAAGACCCTGCGCGGCCCACGCGGCGGGATGATCTTCTCGCGCAGCCCCGAGCACGCCAAGAAGGTCAACAGCCGCGTCTTCCCCGGCATCCAGGGCGGGCCGCTGATGCACGTCATCGCGGCCAAGGCGGTGGCCTTCGGCGAAGCGCTGCGGCCGAGCTTCCGCACCTACGCCAAGAACGTCGTCGAGAACGCCAAGGCGCTGGCCGAGACGCTGAAGTCGAGCGGCCTCGATATTGTCTCGGGCGGCACTGATACCCATCTGATGCTGGTCGATCTGCGGCCGAAGCGCCTGACCGGCAAGGTCGCCGAGTTGGCCTTGGGCCGCGCCCACATTACCTGCAACAAGAACGGCATCCCGTTCGATCCGGAAAAGCCGACCATAACGTCGGGCATTCGTCTGGGGTCGCCGGCGGGCACGTCGCGCGGTTTCGGTGTCGCGGAATTCCGCGAGATCGGCGCGATGATCGTCGAGGTGCTGGATGTGCTGTCGCAGAAGGGCGTCGATGAAGACACGTTGATCGAGAACGGCGTGCGCGACAAGGTGAAGACGCTGATTTCGCGTTTTCCGATTTATCAGTAGGCGTCATCGCCGGTCCGGCTTTGAGCGCGGGGGATAACAGATGCGGTGTCCGAGTTGCGCCAGCCTCGATACGCAGGTGAAGGATTCACGGCCGACGGAAGACTCGGCCGTCATCCGCCGCCGCCGCGTATGCCTGACCTGTAATTTCCGCTTCACGACCTTCGAGCGCGTGCAGTTGCGCGAACTGACCGTCATCAAGCGCAACGGCCGCCGCGTGCCGTTCGATCGCGACAAGCTGATGCGCTCGGTGCAGATCGCGCTGCGCAAGCGCGCCGTCGAGCCCGAGCGCATCGAGCAGATGGTGTCGAAGATCGTGCGCGAGCTGGAAAGCGGCGGCGAAAGCGAAGTGTCGTCGGAGGCGATCGGCGAAACCGTGATGGCGCATCTGCGCGAGGTCGACGACGTCGCTTATGTGCGGTTCGCCTCGGTGTACCGCAATTTTGGCGAGGTGAAGGACTTCCGCGCCGCGCTCGACGAATTGTCGGGCGACGAGCTCGATGCGCCGCCGCCGGTTCCTGTCCGCAAATGAGCGATCCCTCGGCTGAAGACATCCGTTACATGGCGCTCGCCTTGGCCCTGGGCCGGCGCGGGCTCGGCAATACCTGGCCCAATCCGGCGGTCGGCGCGGTCATCGTCAAGGACGGCGTCATTGTCGGCCGTGGCTGGACGCAACCCGGCGGCCGTCCGCATGCCGAGGTCGAGGCCTTGAAGCAGGCCGGCAAGGCCGCGCGCGGCGCCACGCTCTATGCGACGCTGGAGCCGTGCTCGCACACCGGCAAATCGCCGCCGTGCGCCGACGCCATCATCAAGGCCGGCATCAAGCGCGTCGTCTCGGCGCTGGAAGATCCCAATCCGGAAATCGCCGGGCAGGGCCATGAGCGCCTGCGCGAGAAGGGCATCGACGTTGACGTCGGCCTCGGCGCCGACGAGGCGCGCCGCGCGCACGCCGGTCACATCGCGCGCATCACTCAATCTCGCCCGCATGTCACGCTCAAGCTGGCGCTGTCGGCGGACAACAAAGTGGGCCTGGCCGGCCGCAAGCCGGTCCAGCTCACCGGCGAACCGGCGCGCGAGCGCGTGTTCGCGACGCGCGCGCAGAGCGACGCCATCCTGGTCGGCATCGGCACGGTGCTGTCGGACAATCCGGCGCTGACCTGCCGGTTGCCGGGCATGCTCGCGCGCTCGCCGGTGCGCGTCGTGCTCGATGCCAAGCTACGTCTCCCTTTGTCGCTGTCGGTGATGTCGACGGCGCGGGACACGCCGACCTGGGTGTTCACGTCGCACAAGGCCTCGCCGGTCGCGGAAGACATCTTGCTGCACCGGGGCGCCAAGGTGTTTCGCGTCGAGGAGCAGAACGGCCGTCTTGATCTCGACGCCGTGTTGAAGACTCTGGCCGAGCAGGGCATCAGCCGGCTGATGGTCGAGGGCGGGCCGACGATCGCCGCATCGCTGGTCGCCGCCGATCTGGTCGACGAGGCGGTGCTGCTGCATGCCGACAAGACCGTCGGCGACACCGGCATCGATCCCCTCGAAGGCATGCCGCTGTCGAAGCTGACGCAGGGCATGACGTCGCGCGGCAGCGAAGACGTCGGCGCCGATACCATCGAAACATTCGAGCGTACGCTATGAGCGGTGTTGCCTCCGCTCGTCCCCGCGAAAGCGGGGACCCAGGGGCTGCGGAGTTGGTCTCTCTGGATTCCCGCTTGCGCGGGAATGAGCGGGGTTAGGTATGTTCACCGGTCTGGTCAGCGATGTCGGCGAAGTGCGCACGGTCAAGCCGGTCGCCAACAATCTGCATCGCATCACGATCTCCTGCCATTACGACCGCGCCGGCATTGCCATGGGCGCGTCGATCGCCTGTTCCGGCGTCTGTCTCACGGTGGTCGATACCGGCGAGGAGGACGGACGGACTTGGTTCGCCGTCGATGCGGCGGACGAAACCCTGCGCGTCACGACGGTCGGCCGCTGGCGTCACGGCACGAAGCTCAATCTCGAACGTTCGCTTAAAGTGGGTGACGAACTCGGCGGCCATCTCGTTGCGGGCCATGTCGACGGCATCGCCAAGGTGCTGGCGCGCGAGGACATGACCGATATGGCGCGCTTCACATTGCGCGCGCCCAAGGCGTTGTCGCGCTTCATCGCCGCCAAGGGCTCGGTCGCGCTCGACGGCGTGTCGCTCACCGTGAATACCGTCGACAACGACGACTTTTCGGTGCTGATCATCCCGCACACCTTGCAGGTCACGTCCTTCGGCACACTGGCCGCGGGCGACGACGTTAACCTCGAAATCGACACCATGGCGCGCTATGCAGCGCGGCTGATCGAGACGCGGTAACAAAGTATCAGCGCTCATTCCCGCGCAAGCGGGAATCCAGGGCCGCAATCAGCGCAATGTGTTGCTCTGGATCCCCGCTTCCGCGGGGACGAGCGGATAGGGTGAAACCGCACTTGTTCGGCGCCCGCGCGCTTGCTACCACGCGGCTCAACCAAGGAAACCTGACGTATGGCCAAGAAAGCTGGCGCCGCCAAACCGGGCGCCGCAAAGAAAGTTGCACCGCTTCGCATCCTCATCGTCGAGGCGCGTTACTACGTTCACCTCGCCGACGCGCTGCTGCGCGGCGCGATGAAGGTGCTCGAGGAAGCCGGCTGCGTCGTCGACACGCTGACCGTGCCCGGCGCGCTCGAAGTGCCCGGCGCCATCGCCATGGCGACCACGGCGCGCAAGAAGCAGCCCTATGACGGCGTCGTCGCGCTCGGCTGCGTCATCCAGGGCGAGACCTATCATTTCGAAATCGTCTCGAACGAATCCGCACGCGGCCTGATGGACCTCACGCTCAATCAGCAGCTCTGCATCGGCAACGGCATTCTCACTGTCGATACGCCGGCGCAGGCGACGGCGCGGTCGAGCGACGACGATCGCAACAAGGGCGCGCACGCCGCCAAGGCCGCCCTTGCGATGATCGCGCTCAAGAAGTCTCTGGCAGGCTGATGGCCACGGCGCCCACCAAGGACAAGGATGCGCGCAAGGCCAACAAGCGTGGCGCGGCGCGGCTCGCCGCCGTGCAGGCGCTCTATCAGATGGATATGGCCTCGACCGGCGTGAACGAAATTCTCGCCGAGTTCGAAAGCCACTGGATCGGCCGCGAGGTCGAGGGTGAGCAATATCTTCCGGCGGAAGCCGCGTTCTTCCGCGACATCGTCACCGGTGTGGTGCGCGAGCAGGGACGGCTCGATCCGTTGATCGACGACGCCTTGCAGAAGAGCTGGCCGCTCAAGCGCATCGAAGCCGTGCTGCGGGCCGCGCTGCGGGCCGGCGCCTACGAACTCGATCACCGCCGTGACGTGCCGGCGCGCGTTGTCGTCTCGGAATATGCCGACGTCGCCGCCGCCTTCGTCGAGCGTGACGAGACCGGCATGGTCAACGCCGTGCTCGACCAACTGGCGCGCGCGCTGCGGGCGCAAGAATTCACCGGATGATGCGCTATGGCGGACGACAAGAGCTCCGCTGAAGATCGTCTGATTGCCCGGCACTTCAAGCCGCTCGCAACGCATCCCGGCGCGCTTGGTCTCTTCGACGACGCCGCCTTCATCAAACCGCCCGCGGGCTGCGATCTCGTGCTGCAGGCCGACGCGCTGGTCGGCGGCGTTCACTTCTTTCCCGACGATCCCGCGCACCTGATTGCCGCCAAGGCGCTGCGCACGAATTTGTCCGACCTCGCCGCCAAGGGCGCGGCGCCGCTCGGCTTCCTGCTGTCGCTGGCGCTCCCGAAAGCGCTCGGCGACGACTGGCTCGGCGACTTTGCCAAAGGCCTGCGCGGCGATATCGAGGCCTATGGCTGTCCGTTGTTCGGCGGCGATACGACGCGCACGCCCGGTCCGGCGATGATCTCGGTGTCGATGTTCGGTAGCGTGCCGGAAGGCACGATGGTGCGCCGGGAGGGCGCCAAAGCCGGCGATCTGGTGTTCGTCACGGCGACCATCGGCGACGCCGCACTCGGGCTCTTTGTCCGCAACGGCGAAGCCCAGTGGCCGCTCGATGCCGCGCAGCGTCAGCATCTACTGTCGCGTTATCTCTTGCCGCAGCCGCGCAATGCACTGGCCGAGGCCGTGCGCACACACGCCTCTGCCGCGATGGATGTGTCCGACGGCCTCGTCGGCGATCTGACCAAGCTTTGCCGCGTCTCGCAGGTCGCGGCCGACATCGATGCCGCGCTGATCCCGCATTCCGATGCGGCCAAAGCCGTCATCGCCGCCGATCCCGCCGCGCGCGAAACCGCGCTGACCGGCGGCGACGATTACGAAATCCTCTGCACCGTGCCGCCCGCCAAGGCCGACAACTTCCGCGCCGCCGCGCAGGCCGCGAATGTTCCCGTCACCCGGATCGGCGTCATCGCCGCGGGCGAGGGCGTCCGTTTTCTCGATGCGCAAGGAAGGCCCCTGGCATTCCGGCAGGCCTCCTTCAGCCATTTCTAACCGTCATTCCGGGACGCGCGCAGCGCGGACCCGGAATCCAGAGCTTCAATGCGTGGCCTGAATTCCGGGTTCGCCCGCTGGCGCGGACGCCCCGGAATGACGTAAGTAGAGGCACGGATAAAAACGATACGTCGGGAAACGTCAGGAACATTCCAATGCACGACATCACCGCCAAGCCGGCCAACCCTTCGGCCGCAACGATGAGCAAGCTCGAGCGGGACAAGAACCATCGCCGCTTCCCGACCACGGCCTGGATGCGCCGCCAAGCGCCCAAGAACGTACCGTTCTTCGCCTACGAATATTGCGACACCGGCGCCGGCAATGACGGCGGCATCGCCGACAACTGGTCGGCCTTCGACAAGGTCAAGGTCGTGCCGCGCTACGGCATCATGCCGTCGCTGCCGCCGGTCGATTGCGAATTGTTCGGCACCAAATATTCGGCGCCGATCGGCATGGCGCCGATGGGCGGGCCTTCGCTGGTCTGGCCGGGCGCCGACCTGCTGATGGCGCGTGCCGCGCAACGCGCTCGCATTCCCTACACGCTGAGCGTTGCCGGCGGCGCTACCATCGAAGACGCCGCCGCGGCTGCGCCCGATGTGTTCTGGCTGCAGCTCTATCGGTTCTGGCACGACGATCACAAAATCGGTTTCGATCTGGTGCGTCGTGCGCAGGCGGTCAACTGCAAGGTGCTGACGCTGACGCTCGACGTGCCGGTGCGCACCACGCGCTCGCGCGAAACCTATGCGGGCCTTGCCGGCGAGTTCAAACCGAACGCGCGCATGATCTATGAAATGCTGATCCGCCCGCGCTGGCTGATGGCGCTGCTGCGCAATGGCTATCCGCGCTTCGCCACGATCTCGCATTACGCCAACAGCACCAACACCAACGAGGTCATCAAATATGCGCGCCAGCGCATGGGTGGCGCCTTCTCGTGGGAAGAAGTGAAGCGCTATCGCGACGCCTGGAAGGGCCCGATGACCGTCAAGGGCATCATGCATCCCGAGGATGCGGAGAAAGCGGTGGCGCTCGGCATCGACGGCATCTGGGTGTCGAACCATGGCGGCCGCCAGATCGAGGCGTTGCCGGCGTCGGTCGATTGTCTGCCCGGCATCGTCGCGGCGGTCGGCGGCAAGGCCACCGTGCTGCTCGATAGCGGCGTGCGTTCGGGGTCGGACGTGATGCGTGCCTTGGCGCTCGGCGCCGACGCGGCCTTTGCCGGCAAGTCGTTCCTGTGGGCCGTCGCCGCGCTCGGCGATGAGGGGCCGGATCAGCTCGTCTCGCTCTACATCGACGAACTGCGTGCTTCGCTCGGCCAGATCGGCGCACACACGCCGAAGGACGCGCGCAACGCCAAGATTCTGCATCCCGGCGCGATCAAGTTCTAGCCGGTCATTCCGGGACGGCCCGCAAGGGCCGGACCCGGAATCCAGAGCTCAGTGCTGTGCCGCTTCTGGATTCCGGGTTCGCGTGCAGTGCACGCGCCCCGGAATGACGGATCAGCCCTGCACCCACCGCAGTAGCGACGTTCTCTTTTGACCGCTAAAGAGAGAACGATTTTGCCCGGGAACGCTCTCATGTCCGCCGTCGCTGAACCTTTGCCGCACGTGTTCGACGACCGGCTCGCCAAGCGCAATGCGATGGTGCTGGCGGTCGCACAGGCTTTGGCCGGCGGCAACAACACCGTCATCGTCTCGACCTCGAGCATCATCGGCGCGGTGCTGGCGCCCGATAAGGGGCTTGCGACTCTGCCGATCACCGGCATGGTCATGGGCATGTGGGTCGGCACGCTGCCGGTCGGCTGGCTGGCGCGCCATTACGGCCGCCGCTTCGCGTTGCAGACGGGCTCGCTGTTCGGCATCGCCTCCGGGCTGATTTCGTATTCGGCGGTGATGGGCGGCTCCTTCTGGCTGCTGGTGCTCGGCACGTTTTTCGGCGGGCTCTATGCCGCCGCGCATCAGTCCTATCGCTTCGCCGCTGCCGACACTGCGAGCGAAGCATTCCGCCCCAAGGCCGTGTCGTGGGTGCTGGCCGGCGGCGTCTTCGCGGCGCTGATCGGGCCGCAACTCGTCATCTTCACCAAGGATCTGTTGTCGCCACATCTGTTCGCCGCGAGCTTCCTCGGACAGTCGGCGTGCGCGGTGCTCGCCGCCATCGTGCTGATGTTCGTCAAAGTGCCGCCGATGCCGAAGGTGCGTCCGCATCAAGGCCGCCCGCTCGCCGAGATCGTGCGCGTCCCGCGCTTTCTCGTCGCCGTCGCCTGCGGTGTCGCCAGCTATGGCCTGATGAACATGGTGATGACCTCGGCGCCGCTCGCCATGGTCGGCTGCGGCCATTCCGTCACCGACGCCGCGCTCGGCATTCAGTGGCATGTGCTGGCGATGTACGGTCCGAGTTTTTTCACCGGCAGTCTGATCACGCGCTTCGGCGTGGCGCGCATCACCGGACTGGGCCTGGCGCTGATCGGCATCGCCGCCGTGATCGGCATTTCCGGATTGACGGTCGCGCACTTCTGGGCCGGTCTCGTGTTCCTCGGCCTCGGCTGGAATTTCGCCTTCATCGGCGCCACGACGATGGTGACGCAATGTCACCGGCCGGAGGAGCGCAACAAGGTTCAGGCCTTCAACGACTTCCTCATCTTCGGCTGCATGGCGGTGACGTCGTTCTCGTCCGGCCAGATGCTGGCGTATTTGAGCTGGAGCGCCATCAACGAAGTCGCGTTTCCGGTGCTCGTCACCGCCGGCGCGCTGCTTCTGTGGCTCAACCTGCGCAAGCGGGCAGGCGTGGCGGCTTAGTCTCAAACCCTCATCCTGAGGAGGGCCGAAGGCGCGTCTCGAAGGATGAAGGCCCCGAATCGGGGCATGGACGGCAACCCGCTTGGGGCCCCAAAAAATCCGGGCGATGGCGCTTGTTTGGGCATCGGCCGCCCGGTTTTCCCGCCGAATTGGCGCAGCGAGGCCCGCAATCCAACGATATGTGGCTTTTCTGCGTTGCCTTGCGCCCAAGTTTTTGGCTATATCCGCGCGCTTTCCCGGTCGGGGTGAAGCGCCCTCAAAGCGGCCATCCTCGACGCTCCTGTGCCGGCGGGAGCGTTTTCCCGCCCGCATAATCTAAAAATCGAGGTTTGGATTCATGACGTCTCTATGGGTCATCATCGCCTGTGGTGCGCTTTCGATCGTGTACGGCATCTGGGCTATTCAGTCCGTGATGTCGTCCGATGCGGGCTCGGCGCGCATGCAGGAAATCGCGGCTGCGGTCGCTGAAGGCGCGCAGGCTTATTTGAAGCGCCAGTACATCACCATCGGCATCGTCGGTGTCGTCGTTCTCATCGTGCTCTGGTTCCTGCTCGGCAGCCTGACGGCGATCGGCTTCCTGATCGGCGCCGTGCTGTCCGGTCTCGCCGGCTTCATCGGCATGAACGTGTCGGTTCGCGCCAACGTGCGCACCGCGCAGGCCGCGTCGAAGTCGCTGGCCGCGGGCCTCGACATCGCGTTCAAGGCAGGCGCTGTGACCGGCATGCTGGTCGCGGGTCTCGCGCTGCTGGGCGTCGCGATCTACTACATGGTCCTCACCGGCCCGCTGGCGCTCAAGCCGGAAAGCCGTCTCGTCATCGACGCGCTGGTCGCCTTGTCGTTCGGCGCTTCGCTGATCTCGATCTTCGCCCGTCTCGGCGGCGGCATCTTCACCAAGGGTGCTGACGTCGGTGCTGACCTTGTCGGCAAGGTCGAAGCCGGCATTCCGGAAGACGATCCGCGCAACCCGGCGACCATCGCCGACAACGTCGGTGACAACGTCGGCGATTGCGCCGGCATGGCGGCCGATCTGTTCGAGACCTACGCGGTGACGGTCGTCGCCACGATGGTGCTCGCGGCGATCTTCTTCGCCGGTCAGCCGGTGCTGTCGTCGGCGATGCTCTATCCGCTCGGCATCTGCGGCGCCTGCATCGTGACCTCGATCGTCGGCACGTTCTTCGTCAAGCTCGGCGCCAACGGCTCGATCATGGGCGCGCTGTACAAGGGCCTGATCGTCGGCGGCGTGCTGTCGATCGGCGGCCTGGCGCTCGCCACCCACTACCTGATCGGCTGGGAAGTCATCGGCACCGCCAATGGCGTCGCGATCACGGGCAAGAACCTGTTCATCTGCGGCGTTCTCGGCCTCGTCATCACCGGTCTGATCGTGTGGATCACCGAGTACTACACCGGCACGGGCAAGCGCCCGGTCGTCTCGATTGCGCAGGCTTCGGTCACCGGTCACGGCACCAACGTCATTCAGGGCCTCGCGGTCTCGCTTGAATCGACCGCGATGCCGGCGATAGTCATCGTGGCCGGCATCATCGTGACCTACCAGCTCGCCGGTCTGTTCGGCACCGCCATCGCGGTGACGACCATGCTGGGTCTCGCCGGCATCATCGTCGCGCTCGACGCGTTCGGCCCGGTCACCGACAATGCTGGCGGCATTGCCGAAATGTCCGGCCTGCCGAAGGAAGTGCGTCACAACACCGACGCGCTCGACGCCGTCGGCAACACCACGAAGGCCGTCACCAAGGGCTACGCGATCGGTTCTGCCGGTCTCGGCGCGCTGGTGCTGTTCGCGGCCTACACCAACGACATCGCGGCCTTCACCAAGTCCGGTGCGGCTTACTTCAAGGATGTCGGCGTCGTGTCGTTCGATCTGTCGAACCCCTACGTGGTTGCGGGTCTCATCTTCGGCGGCCTCATCCCGTATCTGTTCGGCGGCATCGCGATGACCGCGGTCGGCCGTGCGGCCGGCTCGGTGGTCGAGGAAGTTCGCCGTCAGTTCCGCGAAAACCCCGGCATCATGCAGGGCACCTCGAAGCCCGATTACGCCCGGGCCGTCGATCTGCTCACCAAGGCCGCGATCAAGGAAATGATCATTCCGTCGCTGCTGCCGGTGCTGTCGCCGATCGTCGTCTACTTCGGCGTGCTGTGGATCTCGGGCTCGAAGGCCAACGCCTTCGCCGCGCTCGGTGCTTCGCTTTTGGGCGTGATCGTGAATGGCTTGTTCGTCGCCATCTCGATGACCTCGGGCGGCGGCGCCTGGGACAACGCCAAGAAGTCGTTTGAAGACGGCTTCAAGGATAAGGATGGCGTGGTGCATCAGAAGGGCAGCGACGCGCACAAGGCGTCGGTGACCGGCGACACCGTCGGCGATCCCTACAAGGACACGGCGGGTCCCGCGGTGAACCCGGCGATCAAGATCACCAACATCGTGGCGCTGCTGCTGTTGGCCATCCTCGCGCACGGCTAAGCCGCTGCGATAAGCTAAAATGCAAAGGGCCCGCTCGGTGAGCGGGCCCTTTGATTTGGTGCCGTGCCGATCGCGCTATTGCGTGAGCATCTTCGGCGAGAAGCTGCGCAGCACGCCGCGGATGTAGCTCAGTTCCTGTCCGCCGGTCGCCGTGGTGTTGGTCGAGTAATCGAAGATCTTGCCGTCCTTCAAACCGTAATTCGCCAGACGGTCGACGCGGCGGTCCTTGTCGAAATAGACGGCGACGACCCGCTGGTCGGTCACTTCGTTCGGCATGAACGCAGCGGCGCGCTCGGTCTTCTGCGAGATGTAATAGAAAGCTTCGCCATTCACGGTCGCGACCGTCGAGGGCGTGCCGAGCACGATGAGCACTTGCTCCTGTGAGGCGCCGACCGGGATCTGCTCAAGCGCGCCCTCGGGCAGCACATAGCCGCGCTGCAGCGTTTCGGAAAAGCTGCCGCAGCCGGCAAGCGCCAGCGCGAAAGGCGCGGTAACAGCGAGAGCCAGCGCGAGACGTCGCGCGCGGCCGAACCCGTTCGTAGAACCCAAACTCATGTGACGTTGTCGCCCTTGAATAGCTTTGAATAGCGCTTGTAGTGATCAGGCTTGTAGTGATTAGGCTTGTAGTGATTAGGCTTGCGCCGCCGATGGCGTTGCCGTACCGCGCGGCAGTCTAAATCAAAAAGTCCCGTTCAGGCCGTAACCGACCCGAAAAACGCCCATGATATTTTCCCGTTTTCGCCGCGGCGCAAGTCCAGACACCATTTCGACCCTGTATGGCATGATCGTGGCGCAGGCGCGATTGCCCGTTTTTTATCGCGACTATGCGGTCGCCGACACAGTTAACGGCCGTTTCGACCTTTTGGTGCTGCACCTGTCGATTGTGCTGGGCCGGCTGTGGAAGGACCCCGCGGCTTCAGACCTGAAATTGCTCAGGCAGGGCGTTTTCGACCGCTTTTGCCAGGATATGGACGCCAACCTGCGCGAAATCGGCATTGCCGACCTCAAGGTGCCCAAGGAAATGACGAAGATGGGCCAGGCCTATTACGGCCGGGCGCAAGCCTATCAGGCGGCCCTGGATCAGCCCGGCAATGAGGCGCTGGCCGAGACCCTCTCGCGGAATATCTATGCCGGGGTGCCGGCGGAACCTTCCGCGCCGCAACGGCTTGCGGCCTATACGCGGCTGGCGGTAGGTGAACTGGGCAGGAGGACGCCGGTGGAACTCGCGTCCGGTGAAGTAAAGTTTCCAGATCCGGCTATAGTGGCCTGAATACCCAACGGAATTCCAAAATGGATAAAGCCGTCACAGGACCCTGGAGCGTACCGGTCGCCGTGAATGATCTTCCGGACGACGGCCTGCATGTCGAAATCGACGCGCCGGCGCCGGTGCGGGCGCAGGTACTGGCGCTGGTGGAAGGGCTCTCGACGGTCCACGATCTTGCCCGCCTGTCGGCGGTGTTCGATCTGAGCCGCAGCGGCTCCAAGGTGCACGTTCAGGGCCGGGTGCGCGCCAAAGTCGGCCAGACTTGCGTCGTCACCCTCGAACCGATCGAAAATGCCGTGGATGAGGAGGTCGATCTGACCTTTGCGCCGCCGGTGCCGGGCTTCGACGAGATCGAGGGCGAGGTCGAAGTGCGGCGGGATCAGGACCCGCCGGAGCCTTTGACCGGCGAGACCATCGACCTCGGCCAGCTCGCCACCGAATTCCTCGTCCTCGGCATCGACCCATATCCGCGCAAATCCGGCGTGGAATTTGCTCCGGTGAAAGTCGGCGAGGACGCGCCCAAGCCCTTTGCGTCGCTGGCGGACCTGAAAAGGCGTCTGGACGGCGGCGATCGGTGACCGGGGGCAGCCAATTGGAACTCAGGGGGGATAACCGGCTTGTGCGCGGCGGCCCAACCGCTATGTTCGCGCCCGTGCACGCAACTCAGGACCCTCCATTGCCGGCGCGCAAGCTAACGCCGCCAAGGTCGATCCATGCCCGATAAAGTCCGTATCGCGATTGATGCCATGGGCGGTGACCATGGGGCGTCGGTGCTCCTGCCGGGCGCCGAAATCTCGCTCGTCCGTCACCCGGACATCGAATACCTGTTGTTCGGCCACAGCGACGTCGTCGAGCCCTTGCTGGCCAAAATGCCGGTACTCAAGGCCAAGTCGAAATTCACCCACACCGAAGTGTCGATCCGGATGGACGACAAGCCGAGCCAGGCGCTGAAGTATGGGCGCTGGAAGTCGTCGATGTGGCTGGCGTTGGACGCGGTGAAAAAGGGCGAGGCCGACGTCGCGGTTTCGGCCGGCAATACCGGCGCGCTGATGGCGATGTCGCGCTTCAATCTCAAGATGATGGAAGGCATCGACCGCCCGGCGATCGCGGCGATCTGGCCGACCCTGAAGGGCGAAAGCGTCGTGCTCGATGTCGGCGCGTCGATCGGCGCCGACGCCGCGCATCTGCTCAACCTCGCGGCCATGGGCAGTTCGATGGCGCGCGTTCTGTTCGACATCGAAAAGCCGAGCGTCGGTCTGCTCAATATCGGCGTCGAGGAAGTCAAAGGCCTCGAGGAAGTACGCGAGGCCGGGCAGATGCTGCGCGAAGGCCAATTCCCGCATTTCGATTATCAGGGCTTCGTCGAAGGCGACGATATCGGCAAGGGCGTGGTCGACGTGGTCGTCACCGAAGGCTTTGCCGGCAACATCGCGCTCAAGACCGCCGAGGGCACGGCGCGCCAGTTCGGCCAATATCTTCGTTCGGCAATGAACCGAACTTTGATGTCGCGGCTGGGTTATCTCCTGGCGCGGCGGGCGTTCCGGACGCTGCGGGAGAAGATGGATCCGCGGCGCGCCAATGGCGGCGTGTTTCTCGGTCTCAACGGCATCGTCATCAAAAGCCATGGCGGCGCCGATTCCGAAGGTTTTGCTTCCGCCATCGATCTGGGTTT
Source organism: uncultured Hyphomicrobiales bacterium (assembly GCA_903929045.1). Lineage (GTDB taxonomy): Bacteria > Pseudomonadota > Alphaproteobacteria > Rhizobiales > Xanthobacteraceae > Pseudolabrys. The sequence goes on from CAIYTE010000121.1 coordinate 13,679, forward strand.
CGACATGGTCCGTTACGAACTGCTCGCCAAGATCGGCCAATCGCTGGCCCGCGATCGCGCCGCAACGCAGACCGCGAAGCAGGCAAGCGGAGCGGCCTCGTGAGTCAGTTGCGTTCGGTCGTTCTCGGCTGCGGCAGTTATCTTCCGGCCCGCATTCTCAGCAATGACGAGTTGGCGCGTTCGGTGGAGACCACCGACGAATGGATCGTGCAGCGCACCGGCATTCGCGAACGTCACATCGCAGCACCGGGTGAACTGACCTCCGATCTGGCGTTGGCTGCGGCGAAAGCCGCGCTCGCCAACGCGCATGTCGACGCCAGCTCCATCGATCTCATCGTGCTCGGCACCTCGACGCCGGATCAGACGTTTCCGGCAACGGCCGTAACGGTGCAGGCCGGGCTCGGCATCACGCAGGGCGCGGCCTTCGATGTGCAGGCGGTGTGCTCGGGCTTTGTCTACGCGCTGACCGTTGCCGACTCGATGTTGCGCACTGGCACCGCCAAGCGCGCGCTGGTGATCGGCGCCGAGACCTTTTCGCGCATCCTCGACTGGAATGACCGCACCACTTGCGTGCTGTTCGGCGATGGCGCCGGCGCCTGGGTGCTGGAAGCGCAGGAGCAGCCGGGCACGTCGGCCGACCGCGGCATTCTCACGACGCATCTGCGCTCGGACGGCCGTCACCGCTCCAAGCTCTATGTCGACGGCGGCGTGTCATCGACCCAGACCACCGGTCACCTGCGCATGGAAGGCAAGGAAGTCTTCAAACACGCGGTGGCGATGATCACGGACGTCATCACCGACGCGTTCAACGCCACCGGTTACACCGCGGCCGACATCGACTGGTTCGTGCCGCACCAGGCCAACAAGCGCATCATCGACGGCTCGGCGCACAAGCTCGGCATCGCCCCGGACAAGGTGGTCATGACCGTCGACCGCCACGGCAACACCTCGGCGGCCTCCATTCCGTTGGCCTTGGCCGATGCCGTCGCCGACCGCCGCATCAAGCGCGGCAACCTCATTTTGCTCGAAGCCATGGGTGGCGGCTTCACCTGGGGCTCGGTCCTGCTGCGCTGGTAGCCAATTGTACCGGATGGCGGGTCAAATCGGCATTCCGTACCGTGTGCCGGGACTTCCAGCCGGTTTTTTCTCCCCAAAACTGGCCTTACAAATTAAAAACGCCCCGTTGACCGCACGCCTCTCTTGCTAATAGTGTCGATAATTCAGTATCTTCGCCGGGGGCAGGGCAGGCGATGAGTGGCAAGACAGTTACCCGGGCGGACTTGTGTGAGGCGGTCTATCAAAAGGTAGGCCTGTCCCGCGCTGAATCCGCCTCGTTTGTTGAGCTGGTTCTCAAGGAAATCACCGATTGCCTCGAGCGCGGTGAAACCGTGAAACTGTCCTCGTTCGGCTCCTTCGTTGTTCGCAAGAAGGGTCAGCGGATCGGCCGTAACCCCAAGACCGGCAAGGAAGTTCCGATTTCCCCCCGCCGCGTGATGGTGTTCAAACCCTCCGCCATCCTCAAGCAGCGCATCAACGGCCACGACGTGCCGGACGAACCGGAACACGCGTAAAACCGCGGTCGCGGCTGTTCTTTGTAAAAGCGTTTCATTGTCATCAGGAGTGAGCCCGCTTTGGATAACAAGGCGCCGGACGCATTTCGTACCATCAGTGAAGTGGCAGACGAGCTCGATCTGCCGCAGCACGTGCTGCGCTTTTGGGAAAGCCGCTTCCGCGAAATCAAACCGATGAAGCGTGGCGGCGGACGCCGGTATTATCGTCCCGACGACGTCGAGCTTCTGCGCGGCATCCGGCATCTGCTGTACGGCGAGGGCTACACCATCCGCGGCGTGCAGCGGATCCTGCGTGAGCAGGGCGTCAAGTTCGCGCAGCAGGTGTGGATGGAGGGCGCTGCGCAGCCGCCGCACGGCGCCAGCGAAGAGGAAGAATACGTCGAGGAGATCGTTGAAGACGAAGCGCCCGTCGAGGAAAGCGGCGGCGGTCTGCGCGCCCGCTTCGCCTCGCTGATCGGCCGCGATCTCAGCGACCCTCACGACGATGCTGAGATGCGGCGCGATCCGCCGCTCTCGAGCGCACCGGCGCCGCGCATCGAACCCGGCGACCGCATCCTCCAGGGGCCGCAATCCGCGCCGCCGTCAGCGCCGCAGTATCAGGAGCCATCCTTCGATCCGCCGCCGCAAATGGCGCCGCTGGACAGCGTGCCGCCGAGGCCGATGGCTGCGCCGGCCAATCCGGTGGCGAGCTCCGGCGCGGGCTTTGCGCGGGACGACCTGCGCAAGCTGCACGCCGTGCTGCACGAGTTGGCCGAGTGCCGCAAACTGATCGACGCTGCGATGGTGCCGCCGCCGGTCTGACGGCGATTTGAACCCCGAGGCGATGGCGGCTCACCAATTGCCATGTAGAATGCTGGGATTCTGGCGGCTGGAAGGTTTGAACTTATGCGGCGGGTTGCGTCAGCCATACTGACGATCGCACTGTCCTGCGGACTGCTTGTCGTTGCGCATTTGTCGCCGGCAATGGCGCAAGGCGGGCCTTTCGTGCCGCCGCCGGTCGTCACACCTCCAACACCCGATGTCCCGGCATCCACCCGCGCGTTGACGCCGCTGGCGGGCTACCTTGCCGGCGGCATGGTGTGCTCCGCGGTGTCGCCGATGATCGGCACCGCCATTCTTGGCCGCGAAATGACGCTGGCCGAAGTGTATCGCTCGACGCTGAGCTGTTTCACCGGGCCTATCGGCTGGGTGATCGGACCTTATCTGTTTCCGGACGGCATGGGTGTGCCGACGACGCCCGCGAACAACGCGCCGCCACGGACGCGCGCGCCGCGTGCCCGCAACGTCAGCCTGCCGCCGCCGGGTGAAATTTATTTCGTGCGCAATGAGGTTCTTGTCGAATTCGATGCGCGCGCCACGGCGCGCTATCGCCAGGCTTTGCTGCAGCGGCTGCAACTGACGACGCTGGCGGAGCAAACCTTTACGCTCACGGGCCGCACGGTGACGCGGTTGCGCATCGACGGCGCACGCTCGGTCCCGGCCACCTTGCGCGCGTTGTCGGCTTACGGGCGCGTCGCCTCGGCGCAGGCGAATTACACCTATCTCGGACAGCAGGGCGCGCCCGCGTCAACGCGCGCCGCCAAGGACGATGTCGGTGACGCGCAATATGTCGTCTCCAAGATGCGCCTGCGCGAGGCCCATCGCATCACCAATGGCGACGATATCCTGGTTGCGGTGATCGATTCACAAATTGATACCAAACATCCCGATCTTGCCGGGGTTTTCGCCGACGCATACGACGCGATCGGTGGTGGCGGCGAGCCGCATCTTCATGGTACGGGCATGGCAGGTGCCATTGCTTCACACGTGAAGCTGCTTGGCGTTGCGCCGAAGGTGAAGCTGCTCGCCATTCGCGCCTTTGCCGGCGAGAAGGAAAGCGCGGAAAGCACCACGTTCAGTATTCTCAAAGCCGTCGACTGGTCGGCAGCCAAAGGCGCGCGCGTCCTCAACATGAGTTTCGCCGGGCCCGCCGATCCGGCGCTGCGCGCGATGCTGGCCACGGCGAATGACCGCGGCATTGTGCTGATTGCCGCAGTCGGCAACGCCGGACCGCGTTCGCCACCGCTTTATCCCGCCGCCTATCCGGCCGTCATCGGTGTGACCGCGACCGACGCCGACGATAAGTTATTGCCACAGGCCAATCGCGGCCCGCAGGTGTCGGTGGCGGCACCGGGCGTCGATATTCTCGTGCCGGCCCCCGACGGCGGTTATCAGATCACATCGGGCACGTCGGTTGCCGCGGCGCACGCCAGCGGCGTGGCGGCGTTGTTGCTGGCGCGCAAGCCCGACATGACCGCCGCCGATGTGCGGCGCATCCTGATCGGCACGGCGCATAACCTTCCCGGCAAAAAGACCGACACCGGCGCCGGCGTGATCGACGCCTACGAAGCGATCAACGCGCTGCCGAAGTAGAGACGCTTCATGCCGGACGAATTGCTGATCGAGCATCCTTTGCCCGGCATCGTCGTCTTCCGGCTGAACCGGCCGCAAGTGCGCAACGCGCTCAATCTTTCGGTGCGGCAACGTCTCGCCGCCGAAGTGACGCGCCACGCCGCCGATCCGGCCATTCGCTGTTTGATCGTGACCGGCTCCGACAAGGCATTTGCCGCGGGCGCCGACATCGCCGAAATGGCGGAGGCCGATGTCGCCGAAGTGAGAGAGCGTAACGTCCAGCAATATGGTCGCGCGCTCAGCGATTGCACCAAACCGCTGATCGCGGCCGTGGAAGGCTACGCGCTCGGCGGCGGTCTCGAACTGGCGCTGTGCGCCGACATCATTATCGCTGGCGAGGGCGCGCGGCTCGGACTGCCTGAAGTCAAACTCGGCGTTCTGCCCGGCGGCGGCGGCACGCAAAGGCTGGCGCGGCTTGTCGGGCTCAAGCGGGCGATGCTGTTGCTGATGACGGGGCGGATGTTCAGCGCGGCGGAAGCGCTGGCGATGGGCGTGGTCAGCGAGGTGACGCCCGCGGGGCAGGCGCTGTCGCGCGCACTGGAAATTGCCGCCGAGATTGCCGCCATGCCGCCGGTCGCGGTGGCCAAGATCAAGCGGGTCGTGACCGAAGGCGTCAGCCGGCCGCTCGATGAAGCGCTCGCGCTCGAGCAGCGCGCCTATGAGGACCTTTACGCGACGGCCGACCAGAAGGAAGGCATGCGGGCTTTTCTGGCAAAGCGGAAGCCGGAATTTCAGGGGAAATAGGGCTGAATAATTGCCCGAATAAACGGGTGACTTGGCCAGACTTTGCCGCTAGTTATCGGCGCGTCGGGGCGTGGCGCAGCCCGGTTAGCGCGCTTGTCTGGGAGACAAGAGGTCGTGGGTTCAAATCCCGCCGCCCCGACCATCTACCAACAAATGAGTGAGAAATTCCGGCCGTTCGGCCGCTCAGACCTGCTGCCGGACCGGCGCGGGCTCGAGGGCGCGTTCGCCTGGGGCCGTCTGTGACGGCACCAGCGAGGGGCTTTCGATCAGCGAGCCATCCGGCGCCGACCGCAGCGCGCCCTTGAGGCCTTGCAGCACGAATTTGGCCCAGCGTTCGGCGGTCTTCACCGGGCCCTGGTCGATCGAGAACGACTTCAAGCCGTAGGCCTTGTTGATGCACCAGGTGTCATAGGCGGTCTTGACCGGATCGTCGTAGAAGGTGCCGATCTTGCCGGCGTCCATGCCCGCGCTGGCGAGCCACTGCGGAATGTGGACGTTGCAGAGCCGCTCTACATCCATCAGTGCCTTGCCTGCGCCATCAGCTTGTCGCCGTCAGGTCCGTGGCCAACCAACGTTGCTGTGACGGCGCGGCCCTGCTGGTGCAGCAGCCCGATGGCGTCGACCAGAATATCGACGCCTTTGATGTCGCGCAGTTCGCCGATGTAGATGATGTCGGTGGCGTCGGCCGCGACCGGTTCGAATTCGTCCGGCGCAACACCGTTGAGCACGACGCGGACACGGTCGCCCGGATCGCCGATCTTGCGGCGGAAAACGGCGGCGCTATAGGCGCTTTCAAACAGGAACAGGTCGGTGCGCAGCATCAATATCTGCTCGGCCGTCAGGTTCAGCCAGCCGCCGATATTGTCGCGCTCGTAGTGCAGGCTGCCACCATGCGGCGTGTAGACGCGCAGGGCGCGCTTCTTCGGCATCGCCAAACGGCCGTAGAGTCCGCCTTTGGCGCCGTGACCGTGAATGACGTCGGCGTCCGAGCGCGTGATGATCTTCATCACCTGCGCAAGCGCGCTAAGATCGGACAGGTTCGGATTGCGCCGCATCGGCAGCCGCGCAATGCCGAGCGCGAGGTGCGGGGCGATCTCGGCGAACTGGCTTTCGGTGCGCGCGCCGCCGGTGCTGCTGTCGGCGATCAGACCGACTCGGTGGCCGCGCGCCGCCTGTGCGCGCGACAAATCCAGCACGTGCCGAAACAGTCCACCCACGGGGGTGCGGAAGACGTGCAGGATGTTCAAGGGTGCCATGGCCCAAAACCAGCGGAAAATCTGACGTTATTAGCGGGCCTGCTGGTTAACAAAAGCTAAGCATCGCGGAAACTGCGCCGAGTTAACGCGGTCGAAACCATAATAGTTTGTCATCCCATGGCGCACAGCACCACGAGCGTTCGGAGTAGGGATGTTTTTCAGTCGTAAGTCCAAGACGGCCCCGCAGCCAACCGCTGCACCGGCTCCCGTCGTTGCTCCTGTCAGGCCGGTGGTGGCGCCCGTATCCGCAATCAACCCGATGACCGGCGAGCCCGATATTATGGGCCTCGGACGGCTGCTCTGGGCCAGGAAGACCAGGATCATCGGTTTCACGCTGATGGCAGCGGCGGCCGCTTTCGTCGTCGTCAACGCCATCACGCCGCGCTACCGTTCCGAATCGCGTCTGCTGCTGGAAGTGCGCGAAAACGTCTTCATGCGCGCCGAGGCGGAGAAGAATTCCGCCGAGCGCAGCGCGCTCGATCCGGAAGCCATCACCAGCCAGATCCAGGTGGCGCTGTCGCGCGACGTCGCGAGTGACGTCATCAAGAAAGCCAAGCTCGATGATAATCCGGAATTCGATTCCGGCGGCGGCATCGCCAATGCGCTCCTGAGCCTTGTCGGCCTCGGCCGCGATCCGGGTTCGATGAGCCGGGAAGAGCGGACGTTTCAGGCCTACTACGAGCGCCTGAACGTGTTCGCGATCGAGAAGTCGCGCGTCATTGCCATCAATTTCGACTCGGCCAATGCCGAACTGGCCGCGAGCGTCGCCAACAGCGTCGCCGAGACCTACCTCAGCCTGCAGCAGTCGGCGAAACAGGATCAGACCCGCGCCGCAGGCAACTGGCTCGCCGTCGAGATCGACAAGATGCGTGGCCGCGTCGCCGACGCGGAAGCCAAGGTCGAGGACTATCGCGCCCGCAGCAATCTCTATGTCGGCACCAACAATACCTCGTTGCCGGGCCAGCAGCTCACGGAAATCAATTCGCAGATCTCAGCCGCGCGCGGCCAGAAAGCGGATCTCGAAGCGCGTGCGCGCCAGCTCCGCGAGCAGATCCGCTCGGGCCGGCCGGTGGAAGCATCGTCCGACATTGCCAATTCGGAATCCATGCGCCGTCTGGTTGATCAGCGCGTGGCGCTGCGCTCGCAGCTTGCCGAACAGTCGTCGACGCTGCTCGATCAGCATCCGCGCATCAAGGAGCTCAAGTCGCAGATCGGCGAACTCGACCGGCAGATCAAGGCCGAGGGCGAACGTCTGGCGCGCCAGCTTGATAACGATGCCGCGGTCGCCGGAAATCGCGTCGAGTCGCTGACGAGCAGCCTCGATCAGGTCAAGAAACTGGCGTCGCAGAACAACGAGCAGGACGTGCAACTGCGCGCGCTCGAGCGCGAAGCCAAGACGCAGCGCGATCTGCTGGAATCCTATCTGGCAAAGTACCGCGAAGCCTCCGCCCGCGACAACATCAACGCCGCGCCGCCGGAAGCCCGCATCATTTCGCGTGCTACGCCGGCCATCAAGCCGACCTTCCCGAAGAAGACGCCGACCGTGCTGATCGCGGCTTTCGCCGCTTTCGCGCTGGCCTCGGGTTTCACCGTCACCGGTGCGCTGCTGGCGCCAGCGTCCGCCGCGCCGGCTTACTCCGCCTACGGCTACGCCGCGCCGGGCTATCCCGATCCGAACTTCGGCCATCAGCCGATCGAGCCGCGCATCGTGCCCGTTGCCGCACCCATGGCTGCAAGTATGCCGATGATGGCGTCGCCGCCGATTGCGCCACCGTCGATCCCAGCCATGCCACTACAGATGCAGCCGCAAATGCATCCGCAGATGGCGCAAGCATTCGCACCAGCAGCGCCGCAAATGCTGCCGCCGCTGCCGGTCAGTTCGGTGGAGCAGGTGGCGCAAGCCCTGCGTCAGGCCGGCGATGCCGGCCGCCGTGTCACGGTCGTCGGCACGATGCGCAATGTCGGCACCACCTATGCCGCGATTTCGCTGGCCCGGGCCTTGGCCAAGGACGCCAACGTCATCTTGATCGATCTCGCCTTCGGTGCCCCCAATATTTCGGTGATCTCGACCGATCCGGCGGCTCCCGGCGTTGCCGAGCTGGTGCGTGGCGCGGCATCGTTCGGCGACATCATCACCCGCGATCAGTTCTCCAACGTGCATCTGATTGCGACCGGTGAGGTCGGCAATGATGGTATGGCGTTGGCCGCGTCACCGATGCTCGCGACCGTCATCGAGGCGCTGGTGCGCAGCTACAGCCATGTCGTGATCGACGTCGGTTCAGCGGCCGATGTGCAGGTCGAGCGCTTCGCTCCGCTGGCGCAACGGGCCGTGTTGGTGGCCGCAGATCCGGCCAATCCGTCGACCCGCGCAGCGCGCGAGCGTCTGATGATGGCGGGCTTTGCCGATGTGTCTCTGCTCGCCGGTGCGGTGCAGACCGCTGCGGCCTAGCGAACGCGGGCGCGCAAGCGCCGTCCAAGAAGCACCAAGGCCCAAAGTGCTGGCTTCTGCTTGATCATACGCTTGAGCCAGGCGCGCGCGGCGAAGACGGCCGCCAGCACGCGGCCGCTGGCCGTGAGCGGCAGATAGCTGTCGAACAACGGCTCGGCATCGCTGCAGAACAAGGCTTTGTACTGGGCTTCGCCGATGCCGAGGTCGAAGGTCTCCATGCCGCGCTCGCAACAGTCTTTCACCAGCTGGACGATCAATTGTTCGCCGGGACTCTCGACGGCGTAGCGCCCCTGCGCGAAAGAATTGAACATGCAGCAGAAGCGGCTGTCGCCGGCGATGCCGCCCATAGTGGCGACGATGATGTCATTGACCGACAGGGCGTATAATTCGATCGGCGGCGTCGCGCTCGCCACGGGCTCGGTCGCCGCCGCTTCGATGAAGCGGCGCACGCCGGGGGCGGCAAACACATCGGAAATGCCCAAGGCGCGCATGCGCGCGCTCTTCTGCTTGAAGAAGGCGTCGAGCACGCGGCGCA
>CAIYTE010000122.1 GCA_903929045.1 uncultured Hyphomicrobiales bacterium
CATCTTCGTCTTCGCGACCTTCTTGATGTAGACGTTCTCGATCGGGTTACGGTTCTCATCCATGCTCACCGGGCCGCGCGGCGCATTGATCTTGATGCTCTGCATCAGCTTGATGAACTGCTCAGGGCCCGGCCACTTGCCGCCCGCCTGCTTGATCGCTTCGTCGATCCACATCGCGGTCGAATAGTTGTTCTCTGAATAGTAGCCCGGCATCTTGCCGTACTTGGTGCGATAGGCCTTCACGAACTTGGCGTTCTCCGGCGTATCGATGCCGGCGCCGTAGTGCAGCGCGGAGATATCGCCGATGACTTCGTCACCCATGAAGGGCAGCACGAATTCGTCATAGCTGACGCCCGAGCCGAGGATCGGCTTCTTGATGCCTGCGCCGCGCAGCTGCTTCGGGAACTGCAGCGCCATCGGGCCCACCATGACGGTGAAGATGGCGTCGGCATCGGCCTTCATCGTCGGGATGAAGGGTCCGAAGTCCTTGGAGCCGAGCGGCGGCCAGATTTTCTGAATGACCTTGCCGCCGCAATCCTCGAAGGCCTTCTGGAAGCCGCCGACCACTTCGTAACCGAAGGCATAGTCGGCGGCGATGGTGACGACCTTCTTGAAGCCGTTGTCGCAGGCCCACTGACCGAGCGGGTGATGCGGCAGCGACGACGTCCAGCTGGTGCGCAGGAAGTACGGATATTTCTCAAGCTGGCGCTGCGTCAGATCGTCGGCCGACGACACCGACGACAGATAGATCGTCTTTTCCTGCGTCGAGACCGGCGCGAGCGCATAGCCGCTCGATGCCAGCAGGCCGCCGATGAAGAGGTTGACCTTGTCCTGCAGGATCAGCTTCTTCGCCTTGGTGACGCCGGTGTCCGGCTTGCCCTGGTCGTCTTCGACGATGAACTTGACGTCGGCGCCGCCGAGCTTGCCGCCATGCTCGTCGAGATAGAGCTGGAAGCCGTCAACCATGTCCTTGCCGATCTGGGCATAGAGACCGGTGGTGGGGGCGATGAAGCCGATACGGAGTTCTTCCGCCGCGGCCGGTGCTGCCAGACCGAGCGCGAGCGCGCCGCCGAGCAGGATATTGCGAAGCTTATTCGTCATTGTAGTCCTCCCATGTTGTCTTGAATTCTTGTGAATTCTTTTTCGTCACCGTCCTGTTTTCAGGACGGCTTGGTAGCGAGTTTCTTCGATCCGTCTTTGCCCTGATTGCGTTGCCGCCAGCGTTTCGGAATGCCCATCAAACCCATGGGCAGATAGAGAATAGTCATCACGTAGACGGCGCCGAGCGCGTACTGCCACCACGGCACCAAGGTGCTGAGGAATTCGCGCAGGCCGAACACGATGGCCGCGCCGATCGCCGCGCCGACTAACGTGCCGGCGCCGCCGAGCACGACCATCAGCAGCGAGTCGACCGACGTCGTCAGCACGACGGTCTCCGGGCTGACGTGGCCGTTGGTATGAGTCCACAACACGCCGGCAAGGCCGCCGAAGCCGCCGGCGATGATGAAGGCGATGTATTTATGCAGCCACGTATTGTAGCCGAGGATCTGCATGCGCAGTTCGCGCTCACGGATGCCGGCGAGGCTGCGGCCGAAGGGCGAGCGCACCAGCACATAGAGCGCCAGCATCGACGCCGCGAAGAACGCGAAGACGAGGTAGAAGAATGTCGTCTCGTTGGCGAGGTCGATGCCGAACCGCGGGCGGCCCGACATGTTGATGCCGTTGTCGCCGCCGGTCAGCGAATTCCAGCGATAGGCGAGGCCCCAGACGCATTGGCCGAGCGCCAGCGTGATCATGAGGAAGTAGACGCCGCCGGCGCGGATGGCGAACAGACCGAAGACCGCGGCCAGCGCGCAGCCGAGCAGGATGCCCATGACGACGACGATCCAGAAATCCCAGCCCATGCCGAAATGGAATTTTGTCGCCAGCACCGCGGTCAGATAGGCGCCGACGCCGAAATAGGCCGCCTGGCCCATCGACGACAGGCCGGTGAAACCGAGCAGCAGGTCGACGCTCATGGCGAGGATGGCAAACGCGAGCGCGCGCGTCGCCAGCAGGACGACGAACGAGCCCGACATCGGCACGATGATAGCCAGCGCCGCCAGACAGACGACGACGGTGATGATCTTTGTGGTTTGGCTCATCATCGCGCTCACTCCCGCCCAAACAGGCCGGTGGGCTTGATCGCGAGGATCAGCACCATCGGCGCATAGAGAGTGAAGTAGGAAATTTCAGGAAACAGAGCCTTGCCGAAATTGTCGGCGAGGCCGACGGCGAGCGCGCCGATGGCGGCGCCGCCGAGACTGCCCATGCCGCCGATGATGACGACCGCGAAGGCGAGCGGCAGCATTTCGAAGTCGAGGCCGGGATAGATGCCGAGGAAGGCGCCGCCGATGACGCCGCCGAGCGCGGCGAGAAAGGCGCCGAGCGCGAAGATGAACATCGAAACCTTGTTGGTATCGATGCCGACGCCGCGCGCCATCTGTGCATCGTCAACGGTGGCGCGGACCGCGGCGCCCATGCGGGTTTTTTCCATCACCAGCCACAGCGCGATGCCGATGATGACAGCCATGGCGATCATGAAGACGCGGTAGAGCGGCAGATAGACGCCGCCTACCACGATGCTCTGCGTGAATTCCGGCGGCGGATTGATGTCCATATTGTTGCCGCCCCAGATGTCGAGCGCGGCTTGCTGGAACAGGAAGGCGAAACCGACCGTGAGCAACACCTGCCGCAACACGTCGTTGTCGATCGGGACAATTGCGATGCGCCGCAGCACAGCGAAGCACGCAACCGTTGCAATGGCGGCGCCGATAATGAATTGCGGCCAGCTGAACGACGTTCCGCGCGCGATGGCGAGGCTGATGAGAACGCCGAGGCCCAGCGAGAGAACGCCGTTGCGCACATAGGCAAGGCCTTCGGAGCGCAGGAACAGCCGCTCCATGGCGATGCCGATGGCGGCGACGGCGAGCGCGGCGACGGGCAATGAGAGCGCCCAGGAGCCGGTGTAATGGATCACCGACAATGCGATGTAACCGCCCCAGAGGAAGTAGGCGCCGTGCGACAGGTTGACGATGCGCATGACGCCGAAGATCAACGACAGGCCGCTGCCGATCAGAAACAGCAACGCGCCGTACGAAATGCCGTTGAAAGCCTGAACCACCCAGAACTGTGTGTTCATATTCCCCCTGGAGTCCTTCTGTTTTTTTCGAAGGTTGAGGGAAGCTTAGCTGAGGTTGAACGGAAGGGAAGACAATAAATGCGGACAGCCGCCAGTTGTGTGGGCATCTGTCGCAGCCGCTACAGTGTCCCGCAACGCAACACTTCTTGCGGTTACTTTCGGTGCGGCATTTTTGTCATTGCCTGCTTTTTCGGCGCGACACTTGGCCGGTGGCGATCAGGCTTTCCAATAGCGAAATATAGACCGGCGTAAAAATGCAAACGCCGCTCGTTCCGCAAGGAACGAGCGGCGCGCAGCGAAGCCGGGATCAGCGCTTGCGCTTGAGCTTGGCCTGCTTCTCCAGCACGGCGCAGACGGCGGCCGTATCCAGCGCACCGAGGCCCATCTTCTGCGCCTTGATGTAGACGGGCTTGGACGCATCGAACATCGGGGTCGGAACTTTGATCTTGCGGCCGTAGTCGCCGATCACCTGCATGTCCTTGTCCCAGACATCGATCTTCATGGTGACGGTCTTGTAGTTGTTCTTGACCATGAACGGCGCGCGCAGTTCGAAGATGCGCGAGTTGCCGGCGCCGCCCTGGATCAGGTCGAAGATCGCCTGCGGCGCAAGGCCGGCTTTCATGCCGTAGACCATGGCTTCGGCGCTGGCGACGTTGTGGATCGCAACCAGAAGGTTGGCGACATACTTCATCTTGCTGCCATTGCCGAAAACGCCGGTGTCGTAAACCTTGCGGCCGAAATCGGCGAACATCGGCTGCAGCTTTTTCACGGTCTTGCTGTCGCCACTGGCATAGAACACCAGATCGGCGACTGCGGCCTGCGCGCCCGTGCCGGACACCGGCACGTCGAGCGTCGTGTGCCCGGCCTTGGTCAGGACGGCCTGCGCCTTTTCCTTGTCCTGAATTGTGAAGGTGCTCATCTCCACGATGGTCTTGCGCGCCAGCTTGGCGGCGGCGATGGCCTTGGCGGTTTCGATCAAGGCCTGCGGCTTCGGCAGACTGGTGAGAATGACGGGCGCCTTGCTGGCTACGTCGGCGGCGCTCTTGGCGATTTCGACACCGGCGCGTTCCGCGGTCTTGCGGGCCTTGGCGCTCAAATCGTAACCGATGACACGCCAGCCTTTGGCGGCGAGGTTCTTGGCGAACGAGCCGCCCATGATGCCGAGGCCGATCACGCCGACCGTGCCCTTGTTCTTTCTGGCCGCAACCATTCAACGTCTCCCCGATGCCGCGCACGAGATGTGCGTCACGCGCACTCTTGTTAGTTGGTTGGCCCGGTCACTGTCGAGAGGGGTGTGCGCCACCCCGCTTTCGCCGCCCGTTGTGATCGCCTAGTGTCAGACGAAAGAGTTGAGAACAATCCGGGAGGACGGGAAATGAAGGTCGGCGTCGCGGGACTTGGTGCGATGGGCACGCCCATCGCGTTGCGGCTGATGGAAGTGGGCCACCAGGTCACCGTCTGGAATCGCAGCCCGGAGAAAACGAAGCCGCTCGCGGATGCCGGCGCGCAGGTCGCGGCAACGCCGGCCGCGCTGGCGGCGGCGTGCGAAGCCGTCATCACGTTGCTAACCGACACCAAGTCGATCGAGCAGGTCTACAGCGGGCCGAACGGCCTTTTGTCCGGCGACGTCAAAGGCAAGATGTTCATCGAGATGAGCACGGTGGCGCCGAAGGTGCATACCGATCTCGAGCCGAAGGTGCGGGCCAAAGGCGCGGCGATGGTCGAATGTCCGGTCGGCGGGTCGACCATTCCGGCGCGCAAAGGGCAGTTGCTCGGGCTGATGGGCGCCACGTCCGAGGACGCGGCGCGGGCGCGGCCCGTGCTCGAACAGCTCTGCCGCAAGGTCGAGCATTGCGGTCCGGTGGGTGCGGCCGCCGCCATGAAGCTCGCAATCAATCTGCCGCTGATGGTGGCCTGGCAGGCCTATGGCGAAGCCTTCGCTATCGCCCGCAGCGCCGGTTGGGAGCCCAAGCGTCTGGTCGATCTTCTGGTCGAGAGTAACGGCGGCAACAAGGCGATTGCCGCGCGTGCCGACATGATCGTGACCATGTTTGAAGGCCGCGATCCGGGTCCGACGACCTTCAGCATCGATAACGGCATCAAGGATCTGCGCACCATGATCGAGACGGGCGAGGGGCTCGGCGCCGACATGATCGCGACACGGGCGGCGCTCGCCGGTTTTGAAGATGCCAGCAAGGCCGGCAACGGCGGCGGTGACGGCTCCAAGATGGCGGTTTACTGGGCGGACCGGAAGAAGAAATAAGCGTAGTCAAAAATCGGAGAGGCGACGATGAAGCTGTTTTCGTTCTGGCGTTCGCTGGCGACCTACCGCGTGCGCATCGCGCTCAACCTCAAGGGCATCGCGCCCGATGAAGTGGTCGAGATCAATCTGATGAAAGGCCATCAGCGCGATCCGCAGTTCAAGGCGATCAACCCGATGATGGCCATCCCGGCGTTGGTCGATGGCGACGGCCCGGCTTTGTTCGAGTCGCTGGCGATCATCGAGTATATCGACGAAATTAAGCCGAACCCGCCGTTGCTGCCGAAGGAACCGAAGGCGCGTGCGCGCGTGCGTGGTCTTTCACAAATCGTTGCCTGCGACAGCCATCCGCTGATCGTGCCGCGTGTGCGCGAGTTTCTGGCGGAGGAATACAAGGTCGATGAAGCCGGCGTGCAGAAGTGGGCACAGCACTGGCACAAGGCGGCGCTGACTGGTCTCGAGGAGCACCTCGCGACCGAAAAGGACACCGGCACCTATTGCCAGGGCGAGCAGATCACCATCGCCGATATCTGTCTGGCCAGCCAAGTCGCGGGCGCGACCTTTTTCAAGGTCGATCTTGGACCGTTCCCGACGGTGGCGCGGATCGCCGCCACCTGCGCCAAGAACGACGCGTTCGCGCGCGCCCATCCGCTCAAGCAGCCTGGGGCACCGGCGGCGGTTTAGCCTCCTGTCATCACCGGGCTTGTCCCGGTGATCTCGATCAGTTGAGTGCGTGCCAACCTCAGCGAGATGGCCGGGACACGCCCGGCCATGACGGTAATTACGGCCGGACCCTTTTTCCTTTGCGCGGCTTGATCGCTGCGTTCCAGCGGTCATGGATGTTGGCGACCTCGGTTTCGATGCGTTCGAGGAACATGCGCGCTTGCGTCGACAGCGTTCGCCGCGTCGGCTGAATGACGACGAAGTCGGCGTGGAGTTCGGGGCCGACGATCGGATTGACGATCAATTCGCCGCGACCGATGTCGTTGACGGAAATGACGCTCGGCAGGATCGTGACCCAGTCGGAGCGCGCAACGAATTCTAGAGTCGCGATCATCGCGTCCATTTCCAGCATCGCCGCAACTTCGACACCATGGCTTTGCAGGTAGGTGTCGAGATTGCGCCGCCGGATGTTGTCGGGGCCGGGGACGACGAGCTTCAGTGGCGCGCATTGCGACAGCCGCACCGGCGCGAGCGGCGTGTAGCCGGCACGTGGACCGGAAATCATCATTTCGCGATCCCGCACTAGGAGCCGCGACTTCAATCCGATCGTGCCCTCGAAAGCGGGGACAATGGCGAAGTCGAGTTCATCGCTCATCACCATGCCGGTCAGTGTTGCGCTGTAGCCCTCGACAATGCGGAGACGAACGTCGCGATAGCGCGGCACAAAATCGTTCAGCACCGGCGCCAGCACGGCACGCGTGAAGGTGGGCATCAATCCGATGCGCAGTTCGCCGGCGACCTGGCCGGCCAGTGAGCGTGCTTCCTCCGCCGCATGCTCCAGCGCACCGACGGCATCGACGCAGTGCTTGTAATAACGCAGGCCGGCGGGCGTCGGCTTGACGCTGCCCGTGGAGCGCTCGAACAGTTTGACGCCGAGCGTGCGTTCGACCGCGGCGACATGCTGCGAGATGCCCGATTGCGTCGCGTTCTCGCGCGTGGCGGCGCGGGTGAACGAGCCTTCCTCGCAGACGGCGATGACGGCGCGGATTTGACGAAGGGGAACGGTGTCCATGGTTCATTATAAAATCTAATGACATAAAGCAAAATACATTATTTTACGGAAAGAGCCCGAGCCCGTAGGGTGCGGGGAAACCAACAACCCGACCCCAAGGACACGACATGAAACTCGGCTTTTTCACAATGCCGATCCATCCGCTGGACAAGGACTGGCGGCAGTCGCTGCGCGAGGACCGCGAAGCGTTCATTCTGGCCGACGAACTGGGTTTCACCGAGGGTTATGTCGGCGAACACGTCACCGACCGGGCCGAGAACATCACGTCCTGCGCGATCTTTATCGCCAGCCTCATTCACTCGACCAAGACCATGAAGCTCGGCACCGGCACGATCAACATGCCGAACAGCCATCCGGCCGCGATCGCGTCGCAGATCGCGATGCTCGATCACATGCTCGACGGTCGTTTTATTTTCGGCATCAGCCCCGGCGGTTTGCTGTCGGACGCGGAACTGTTCGGCAATCTCGATGCCAACCGCAACGAAATGTTTCTGGAGTCGATCAACTCGGTGCTGGCGATCTGGGCCGGTGAGCCGCCGTATAATCTCGACGGCAAATACTGGAAAATGAAGGTCGAGCGCACTTTCATTCCGAGCATGGGGCAGGGCTTTATCGCCAAGCCGTTGCAGCTTCCGCATCCGCCGATCGTCGTCACCGCCGTCGCGCCGTTCTCGAAGGGTGTGACGGAGGCCGCGGCGCGGGGCTGGGAGCCGATCTCGGCGAACTTCCTGATGCCGCAATGGGTGAAGAGCCACTGGCCGAAATACGTCGAGGGTTGCGAGCGCGCGGGGCGCCCGGCCGATCCCGTCAACTGGCGCGTCGCCCGCAGCGTCTTCGTCGCCGACGACGAGAAAACGGCGAAAGCCTACGCCACCGATCCGAACGGGCCGTACCACTTCTATTACAAACAGCTTTACACCAAGCTGAAGATGAACGGCCGCATCGAGCTGTTCAAATCGCACCGCGACCAGCCGGACGACGAAGTGACGCTGGATTATGTCTGCGACAAGCTCATCACCTACGGTACGCCGGACAAGGTCGCCGACGAATTGCTGAAGTATCAGGAGACGGTCGGCGACTTCGGCACCTTGCTCTATGCCGGCAAGGACTGGAAAGATCCCGCCCTCGGCAAGCGCTCCATGGTACTGCTCGCCGAAAAAGTCATGCCCAAAATCAACGCGGCGACCAAGAAATGACCAAGCCAAAAGTATTCGTCACCCAGCCCATCGCCGAAAGCGCGCTGGCGCGGTTGCGCGCCGTCGCCGAGGTCGAGGTCAACACCGACTCCAGCCAGGTGCTGCCCAAGGATAAGCTCATCGCCGGCGTCAAGCGCGCCGACATTCTGCTCTCGCTGCTGCACGACCGCGTCGACCGCGACGTGCTCACCGCCAATCCGAATCTCAAGGCGGTGTCGGCGATGAACATCACGCAGGACCTGATCGATCTGCCGGCGGCGACCGAACTTGGCATTCCCGTGACCAACATTACGGCGATGGTGACCGATGCGACGGCGGACATCGCCTTTGGCTTGCTGCTGTCTGTGGCGCGCAACATCGTGCTGGGTGACAAGTTGTTCCGGCAGGGCGTCTATCCGGGCTCGCAGTCGAACCATCTCGCCGGTTATGCCGTCAGCGGCAAGACACTCGGTCTGGTCGGCTTCGGGCGCATCGGCCAGGCGGTCGGCCGTCGCGGCCGTGGCTTCGGCATGAAGATCGTCTATTGCGATCCGCACCGGCAGTTGCCGGAGGTCGAGGCGCAGTTCGACGCGACCTATTTGTCGTTCGACGACGTGCTGAAAACGGCGGACTTTGTTTCGCTGCATCCGCAATTGTCGCCCGCGACACGCCATCTGATGAGCGACAAGCAGTTCGGCCTCATGAAGCCGACGGCCTTCATCGTCAACACGTCGCGCGGTCCGGTGATCGAAGAGGCCGCGCTGGTGCGCGCGCTGCAAGCGAAGCAGATCGCCGGCGCCGGTCTCGACGTCTATGAAAACGAGCCGCAGGTGTCGCCCGACCTCATCGCGATGAACAATGTCGTGCTGACGCCGCATCTCGGCAGCGGCGTGCTCGAGCTGCGCGAGGGCATGGCGCATGTCGTCGTCGACAACATCATTGCGCTGATCGAGAACAAGCCGCCGGTCAGTTGCCTCAATCCGCAGGTATTGAAGAAGCTTTTTTAACCCAGGTCATCCCGCGAAAGCGGGGATCCAGTTCTTGCTTGTTTCTTTGCGGCTCTGGGTCCCAGCCTTCGCGGGGACGACAAGCGGGGTTACGATCGGTCGCGCGCCCAAGTGACGATGACCTTCACCGTCTTGTTGTCGACATTGGGGTGCGGCATCGGCGGGCTTTCGATGTTGAGCACGTCGTCGCCTTCAAAGCGCAGGAAACGGACTTGCTCGCCGCCGACCCAGGCCTCGTTCCAGGCAACCTCGACCTTGGTGATGACCTTGTTGCCTTCGACGCGGTAGCGGCCGCTATAGGCGATCATCGAGCGCAGCGCCTTGGCGCGGTCCTCGTCGGTCTTCGGCACCGGACGGCCGTTCGCGGTCACCAATGCGACCCAGCGGCCCTCGGGCGTTGCGATCTGGTAGCCGCGCGGATTGTCGCCGAGCACCGGCGTGCGCTCCTTGGTCTGCGCATCCTCATAGGTGACGGCGACCAGCTTCCAGGTTCCGATAATGCGGTCCTTGTCGTCGGCGTGTGCCGGCAAGCTCAGTAGCAACAAGGAAAGAAACAGAAGCGCGCGCATGAAGTCCTCCCGGTCGGTTTTGCCGGCGAGTCTGCCAGAAGGATTATTCCGCCGTCCAGCCGCCGTCGAGCACGAGCGCCGAGCCTGTCATCAGCGACGAGGCATCTGAGGCGAGGAAGACGATGGCGCCGGTCAACTCCTCGAGCTGGCCGAGGCGGCCGAGCTTGATCTTGGACAGGACCTCGTCGCGGAACGCCTTGTTCTCGAAGAACGGCCTAGTCATCGGTGTTTCGAGAAACGTCGGCCCCAACGAATTGACGCGGATCTTGTGCGGCGCGAGCTCCACCGCCATCGCCTTGGTGAAACCTTCCATGGCGTGCTTCGACGCGCAGTAGACCGTGCGCCGCGCCGCGCCGACATGGCCCATTTGCGACGAGATGTTGATGATGGAGCCGGGCTGCTGTTCGTCGAGCAGGCGCTTGGCCACCGTCTGCGCCATGAAGAAGGCGGCGCGGACGTTCAGCCCCATGATGGCGTCGAAGTCGTCGACCGTGACATCGGGCAGCATCTTCGGCCGGTTCATGCCGGCGTTGTTGACGAGCACATGATAGGGCGCGCGCGCCGCCAATGCCCTCCGGACGCCGTCGATGTCGGTGACGTCCAGCGCCAGCGCGTCGGCCTGCTGGCCGCGGGCGCGTATAGCCGCCGCGGCTTCTTCGACTTCCGACGCGGTGCGGGCGGCGAGCGTCACATGCGCGCCGGCCTCCGCCAACGCCGCCGCGGCCGTCAGGCCGATGCCGCGGCCCGCGCCGGTGACGAGCGCGCGCCGGCCGTCGAGACGGAACGACGAGGTGGGTGTGAGTTCAACCATCGAATGGCCGCTCTCTTTCTTACCCTCCCTTGGAGGGGGAGGTGAATAAAATTACTCTGCAGCCTGCGCGTAGGGCACGTTGCGGCGGCCGTAGCGGCGGACGCGGACATTGGCCTGTTCGGCGTGGCCGGCGAAGCCCTCGAGGATGCACAGCCGCGAGCAATATTCGCCGATCATGGCGCTGGCTTCGTCGGTGAGCACCTTCTGATAGGTGCAGGTCTTGAGGAACTTGCCGACCCACAGGCCGCCGGTGAAGCGCGCGTTCTTCTTGGTCGGCAGCGTGTGGTTGGTGCCGATCACCTTGTCGCCATAGGCGACGTTGGTGCGCGGCCCGAGGAACAGCGCGCCGAAATTGCGCATGTTGTTGAGGAAGTAGTCCGGATCCTTGGTCATCACCTGCACATGCTCGGAGGCGATGCGGTCGGCTTCGCTGACCATTTCCTCGTAGCTGTCGCAGACGATGACTTCGCCGTAGTCGTTCCACGACGCGCGCGCATTGTCGGCGGTCGGCAGGATGGTGAGCAGGCGCTCGATCTCGCTCATCGTGTCGCGCGCGAGCTTCTCCGAATTGGTGATCAGCACCGCGGGCGAATTTGGCCCGTGTTCGGCCTGGCCGAGCAAGTCGGTCGCGCAGATTTCGCCGTCGACGGAGTCGTCGGCGATGATCAGCGTTTCGGTCGGGCCAGCGAGCAGATCGATGCCTATGCGGCCGAACAACTGCCGCTTGGCCTCGGCGACATAGGAATTGCCCGGGCCGACGATCATGTCGACCGGCGCAATAGTCTCGGTGCCGAGCGCCATCGCCGCGACAGCCTGCACACCGCCGAGCACGTAGATTTCATCGGCGCCGCCGAAATGCATAGCGGCGACGATGGCCGGGTGCGGCCCGCCCTTGAACGGCGGCGCGCAGGCGATGATACGCTTCACGCCCGCGACCTTGGCAGTGACGACCGACATGTGCGCCGAGGCGACCATCGGATAACGGCCGCCGGGCACATAGCAGCCGATCGACGACACCGGCACATGCTTGTGGCCAAGCACGACGCCGGGGAGGGTCTCGACCTCGATGTCCTTCATGCTCTCGCGCTGCTTCTGCGCGAAGTTGCGCACCTGCGCCTGCGCGAACTTGATGTCTTCGAGGTCGCGCTTCGGCACTTGGGCGATGGCTGCGTCGATTTCGGCCGGTGTCAGGCGGAAGCTTTTCGGAGCCCAATTGTCGAACTTCTTGGAGAAGTCGGCGACCGCCGCATCCTTGCGCGTTTCGATGTCGGCGAGGATGCCTTCCACCGTTTCGCGAACCTTGGCGTCGGCGGCCTTGATCTCGCCGGCATCCATTCCGCGCTTGAGAAAGTGGGGCATGAGCGTTTCTCCATTCACACGACTGTCGTCCCCGCGAAAGCGGGGACCCAGCACTTATTGAGTTTCGAGTTTAACGTAATTTTCAATTGCTGGATGCCCCGCCTTCGCGGGGCATGACAGCGAATTTGCCGCGCGTTATCCCGGATCTGCTTGTCCGTCCGGGATAACGCCTACGGCATCACTTGATCGCTTGCGGATTGATCGGCGAACCGGTGGCGCCGGTGATGATTAGCGGCGGGCCGCAGAAGAAGAACTCGTAGATGCCGTCTTCGTCGCAGTCCTCGGCGAGTTCCTTGAGATTGAAGATTTCGCCCATGCACAGGCCCATGGCCGGGATGACGACCCAGTGCCACGGCTGGTTGGCTTCGGTGGTCTCGTTGGGACGCACTTCGCAGCCCCAGGTGTCCATGCAAAGCGCGGCGATTTCCTTTTCCTGCGCCCAGTAGCAGTTCTCGAACTTGACGCCCGGCGCGTCGCCGCCGGCATAGCCGCCCCAGTCCTTCTCGGCGCGGCAACGCTCCATCTGGCCGGTGCGGACGTGAACGAAGTCGCCGCGGCCAATGGTCACGTTCTGGTGCTTGGCGCACTTGTCGAGCTCTTCATTGGAGATGCTCTCGCCATCCTTGAGCCATTGCACGCCGCGGAAGCGGGCGATGTCGAGCAGCACGCCGCGGCCGACCATCTTGTTCTTGGAGTGCTCGATGCCGAGCACCGAGAGGCCGCGCGAGTCGATAAGCTTGGCGTCGTAGCCGTTATACGCCTTGTCCTCGTAGAACAGGTGGCCGAGCGCGTCCCAGTGGGTGGCGCCCTGCACGCACAACATCAGCGTGTCGTCGGCATAGCGGATCTTGTTCCAGTCCTGCTGGCCGGCGACGGCGTCGGTGCCGGTGGCGAGCATCTGGTGGATCGGGTTGAAGCGGCCGCCGAACAGGCCGTTCTGCGGGCCGTCGCGGTCGAGCGGAATGCCGAGCGCGAAGACCTTGCCGGTCTTGATCAGGCTCGCGGCCTTGACGATGTCCTCGGGCGTGACGTGGTTGAGGGTGCCGATCTGGTCTTCCTTGCCCCAGCGGCCCCAGTTCGACAGTTTTTTCGACGCTTCGGCGATGGCTTCCTTGCCGACCTTGATGTTCATGAAGGCGTTTCCTTGGTTGGCTAGCTTTTGGGCTAGATTCTGGGTTTCTTGCAGCGCCGGAGCTGATCTGGCCGCACCTGCCGCAATATTGGCTGGCCGGCGGTGTTACATCAAGCGGGGCGTTCGCCAATTCCGTCACAGGACCGATTTCACCATGCACAAAACGATTGTAGCTGTAGCCTTGTTCGCGTCGCTGTTCTTGCCGGCCCACGCCGCCCCGATTACCGACGAATGGGCAAACGTGAAGGCACCGGCGGCACCCGAACTCAAATCCGTCACCGTCGATCCGAAAACGACCGCTCTGCTGATGCTGGACTTCATGCCGGCCAATTGCGGCAAGAACGAACGCTGCCTCGCCACGCTGCCGGCGATGAAGAAACTCCTGGAGCGCGCCCGTGCGGCGAAGATGCCGGTGGTCTACACTGTGATTGCCAACACGACGGCGGCCGATGTGCTCAAGGACGTAGCCCCGCTGGCGGATGAGCCCAGCGTCCGTTCCGGCCCGGACAAGTTCGTCAACACCGATCTGGAAAAGATCCTCAAGGACAAGGGCATCACCACGGTCATCACCGTCGGCACGGCCGCCAACGGCGCCGTGCTGTTCACGGCCGCAGCCGCCGCGTTTCGCGGCATGAATGTCGTCGTGCCGGTCGATGGCATGTCGGCGATCAATCCGTATTCGGAACTGTCGACCGTGTTCACCTTCACCGCGGCGCCTCAGGTTTCGGTGAAATCCACGCTCACCAAGAGCGACATGATCAAGTTCTAGATCTTACCCAGCGCCCGTAAGATCTTGTCGGGCGTGAATGGCATGTCGGTCAGCGGCGTTGCGCCGAGCGGGCGCAGCGCATCGTTGATGGCATTCATGATGCAGGCGGGCGCCCCGGCGGTGCCCGCTTCGCCCGCGCCCTTGGCGCCGAGTTCTGAATCGGCGGTGGGCGAGACGACGTGGCCGCACTGGATGTCCGGCATCTCGACCGCCATCGGCACCAGATAGTCGGCCATGTTGCCGTTGAGCATCTGGCCGCGCTCGTCATAGAGGCATTGCTCGTACAACGCCGCGCCAATGCCTTGCACCACGCCGCCGCGGATCTGCTCGTTGACGAGCTGCGGATTGATGATGGTGCCGCAATCCTCGACGCACCAATGATCGATCAATTTGACGAAACCGGTGTCGGTATCGACTTCGAGCCAACTCGCCTGGATGCCGTTGGTGAAGGCGAAGGGCCAGGCACGCGGGACATAATGACGCGTCGCCATCAACTCGGCCTGGAAGCCGGGCGGCAGCGTGTCGGGCCGGAAGTAGGCGACCCGCGCCAATTCGGCCAGCGTCAGCCGTTCGGTGCCGGACTCCTTGTCGACAACGACGCTGTTGCGGATGTCGAGATCGTCGGGTTTGGCCTGCAGCATGGCGCCGGCGACCGCGAGCACATTGCCGCGTAACGCCTTGCCGGCCTGCCAGGCCGCTTCGCCGCCGATGCCGGCGGCGCGGGAGGCCCACGTGCCACCGCCATAGGGTACATTATCGGTATCACCGGTAACAATTCGCACCTTGTCCATCGGCACGCCGAAGGACGAGGCGACGCACTGGGCCAGCACAGCCTCCGCGCCCTGGCCCTGTTCGGTGACGCCGGAGTGCAGGGTGATGGCGCCTTGCGAGTCGAGTTTCACGGTCGCGCCGTCCTGCGAGGTGATGCGCGCACCGCCGACGCCGTAGAAGGCCGCTGATGGATTGGTGACTTCGATGAAGGACGCAAAGCCGATGCCGCGATAGATGCCTTTGCTGCGCAGCTTCTTCTGCTCCGCGCGCAGACCGGCATAGTTCATCATGGTGTCAAGCTGGCCGAGCGCTTCATGGTGCGACAGCTTTTCCAGCTTCAGGCCGGAAGCCGACTGAGCCGGATAGGCATCGTCGGCGATCATGTTGCGGCGGCGGATTTCCAGCGGGTCCATGCCGATCTTGGCGGCGGCGAGTTCGACCAGCCCTTCGGTTACCGCGACGGCAATCGGATGGCCGACCGCGCGGTACTGGCACATCACGTTCTTGTTCTGGAACACGACGCGCGCCTGCGCGCGATAGTTCGGGCAGTTGTAGGGGCCGCCGGTCAGGTTGACGACCTGGTTGGCCTCGATGCCGCTGGTGCGTGGATAGACGGAGTAGGGGCCGATGCCGGTGAGATCGTCGATCTCGAATGCCGTGATGGTGCCGTCTTTCTTGACGCCAATCTTGGCGTGGATGCGGTGATCGCGGGCGTGAATGTCGGTGACGAAGCTCTCGATGCGGTCGGCGACGAATTTCACCGGACGTTTGAGCATCTTTGACAGCGCCACCGTCGCCATCTCGTCGGCATAGGTATGCACCTTGATGCCGAACGAGCCGCCGACATCCTTGGTCAGGATACGGACCTGATCGGTCGTCAGATCGAGATGCTTGGCGAACAGGTCCTGCATCATGTGCGGCGCCTGCGTGCCTTGATAGACCGTCAGGCGCTGCTCGCCGGCATTCCAGTCGGCGACAATGGCGCGCGGCTCATTCGTGACGCCGGTGTGCCGGCCGGTGCGGAAGGTGGTCTCGATGACTTCATCGGATTCCGCGAAGGCCTTATCGACGGCGCCGACGTCGAGCTTGCGCTCGAAGCACAGATTGTCGCCGAGCGAGGCGTGGATCACCGGCGTTCCGGCGTCGAGCGCGGTTTCTGCGTCGGTGACGGCAGGCAACGCCTCGTACGTCACGTCGACCAGTTCGCAGGCGTCTTCGGCTTCGGCGCGGCTGCGCGCGACGACGGCGCAGACGGCTTCGCCCTGCCAGCAGGCGACCTCGACGGCGATCGGTGATTGCGGTGCGGATTTCAGGCCCTTGAGATGCGTCAGCACGCCGACCCAGGGCGTCATCACCGTGGCGAGTTCGGCGCCGGTGACGACCGCGACGACGCCGGGCGATTTTTTGGCGGCCTCCGTGGCGATCGACTTGATGCGCGCGTGGGCATGGGGTGAGCGTACGAAGGCGACATGCGTCATGCGGGGCAGGGTGACGTCGCTGACATATTGGCCGCGGCCTTGGGTCAGCCGCTTGATGTTCGGCCGCGGCACCGCGCGGCCGATATAGGAATTCGGCCGGTCGAGAACGGTCAAGACGGGCGGCGAATCGTGGACGATCTTCATTTGCCCGCTCCGGCCCGCTGCTGCGCCACCGCTTCGATGGCATCGATGATGGCGTGGTAGCCGGTGCAGCGGCAGTAATTGCCCGAGATGTGCTCGCGGATTTCATCGCGGCTCGGCACGGTGCCGCTCGCGAGCAATTCCTGTGCGGCGGTGATCATGCCAGGGGTGCAGAAGCCACACTGCAAGGCGTTGCGTTGTTCAAAGGCCGCTTGCAGGTCGGCGACTTCACCGGAGTCCGAAAGGCCTTCGATTGTTTCGACCGTCGCCCCGTCGCACTGGACGGCCAACATCAGGCAGCCGCGCACGATCTCGCCGTTGACGCGGACGGTGCAGGCGCCGCAGACGCCGTGCTCGCAACCGACATGGCTGCCGGTAAGGCCGAGATCGTCGCGGAGGAAATCGACCAGTGTCTTGCGCGGCTCCACGCGCTCGCTGACCTGTTCGCCGTTGACGGTGAAAGTGATGTCGAGATCGAGGTTGCTCATGACCGCACCTCCATTAATTGTGCGGCGACACGGCGCAGCAGCACGCCGGCGAGATGTTTTTTGGTCGCTGCCGTTGCCTGCACATCGTCTTGCGGATCGAGATCGAGCGCGGCCACAGCCGCGTCGATGTCTCCGGCTTCAAGCGCGACTTCCGATTTGCGCGCGCGCAACGGCGTGTCGCCGACGCCGAAGTAGGCAAGGCGGACATCTTTAAGCGTCTTGCTGTCACCCCGCGCTGTTGCGGCGAGTCCAACGATCGCATAGTCGCCATGCCGCCGTGCCAGTTCGGCAAAACCGGTGAGCGTGTCTTTGGTGGCTGCTGGAAGGTTAATCGCGGTCAGCACTTCCTGCGGGCCGAGTGCAGTCTCGAATAGGCCTTTAAAGAAATCCTGGGCCTTGATCGTGCGCTTGCCCGCCGGTCCGATGGCTTCGACTTCGCCGTCAAGTGCCAGCAGGCATGCGGGCAACTCGGCCGCCGGATCGGCAAAAGCGATTGAGCCGCCGAGCGTGCCGCGATTGCGGATGGCCGCGTGCGCAATATGCGGCATGGCGCGGGCGATCAGCGGTACGGGCTTGGCGATGATCTCCGAGCGTTCGGCTTGCACATGGCGCACCAAGGCGCCGATCTCGATGACGTCGTTCTTTTTTTGGATATTGTCGAGACCGTCGATGCCGTTGATGTCGATAAGGACATTCGGCGCCGACAGCCGCATATTGAGCGTGGCAATCAGGCTTTGGCCGCCGGCCAATAGGCGCGCGTCTTTATGCTCACCAAGCAAAGCGACGGCTTCGTGAAGTGAACGCGCTTTTTTATAGGCGAACGGCGCCGGCTTCACGTATCCCCCAGATGTTCTCGTTCTTTTTTCTCATTCTGAACAAGAACGGGAGGGAGTCAAAGGGCCGTTGGCCGCAGCTCAGTCGTCATCGTCCGTGCGGTTGGTGAAACGGACGTTGCCGAGGCCGGTTCCGATGGTGAGCGCGCCCCAATGCTCAACATCGGTCATGAACGGGGCCTCGCTCAGGCCCTGCACCACGGCGTCATTGTGCATGACGATGGCGGTATCCTCGCCGCCGATCTTGGGGATCGCCGTATGAAGCAGTAACGGCAGGTTGAATTTGCTGCTTTCCCAGTTTCCCGGCAGGTTCTGGGCGCCGCGATCAATCGTGCCGTCTTTCTTGATAATGCCCGGGCAGCCGATGCCGATAAACGGCGCCAGCTTGAGCTTTTCGTCTTCCGCCTTGTCGATGAGCGTCTTGAGCATCTTAACGAGACTGTCGACGGCGCCTTCGCGGTCGATCTTCTTTTCGTCAGCATGGCGCCAAAGCTCGAACTTCCAGACCGCGGCCTTCGACAAATCCGGCTCTTTCTTCAGATTGAGCTCGACGACGCCGGCGCGAATATTGGTGCCGCCGATATCGACGGCGAGAATGGCGTTATGGCCCTTAAACAGCCATTTCGGCGCCAGATGGGCCGCGCCCAACAATCCGGCTTCGTCCGGCTCGTTACGAATGGGCACGAGCTCGATTTTGATGCCCTCGGCTTTGAGAATGATGGACGCCCGCGCGATGCTCAGTTCGCCCACGCGGCTGCCGCGGAAACCGCCGCCGATCACGAACCGTTCCGTATCCTTCCAGGCCTTGAGCTTGAGGAAACGGCGGATGACCAGCGCCAATTCCTGGGCGAACTCCTCCACCGCACTATGGATGACAGCCGCTGCGGCCAGACTGTTTTTCATGAGGCCTTCGTCCAGCGCCTTCTTGGTCAGCTTTTCGCTGGGTTCGTCGCCGAACGGGTCTTCGCCATCCTTGCGGTACAGCTTGCGCCAGTTTTCGACGATGTCGCGGAAGGCGCCTTTGCTGGCGCGGTCGCCAAGGAAGCCCTCGTCATCTTTCAGTTCGACATTGTAGCTATCGATCGTAACCGCCTGCAGGCGGTCAGCGCCGTGGGCGGCGATCATCGGCAGCGTGCTGGCATCGTCTGGCATGAAAAAATCTCCCCCGGCCCAATACAACGGCAGACGCGGCGGAAAGTTTCATTGCGGTGGGACGGCGAGGCAGGGGCCTCGCGGGGACGCGCGAGGCCGCGTATAAACCGGCAAAACTTTAATAACGGGGGAAATAATGCCGAAGGAATTCGACGGAAAAGTCGTGGTGGTCAGCGGCGGCAGCCGCGGTATCGGGCGCGGGATTGCAGCCGCTTTCGCGCGCGAATGTGCGCAGACAGTGCTGGCGGCGTCCAATCCGGCCACCTTGGCCGAGGGCGCCAAAGCCGTGGCGGCCGCCGGCGGGCCGGAGCCGATGACGATCGCGGGTGATCTGCGCACCCTGGCAGGCTGCGAGCAGGTCTTCGCCGAGGTGAACAAGCGCTTCAAGCGCTGCGACGTGCTGGTCAACAATGCCGGCGCCACCAAGGGTGGCAAGTTTTTTGATCTGGCCGACGACCTGTGGGCCGACGGCTTTGCGCTGAAGTATCACGCGGCGGTGCGGCTGACGCGGCTGTTCTGGCCGCTGCTGAAAGAAGCGCACGGCACCGTCATCAATATCGGCGGTGGTGCGGCGCGCTCGCCCGGACCTGAATTTCTCATCGGCGGTTCGGTGAACGCGGCGCTCGGCAATTTCACCAAGGGCCTCACGGCGCTGGGCAACCGCGACGACATCAACGTCAATATCGTTCATCCCGGCACGGTGCAGACCGAACGGCACGATCAACTGGTCGCCAGTTTCGCCAAGGCGCAGAACAAGACGGAAGAGCAGGTGCGGGCCGAGCAACTCACCAAAGCCGGTCTGCGCCGCATCGGTCAGCCGGAAGACGTCGCCAATCTCGTGCTGTTTCTCGCCAGCGCCAAAGGGCGACACGTGCAGGGTACGTCCGTCACCGTCGATGGCGGCGGCACGCCGGGGTATTACTAGACCAGCGTTTTGACGATATCGATCGCGCGTCGCAGCAGCGTCTGCGACGCTTCGAGCGTGCGGAAGCCCGCATGCGCGGTCAGCGTCACGTTCGACAGCTTGCAGAGCGGATTATCGGCCTTGAGCGGCTCGGCGTGAAACACGTCGAGGCCGGCATGGCGGATGTGACCGCTTTCGAGCGCGGCGAGCAGGGCGGCCTGGTCGACCAGTGCGCCGCGCGCGGTATTGACGAAGATGACGCCCTTTTTCATGCGGCCGATGCGCTCGGCGTTGAGGAAGCCGCGGGTTTCGTCGCCCAGCGTCAGGTTCATCGAGACGACATCGCTTTTCGCCAGCAACTCATCGAACTCGACCATTGGCACGCTGACGTCGGCATGCCGGGTGCGGTTCCAGCCAATGACATTCATGCCCATGCCGGCGCCGATGCGCGCCACCTCGCGGCCGATGCCGCCAAGGCCGATGACGCCCAAGGTCTTGCCGAGCAGTTGCACGCCTTCATTCGGCTTCCACGCACCGGCGCGGATGTCACGGTCCATGCGCGCCACGTCGCGCGCGGCGGCGACCATCAGCGCGATGGAATGTTCGGCCACGGCGGTATCACCGTAACCCTTGATGATATGAACCTTGATGCCGCGATCGTTCAACTCGGCGACATTCATGTAGCTTGCGGGGCCGGTGCCGAGAAACACGATGTGCTTGAGTTGCGGGCACTGCGCGACAAGATCGGTCGGCATGTAAGAGTGATCGTCGATGGCGATGTCGTAACCGGCGATGACTTTCGGCAGATCCTCGCGGGCGAACGGCTTGCGGTTGACGTCGATGGCCGGGTCGCCCGTCTTGACGACGCTGGCCCAGACCGGCGCGAGTTGATCGTTGCAATCGAAGAAAATGGATTTCATGTCGGTGTCCTGACCGCGTTCTCCGGTACTTTTGTTGAAGGAAGTCCGGTCTAAAGGTCAAGCCCGGCGTGAAAATTACTTGCGTTGACGCCATTGCGGGCCCGGAATACATGCTGCGGGCCCAGCAAGACGCGCCGGGTGCGTTGGTGATGGAATCATGAGCGACGAGCGGAAGATCGAAAAAGCAGCGTGCATCATCGCCTGGCCGGCGGGACATTCGCGTTCGCCTTTGATCCATAATTATTGGGCGCAGAAATATAATCTCCCGGTCGAATACCGGCGCGAAGCCGTGTCGCCGGAAAACCTGACGCAGTTTGTGACGCAACTCCACGATCGCGGCTATACCGGCGCCAACGTCACCGTTCCGCACAAGGAAAAGGTGATGACCTTGTCGGAGCCGGACGAGCGCGCCCGCGCCGTCGGCGCCGCCAACTGTCTCTGGTACGATGCCGAAGGCACCTTGCGTTCGACCAACACGGACGTCGCCGGCTTTCTCGGCAATCTCGATGCCGCGACGCCGGGCTGGGACCGCGGTCTCGAGAGCGCCGTGGTGCTCGGCGCCGGTGGCGGCGCGCGCGCCGTGGTGTACGCTCTGTTGCAGCGCGATGTGAGGCGCGTCTTTGTCGTCAACCGCACACCGGAGCGCGCGCAGTCGCTCAACAAAAAATTCGGTTCGCGTGTCATTGCCGCCGGCTGGGACGAGACGACGGGCTTGCTCGGCGGGGCGGGGCTGCTGGTGAACACGACGACCCTCGGCATGGTGGGCCAGCCGCCATTGTCCATCAATCTGCGCTGCCAGGCGTCGCTCGTGGTTGCCGATCTCGTTTACGCGCCGTTGATTACGCCGTTGCTGGCGCTGGCGAAGGATAAGGGCCTGCGTACCGCCGATGGCCTCGGCATGCTGCTGCATCAGGCCGTTCTGGGCTTCGAGCGCTGGTTCGGCGTGAAGCCGGAAGTGACGCCGGAACTTCGGGCGCTGGTGGAGGCCGATCTGCTGGCCGGGGCGCCCAAACCGGCGGTGCCGGAGGCCAAGCCGAAACCTGCGCCAAAGCCGAGAAAAGAGCGTAAGAATCCGCGCCGGAATAACTGACCGGGCGAGGGGTTTTCTCCCTGACAACCGACCGAAGCCGTTTCAGATGGGAGATCGCAATGCACACCAAACAGATCAACACGAATATGCCGCGCCGTTTCAGCCTTTCGCTGGCGACGGTCGTCACGCTGACCGCGCTTGTTCTCGGCACCGGCTTTGCCGCCGCGCAACAGCCGGGCCGCATTCGCGGCCAGATCGAAAAAGCCGATGGCGGGATGCTGGCGCTCAAGACCCGCGACGGCGCGATGATGAACGTCAAGCTGGCCGACGATGTACGCGTTGCCGGGCTGGTGAAGGCGACGCTCGCCGACATCAAGCCGGACAGCTTCATTGGCGTCGCCGGCGTGCCGCAGGCCGATGGCAGCATCAACGCCTATTCGATCCACATTTTCCTGCCGGCGCAGCGCGGCGTCGTCGCCGACCGGCACGGCGATTGGGACGGCCGCCCCAACAGCACCATGACCAATGGCTACGTCGCCAACTCGGTCGTCGCCAAGGACGGCGAGAGTCTGACGGTGAAATACAAGGACGGCGAAAAGAAAATCAACGTCACCAAGGACACCGTGATCGCATCGGTCGCGCCGGGCAACAAAGACGAGTTGAAGGCCGGCACGGCGATCATCATCATGCAATCGGATAAGCAGGCCGATGGTTCGGTGATGGCCAAGAATGTCTATGTGGGACGTGGCGCCGCCCCGGGCATGTAACGTCAGCTTCGCTCAATCTGCGTCGAGACCATCGTAACAGGAGACTCGCATGCGCAAGGCAATCTGGATTCTGGGTGCAACCGGTCTGGCGTTGTGGAGCGCGGCGAGTGTCGCGCAACAGCCGCAAACCATGCGCGTGCGCGGCACCGTCGAAAAAGTCGATGGTTCGGTGCTGACCGTCAAATCGCGCGGTGGCGAGACGCTGACCATCAAGATGGCGAACGACGTCAATGTCGTCGCCGTGGTCAAGGCGTCGCTTGCGGACATCAAGCCAGGGTCGTTCGTCGGTTCCGCGGCGATGCCGGAACCTGACGGCAGCTTCAAGGCCGTCGAAGTGCATATCTTTCCGGAGTCGATGCGCGGTACCGGCGAAGGTGACCGGCCTTACGACTACAAGCCCAAGAGCACCATGACGAACGGTACCGTCGCGGTGAGCGCCAACGCCACCGGCACAGTCAGCGGCGATGTCGCCAAGTCAGGCGGCGGCACAACCTTGTCGATCAAGTACAAGGAAGGTGAAAAGAAAATCGACGTCACGCCCGAGACGCCGATCGTGACCTACGCGCCGGGCACCAAGGACGAGCTCAAGCCGGGCGCCGCGATCTACATCACCGCGGCGACCAAGGAAGCGGACGGCACGTTATCGGCCGGCCGCATCAATGTCGGCCGTGGCATCGTACCGCCGATGTAATCAGGCGTTTCGCGCCGCGCCTGAGCGGCGTGTCGGCGCATGCGCCGATCCGCGCGCGGTGACATCGAGATCGCCCGCCAATTCCGGCATCTCCTGAAGCAGGCGGACGAGTTGCCGTTGCCGGCTACTATTGACCTTGATGGTGCGCGGGTCGTCCTCGACGCCCCGGCGCACTTCGTCGGCGCGCACCAGACTATCTATATCCGTGCCGTGATCGGCAAGCTGCGCCAGCCAGGGCGTGAAGTCTTCCAGCGTCTCGGCGACGACATGGATGACGCCGGACTCGGATTGAACGCGTCCGCTCACCGCGACGTAGCGTGCGCCGATAATGACTGGACGCACGCGCTCGAACACCTTTGGCCAGACGATGATATTCGCGACCGCGCTTTCGTCCTCGATAGTGAGGAAGACCACGCCGTTGGCCGAGCCTGGCCTTTGCCGGCAAGTGACGAGCCCGGAGATGTTCGCGCGCGTGCCGGACTTGAGCGTGCGCAGCGTTTCGTTGCGCAGGATGCCGCGTGTCGACAGATCGGCGCGCAGGAATTGCGCCGGGTGCGCGCGCAGTGACAGCCGCAGGAAGCGATAGTCGTTGACGACTTCCTCGCCCAGCGGCATCGGCGGCAAGGCGACGTCGGGCTCGCGTCTTCTGTCATCGTCCGCGAAGGCGGACGATCCAGCAGTTTCCGAAGAGCTGGATACCCCGCCTGCGCGGGGTATGACAAAGGTGGAGAACAACGGCAGATCGTCATGGCTATCGCCGACGCGGCCGAGCGCCTTGGCGGCCCATAGAGCTTCGCGGCGGGTGAGACCGAGCGAATGGAAGGCATCGGCATCGGCCAGCCGTTCCAGCACGCGGGATGACAATCCGGTGCGCAGCCAGACATCGCGGACGGAATCGTATCCGGCGCCGCGGCTTGCGGCGATGAGGTTCGCATCGTCTTCACCGATGCCCTTGATTTCACGCAGGCCGAGACGTAGCGCCTGTGTCGTGCGGATATCGCTCTTCATACTGATGTGCAGATCGTGCAGATGGTCTGCGGCGCGCCGGCCCGGCTCCAGTGTCGAATTCCGATCCGAATGATTGACGTCGGGACCGCGCACCTCGACACCGTGCTCGCGGACGTCGCGGACGATCTGCGCCGCCGAATAGAAGCCCATCGGCTGTGCGTTGAGTAGCGCCGCCGCGAACACGTCCGGATAAAAACATTTTAGCCAGGCCGAGGCATAGACCAGCAGCGCGAAACTCGCCGCGTGGCTTTCCGGAAAGCCGTATTCGCCGAAGCCTTCGATCTGGCCGAAGCAGCGTTCGGCGAAGTCGCGTTCGTAACCTTTGGCCAACATGCCATCGATCATCTTGTTGCGGAATGTTCCGATCGTGCCGGTGCGTTTGAAGGTCGCCATGGCGCGGCGCAGCTGATCGGCTTCGCTGGGCGTGAATCCGCCGGCGACGATGGCGATTCTCATCGCCTGTTCCTGAAACAGGGGAACGCCGAGCGTTTTTTCGAGCACCTCCTTGAGTTCGTTTTGAGGTCCGAACTTCGGCTGAGGGTATTCAGGTTTTTCCAGCCCTTGCTTTCGCCGCAGATAGGGATGGACCATGCCGCCTTGGATCGGTCCGGGACGCACGATCGCCACTTCGATGACGAGATCATAGAATTTTTCCGGTCGTAGCCGCGGCAGCATGGTCATTTGTGCGCGGCTTTCGACCTGGAACACGCCCAGCGAATCCGCGCGGCACAGCATGTCGTAGACCGGCTTTTCTTTTGGAGGGATCGAGGACAGATCGTAGCGTCGCGTCGTACCGTTCGCGGTGATCGAGGTGGAGTGCTGCAGGGTGCCCGGATAGTGCTGCTGAATCAGGTCGAACGCCTTGCGTATGCAGGACAGCATGCCGAGGCCGAGCACATCGACTTTCAGAATGTCGAGGGCGTCGAGATCGTTCTTGTCCCATTCAACGAAGGTGCGGTCAGGTATCGCGCCATTGCCGATCGGCATGACCTCGTCGAGCCGGCTGCGCGTGATGACGAAGCCGCCGACATGCTGCGAAAGATGGCGCGGGAAGCCGTTGATTTCCTTGGCGAGGTGGATGATCTGCTTGACGCGAGGGCTGTCGAGGTCGAGCCCGACGCGGGCAATGTCGTTGGTCTTCACAGCACCGCCGCCGGCACCCCAGATCGAGGACGACAGCGCGCCGATGGTGTCTTCGGACAGGCCGAAAACCTTGCCGATTTCGCGGATCGCCGAACGGCCGCGGTAGCAGATCACGGTGGCGGCAATGCCGGCATGATCCCGGCCGTATTTTTCGTATATGTGCTGGATGACTTCTTCGCGCCGCTCGTGCTCGAAGTCGACATCGATGTCGGGCGGTTCGTCCCGTTCGGTCGAAATGAAGCGCTCGAACAGCAAATCGTTCTGGTCCGGATCGACTTCGGTGATGCCGAGGCAATAACAAATGGTGGAGTTGGCCGCCGAGCCGCGGCCCTGACAGAGAATGTTCTGCGAACGCGCGTACTGAACAATGTGATTGACGGTGAGAAAGTAGCGCGCGTATTGCCGCTCTGCGATCAGCGCCAGTTCATGGGTGATCGCCTTTCGTACTTTCTCAGTCACGCCGTTGGGATAGCGCCGCTTCGCTCCTTTATGAGCAAGATGGAAGAGCGCTTCCTGCGGCGAGGCAAAGCCGTCAAGCGACTCGTCAGGATATTCGTATTTCAATTCATCGAGCGAGAAGGTGAGTGCTTCCGATAATATCAGCGTTTCCGCGATCGCTTCCGGTGCGTCGCGGAATAGCCGCAGCATTTCAAGTGGTGGTTTGAGAAAGCGCTCGGCGTTGACGGCGAGCTTGCGGCCGGCGCGGTCGATGGTCGTCTTCTCGCGGATGCAGGTCAGCACATCGGCTAGCGCCCGCCGGTCGGGATGATGGAAGTGCGCGTCGTTGACGGCGATCAGCGGCACGCGCGCGTCGCGGGCAGTTTCACGCAGTTTTATCAAGCGCGCGCGGTCGCGGCCGCGATACAGCATCGAGGCGGCGAGCCGCACGCGGCCGGGCGCGTGCGTGCGCAGTTTAGTCAGGAACTGAGGATCGCCAGCCATCGTGATCATCTCGAGCCCGAACGAATGGGCAATGAGATCGTCGAGATGCAGAATGCATTCGCCCTTTTTGGCCTTTCGATTGCCGATAGTCAGCAGGCGCGTGAGCCGGCCCCAGCCGGGGCGGTCGCGCGGATAGGCGAGAATGTCCGGCGTGCCGTCGGCGAAAACGAGCCGCGCGCCGGGATGATATTTCAGCGGCAATTTGTGTTCACGCTTGATGAGATGCGCGCGGACGACTCCGGCAACGGTATTGCGGTCGCACAGACCGAGTCCATCGAGCCCCAGATGCGCCGCCTGCACCATCAGTTCTTCGGGATGCGACGCCCCGCGCAGGAAGGAGAAGTTCGAGGCCGTGGCGAATTCGAGATAACGCATGACACGCTTGAATCCTCACCCGAAACTGCCGTGCACGAACCAGCTTGGCGGCTTCGTGACGTTGGGCACGAAGTCGCGATAAAGCCCCGCGCGGAACAGCCAGAAGCGCAGGCCCATCTTGTCCTCGACACGGAAGTAATCGCGCGCCAGTTGTTCAAATGAAGAATCTTCGTCGGACTTGCTCCACCACATGCCTTCGATGCGCTCCGGGCCTTCCGCGGCGATCACGTCGTGAACGGCGCGGCGCCATTTGAAACGCAGCGGCGGCCCGTCAGGCACTTCAGCGACCGCTTCGATGGGTTCGGGCCTCGCCAGTAGCCGCAACGGCCGTGGCGCCAGTTCGCTCTGCGTGCGATGGCGGCGGAACGCCGCCCAGCCGTCATCCGATGCGGCTTGCGCGGGCACATGGACGGCGGTGAGCTCGGGACTATGGCTGTCCCGCGCCACCAGCCGGTGAACACGATGCGCACCGAGGCGGGCGCTCAGCCGATCGACCAGCCGGTCCATCTCGGCGCAGTCCTCGGCATTGCCGATACCGATTTGTTCAGGCGAGCAGGCTTCCGCCACTTCCACGGACAGCCGCGCCATGTCGAATCCGAAACCGGGATCGAGCGCATCGGCCAAGGCCGCGAGCCGTTCGGCAAACAGCGCGCGAATGGCGGCCGGATCGCGCAAGGGCCTCGATGTGCCGGCGGCAAGGCGGCGCAGTTCGCCGTCGGTACGGAATAACGTGAGCTCGAGGCGCCGCGCGCCGTCGCCCCGCCGCTCCAGCGCAAAAGCCAGACGCGCCGCGAGTTTCTTGACGGTGCCGAGCACATCCTCCTCGCGGCCGATAGGCTCATTGAAGCGTTGCTCGGCGACATAGGGCGCGACCGGCAGCCGCGGCCTCAGCGGCTCATGCTCATGACCGCGCGCGCGGTCGAGCTGGTGCAGCAATCCGGCGCCGAAACGCGCGGTGAGCGGGCTGCGCGGCAGGTCGATGATATCGCCGATGCGCTTGAGGCCGACACGCGCCAGCGCCGCCACGGTCGAAGGCTCCAGCCGCAACGCGGCGAGCGGCAGCGGCGACAAAATCCTGCGCTCGTCGCCATTGGCGTAACCGGCCGGCTTTCCGTAATGCGCGGCGGCCCAGGCCGTACCGATCGTGCCGGCGATGGCGATGCGATAGGCAAAGCCGGCGCGCATAAGGCGCTCGGTGAGATCCGCGACCAAAGCCTGCTCGCCGCCGTACAGATGCGCGCAACCAGTAATGTCGAGCAGCAGTCCGTCCGGTGCATCGCAGGCGATCAGCGGCGTGTAACGCAAACACCAGTCGGCGATGCCTTCCAGCAATGCCGCATCGGCATCGGCGTCTTCCGGCATGACATCGAGCGCGGGATGCATGGCGCGCGCCTGCGCCAATGCGATGCCGGTGTGCAGGCCACGCCGTTCCGCTTCGTCATCAATGGCAACAAGCAGGTCGGCATTGCCGCGCCGGCCACTGACAGCGAGGGGTGCCGCGGGCGAAACGTCAGGCGACGTGACGCGCCGCCGCCGGACGATGCGGTCGGTCGAGAGCCGGTTCAGCCACAGGCACAGCAGGCGCTGCGAGGACGAAGCGTTCATCGGTGTCACTCCATTCGAGAATCCAGGATGCGGTGGGGCCGCGGCGATTGCGCGTGAGATGCACGGCGAACCGCGGCGCGCCGAAATCGAAACTGTGCGGATGCGCCGAAGGCGCGGCACCGGCGATCCACCGCGTCACGGCGGTCGACGCGTCGCGGCCGGGCCTGGCGCGCAGCAGCAGCGCCAACGCGCCGCTCTCGGCCGCAGCGAGCGACAACCGGCGCACCGCGACGGCATCGAGCGCGCCCTGACGCAGTTCGCCGATCACGGCAGTGACGGCGCGACAGCGCAGCGCTTCTTCCATGGTCCACAACAGATCGCGCGTCTGCGACACGGCGACCGTCAGCAGCCGCTCGGGGACAAGCTTGAAGGCATCCAATCCCGGCCCGTAGGGCAGACCGCTTTCGAGGCGCGCCATGTCTTCGGCGACCCACACCACATGCGCGGCCGCGGGGATCAGCCCGAGCGTGAAACCGGTGGCGGCGGCGATGTGGTTCTCCGCCGGGGCGGCGATTTCATGCAGCGCGCCGCGCGGCAGGCCGCCGCCTAGAATGTCGTCGATGGCCGCAATGCCGAACGGCAAAGCGTGCGGACCGTCCTCCAATCCGGCCGGCTTCTCGAGAGCCTTGAGCTGCTGGCGCAGTTCGTCGCGTACATCGTGGAGCATCGATCAAGCCTTTGCCAACGCAGAACAATTCGGCGTATTGCAACGCCGGGCATGGTTTTATGTTCACTATTTGTTCTAATCTGAACCACAGACTTTGGCCGGTCAAGCCGCAAGGGAGAGGGCAGCATGGGCTGCTCGAGCACCATGCCTAGAGCGTCACGCCCCTATCGCCGCGCTGGGTCCCGTCCGGAGAGCCGAATCCGGAGGACCGCAGTCAGGCGTGGGTGACGAAAATGATGAACACATAGGCTGCCAGCACACTGGCAACCCACATGAGCCGGGGATCGGCGCGGTTCTTGTCCATGCCTTTGCTCATACAAGCGATGTGCCAAAGTGAAGGCATTGCAAAAGCATTTTTGCAGGTGAGCCTTGCGCCTTTGTTAAATCCCGCGTTCCATCGCGCATCGTCGCGCCGGGCGACGGGACAAGGTCTGTTTTTCTGACCCTTCCCCTCCAGGGGAGGGTGAGGGCAGTTTCAAACCTGTGCCTATTAGACAAGGCGCGGTGCGCGTCCCATATAACTCTCCATGAAAAACGCCAGCTTGAAGAATTTGGGCTTCCTCTCCTTCGGTCACTGGACCCCGTCGCCCCAGGTGCAGGTGCGCACGGCGTCCGATGTGCTGCTGCAATCCATCGAACTCGCCGTCGCGGCGGAAGAACTCGGGCTCGATGGCGCCTATTTCCGCGTCCATCACTTCGCCCGGCAACTGGCGTCGCCGTTTCCGCTGCTTGCGGCCTGCGGCGCGCGGACGAAGAAGATCGAACTCGGCACCGCCGTCATCGACATGCGCTACGAGAACCCGCTTTATATGGCGGAGGATGCGGGCGCGGCCGATCTCATCAGCGGCGGGCGTTTACAGCTCGGCATTTCGCGCGGCTCGCCGGAGCAAGTGATCGACGGCTTCCGCTATTTCGGTTACGTGCCGGCCGAAGGCAAAACCGACGCCGACATGGCGCGTCGGCATACGGAAGTTTTTCTCGACGTGCTGCGTGGCGAGGGTTTCGCCAAGCCCAATCCGAATCCGATGTTTCCCAATGCGCCAGGCCTGTTGCGCCTCGAGCCGCATGCGGAAGGATTGCGCGAGCGCATCTGGTGGGGCGCCGGCACCAACGCGACGGCGCAGTGGGCCGCCAAGCTCGGCATGAATTTGCAATCGTCGACATTGAAGATCGACGAGAGCGGCAAGCCGTTTCATGTGCAGCAGGCCGAGCAGATCCGGCTCTATAAAGACGCGTGGAAAGAGGCGGGACACACGCGCACGCCGCGCGTCTCGGTGTCGCGCTCGATCTTCGCATTGGTCAACGATCAGGACCGCATGTATTTTGGCCGCGGCGATGAGAAGGATCAGGTCGGCTATCTCGGCGGCACCGAACGCGCCATCTTCGGCCGCAGCTTCGCGGCGGAGCCGGACAAGCTCATCGAGCAGCTGAAAGGCGACGAGGCGATCGCCGAAGCCGACACGTTGCTGCTCACCGTGCCGAACCAGCTCGGCGTCGACTACAACGCGCATGTCATCGAGGCGATCCTCAAGCACGTCGCGCCGGGGATGGGCTGGCGGTGATGTGCTGACTGCCGCTCGTCCCCGCGAAAGCGGGGACCCAGGAGTCGCAAACACCGTCTTTGATCGCCCTGGATTCCCGCTTGCGCGGGAATGAGCAGTTACCTCACCAACTTCTCCAGCGCCGTCCTCAAAGCCTCCGGCAGCGGCACCGGTCTGTTGGTCGCGCGGTCGACATAGACGTGGACAAAGTGGCCCTGCGCCGCGGCGGTCGTATCGTCGTTGCCGAAAATGCCGACTTCGTAGCGCACGCTGGAGGTGCCGAGCTTCGTCACACGCAGACCGGCGCGCAATTTGTCGGGAAACGCCACCGGCTTGAAGTAATTGCATTTGGTTTCGACGACGAGGCCGATGGTCGTGCCTTTGGCGATGTCGAGCGCGCCCTGCGCGATCAGATAGCCGTTCACGACGGTGTCGAAGAACTCGTAATAGACGACGTTGTTGATGTGGCCGTAGACGTCGTTGTCGACCCAGCGCGTCGTGATGTCGGAAAAGTGCGCGAAGTCTGCGGCGGTGAGGGGTACGGGCTTTTCCATGACTCGACCATTGCACCCCGCTCATTCCCGCGAAAGCGGGAATCCGGGGCTAAATAACTGGGTCCCCGCTTTCGCGGGGGCGAGCGGAAAGATTCATGCAGTCGACTTGGTAGCTTTGGTCTTGGCGGGCTTTGTCGTTATTTTCTTCTTCGCCGGCGCGCCGCCTTCCAGCACGCGGCCGTCGATGTCGGCGATGGTGTTGGTGCCGGTCAGCGCCATGGTGACGCTGAGTTCTTTCTTGAGAATGTCGATGGCCTTGGCAACGCCGGCCTGGCCGCCGGCGCCGAGCCCGTAGACATAAGAGCGGCCGATCAGGCACGCCTTCGCGCCGAGCGCCAGCGCGCGCATGATGTCGGCGCCGCTGCGGATGCCGCCGTCGAACAGGATATCTGTCTCGGTGCCGATGGCATCGACGACGCGCGGCAGCATC
Organism: uncultured Hyphomicrobiales bacterium; assembly: GCA_903929045.1. Classification (GTDB taxonomy): domain Bacteria; phylum Pseudomonadota; class Alphaproteobacteria; order Rhizobiales; family Xanthobacteraceae; genus Pseudolabrys. Next base: position 31,439 of record CAIYTE010000122.1, read on the forward strand.
GCAATCGACGACGACGTGCCGTCGAGCTGGCGGCCGCCGTGGTTCGACACGACGATGGCGTCGGCGCCGGTCTTGAGTGCGAGCTTGGCGTCATCGATGTCGAGAATGCCCTTGATGATGAGCTTGCCCGGCCAGAATTTGCGGATCCACTCGACGTCCTTCCAGTTCAGCGCCGGATCGAACTGATCCTGCGTCCACTTGGCGAGCGAGTTCACGTTCTCCATGCCCGGCACGAAGCCGGTGATGTTGCCGAAGGTCCAGCTCTTGGCGTTGAGCACACTCCACGCCCAGGCCGGTTTGGTGGCGATATCGATGACGTTCTTCAGCCGGAATTCCGGTGGCACCGTCATGCCGTTCTTGATGTCCTTGTGGCGCTGGCCGAGCACCTGAAGATCGACCGTGAGAATGAGCGTGTCGACCTTGGCGGCGATGGCGCGCTCCATTAGCGCTTTGGAAAAGCCGTGGTCGCGAATGACGTAGAGCTGAAACCAGAACGGTTTGCCGGTGCCTTCGGCGACATGTTCGATCGAGCCGACCGACATCGTCGACAAGGTATAGGGAATGCCGGCGTCGTTGGCGGCGCGCGCCGACAATATCTCGCCGTCGCCATGCTGCATGCCGAGCAGGCCGATAGGCGCGAGTATCAGGGGCGCCGCGATCTTGCGGCCCATCACCGTGGTTTCGAGATTGCGGTCCGAGACGTCGACCAGCACGCGCTGGCGCAATTTGATGGCTTCGAGATCGGCGCGGTTGGCGCGCAGGGTGTATTCGCCGTAGGAGCCGCTATCGGCATAGTCGAAGAAGGCCTTGGGGACACGGCGCCGCGCAATCGTGCGCAGGTCGTCGATGCAGGTCACATTCTTCATGGAGGTCGTCCCGGCAAGGGAGAGATAGAGAGGGAAGATGGTTACCAGAGAGGAAGTAGCACAGCGGCGAGGGGCGCGAAATGCCCGGTTCCCAAGGGGTCGGCGCGGGGTAACCGGCTGTTAAGCGGGCCCCCGGGCGGTGCGATGGTAAGAATTCCTCACAATATTTGACGTAAATTGAGGGCTTGGGCCGGTAAAGGCTATTGGCGCGGCGAAGGCCGCCCGCTAATCCACGGGTCAATTCGTTACGCGTCGAGGGTTTTTCATGAGTCGCCGATATTTTGGCACCGACGGCATTCGCGGCCGGGCCAACAAAGTGATCACGCCGGAACTGGCGCTCAAAGTGGGGCAGGCCGCCGGGCTTGTGTTCAAGAACGGCGAGCATCGCCACCGCGTGCTGATCGGCAAGGACACGCGCCTGTCCGGCTACATGATCGAGACCGCTTTGGTCGCGGGCTTCACCTCCGTCGGCATGGACGTGCTGCTCACCGGTCCCATTCCGACGCCGGCCGTCGGCATGCTGGCGCGCTCGATGCGCGCCGATCTCGGCGTCATGATTTCCGCCTCGCACAATCCGTTCGACGACAACGGCATCAAATTGTTCGGGCCCGACGGCTTCAAACTCAACGACGAAGTCGAGAGTAAGATCGAGGATCTGCTCGACAGCGATCTTTCCAAGCAACTGGCCAAGAGCGAAGAGCTCGGCCGCGCCAAGCGCATCGACGGCGTGCAGGACCGTTACATCGAATTCGCCAAGCGCACGCTGCCGCGCAATATCGACCTGTCCGGCCTGCGCGTCGTCATCGATTGTGCCAATGGCGCCGCCTACAAGGTCGCGCCCGGCGCGCTGTGGGAGTTGGGCGCCGACGTGATTTCCATCGGCGTCGAGCCGGACGGCTTCAACATCAACAAGGGCGTCGGTTCGACCGACCTCACCGCGATCAGCGCCAAGGTGCGCGAAATGCGCGCCGACATCGGCATCGCGCTCGACGGCGACGCCGACCGCGTCATGATCATCGACGAGCGCGGCCACGTCGTCGACGGCGATCAGCTGCTCGCCGTCATCGCCGAAAGCTGGAAGGAAGACGGCCGGCTGTCGAAGCCGGGTGTCGTCGCCACCGTGATGTCCAATCTCGGCCTCGAGCGGCATCTCGCCGGCATCGGCCTCGATCTGCTGCGCACGCCGGTCGGCGACCGCTACGTGCTTGAGCGCATGCGCGCCGAAGGTTACAACATCGGCGGCGAGCCGTCGGGCCATATCATCATGTCGGACTACACGACGACGGGCGACGGCTTCGTCGCGGCGCTCCAGGTGTTGGCGGTGATCCGCCGTCTCGACAGGCCGGTGTCGGAAGTGTGCCACCGTTTCGAGCCGCTGCCGCAGATCATGAAGAACGTGCGCTACAAGTCGGGCAAGCCGATGGAGAGCGCCGGCGTGAAAACCGCCATCGCCAGCGCCGAAAAGAAGCTCGGGCAGGGCGGCCGTCTGATCGTGCGTCCGTCAGGCACCGAGCCGCTGATCCGCGTTATGGCGGAAGGCGACGACAAGGTGCTGGTCGAGGCCGTGGTGGACGACGTCGTCGAGGCGCTGACGCAGGTGGCGGCGTAAAGACTTGGGTTAATCTTCGCCGCGTGTCGGGCCACGGCTTCTAGAACGGCTTGAACTTTAGATTTAGTAGTATAAATATACTACCCTAGGTAATCTAGGGGGCGGACTTGGGCAACAAGGACGTTTGGAACCTCATCGCGGCTTTATTGACGGCGGCCTGTTCCCTGGCAATCGCGATTGCATTTTTTGCTTTAGGCACCACGTTACTAGACACGATCACTGCTATAGTTGGCGTGGCAGGAGCCCTTGCTGGTCTTGCTTGGACGATATCGGCGATTTTGGCGTTGAAGACATGATGTTGTCGTATCTCGCCCTCTTTTTTGCGGCCGTTCTCTTGCTCGCTGGGATTGTGGGCACGGGTTTTACGTTGCGAACTATTGCCCAACGCCAAGCGACGCGGTCCCGCGATATGAAGGCCTCGACATGGCACGACATCAGGTCGCGACCGTTGCACGCCTTGTCTTTGAACATTGTGACGGACTTCACCGGCGGTCCGATTTCGAGCTTGCATCGGTTTCGCTATCGAATGGCTTACTACTTGGCGATGTGTGCTGCTGCCGTTGAGAGAATGGCGGTCTGGCTTGTTCAGAGTTTCAAGTAGCTCGTCGATCAGAGACTGCCGCGTCCTGGCATTACCCGGCAGATGTCCACGCCTTTCTCATAATATGTAAGCAAGACGTGGATGTCCGGTAAAAGGCCGGGCACTACGGTCGATTGATTGGAGTGCGGATTAGCGAGGCGTCATCCGCCAATCCAGTTTCGCCCGGCGGGTTACGCCTTCTGCTAACCCGCCCTACGACGCTTTGCCTCACGCCGCGCTATCAGTCGGCGTCGCCGACTTCCGCGAAGAGAAAACCGGCCGGCGTCTTCGTGAAGGTAAACATCTGGCCACTGCAGAAGATGAAGTAGTTGTCGTTGTTCTCGCCATCGCGATCGTAGACCGGTTTGCTGCGCTGAATGCACGCGCGGTTCTTTGCCGTGAAGTGACGCTTGTAAATCTTGTCGCGGAACTGGGCGGCGTCGCGGATTGAGGTTTCGGTCTGATAAGGGAGCTTGGTCATACCGGCCACGGCGATGGCGTCGTTGGCCGTCACGGCCGCGCGAAATTTTGCGATGAAGCCATCGAAGTCCTTCTGCACGGCAGGAGGCGCAACGGCGTCCTTCGGTGCTTGGGCGAGGGCGGGAGCAAGGGGCAGCAGCGCGGCCGCGAGCGCAATTTTCAACCAGGCTTTCATTGAGTGAAGCTCCATCCGATCGACTGACGCAACTCTATGGTTTGCAATACCTGCGTCAAGGATTTCACTCTTCGCATACCATTGCGCCTAAAGCAGAATCCCGGAAATGCGCCGTTACCGATGACGATCCGCGTCCGCGCCGCGCAATGCGCCCCATAACATCTTTTGCTATGCGGCCGATTCGTGCCCATAAGGACTCATGGCCAAATCACCACGCGTCGAATTCAAGATCGTCCGGATTGCCGCCGAGGACTGGCAGATCTCAGCCGAATGTCCTGGCAAGGAAACAGCGCTCATCAAGGGGCTGACGAGCAAAGCCGACGTCGACGACTGGATGTCCGGTAGCCGCCGTATCGCCTGGCTGCGCGCCAACGGCTACGCGAAATAGAGCGGGGCGCGACAATGTATAAGCCCTGGCCCAAATGCCCGATCTGTTCGCACCCGATGATCTTCAGCGGCGTGGTGTCGATGACGGAAGACGGGCCGCGCAGTGAGTTTGAGTGCGAGCGGTGCCCGCCGCAAAAACCGAAGCCATACTTTCCCCGCACGCCGTAACGGCGGGACGATGCCTCGGGTGCCGCGCGCTTTATGTGCCGCGTGCTTGGGCGCTGGCGACGAGTGACGGAACCGGTTCATCGGCGCTGCGCAGCACGATGATCTGGGTGAACTTGCCGTCATCGTAAGCCTTCACGAACTTGTCGTAGTCCTTGACCGAGATGCAGCCGTTCGAGGCGCCGGCGTCGCCGAGCAGATAGGAATGCGCGAGGATGCCGTCGCGGCCGTACATGTTGCCGGTGCCGACCGGCTTCATGCGCAACGCGCGCACGCCGTGGAACGGCTTTTCGCGGAAGCTGACGGTGTAGACGTTGGGCGGCGTCACGCCGACCATCTTGCGATGCATGGACTCCGGATCGTCCAGCCACTCGCCGTAACCGGAATGCGCTTCCAGCTTCTCGCCATCCGGCATGTAAACGACGCGCTTGGCGATGTCGTACAGCACCGTGTTCGGATTGGCGGCGAGCACTGCCTTGGCGGCGCGATCAGGATCGGCGAACAATTTATCGAACAGGCCCGTTTCACCCGACTTCGGCTGCGGCAGGACTTGCGGCGGCAGCGATGCGAGCTGCGGTTCGGCCACCACGGGTTGCGTGCGGACAACGGACGGGCGCGCAATGTCCAGCGGTCGCGCCGTGTCTTGCCGCGCCACGTCCTGGCGCATGACGGTGTCGGGCCGCGGCGACGGCAATGGAATGGCGATGTCAGCGGAGGGCGCGATGCTCGCGACTTCGTTCGGCATGCGCACATGCGCCGAAGATGGAAAGCGCGTCGCCAGCAAGGTCGCGATGCCGCCGGCCGGAATGAAGGCATCGTGCGCCGGTCCGTCGGGACCGACACGGCCAACAAGGTGCGTCCATTCCTGGCGCCAGGTCAGCGCGACGTCGCGTGCGGATTCGGAGAATTCCGGCGCGAGCGACGACCGCAGCTGCGGTGCGAGAACGGAACGGTCATGATGTGACGGCAGATAAATCGCCGCCGCAGCGACCGCGCTCACGCCGGCGACGCCGAGACACATCCAGGCGACGGCAAAAGAGGCGCGCGCCACCGTGCGCGAGCGCGTGGACGCGCCGAAATGGCTGCGTGCGCCCGCCGTCCTCGGCGACTGAGGTCTGCCACCCGACAATGATGCGGCCTTAAGGTCCATCGCGGTCATTGTATCCCACGGTGCGCCGATTGGAAAATCGAGACTGACTCCTATGGATTGCAAAAGATTGCCGGAATTGTGGTGCCAAGGGCGGTGCCGCCGCACCGTTAACGGCTTTAATTTTCCAAGCTCGCGCGCGTGACGCTCCAGTGCTTGCGGGTGCGACGGCTACAATTCACAGCCTGCGCCGGGCTTCCGGCGCATCGCGGTCGCCAACCCGGTGGGAAACAGGCTTAATTCGCGGGTGCGGCAAGTGCTTACATTTGCTCAGACAAATTAGTTACAGACGCATCTGCAGATCGCGCCAGCCTAAAAAGTTGTTTGTTTTCAATAGTTTACAACTATTCTAAACTGCGTTTTTCTTTGACAGGGATCAATGAAGCCGGTACCGAAATGGACACTCTACGACTGTAGAGCGGAGCCGGGCCTCGATGATCGTCTGTTCCTGCAACGTCCTGAGCGACCACGAAGTGCGCACTGCCGTCACGGCGAGCGCCCCGCGCACGACCGGGCAGGTCTATGGCTGTCTCGGCTGCAGCGCTCAATGCGGCCGGTGTGCCCGCTCGATCCGCAAGATCATGGACGAGGCGCTGCTCGGCGCCGGTTGCCCGGTCGGCTGCGGCTCCTGCGCCTCGCACAAGCACGACTGATTTCGTCGATCATTCCGATAATTCTGTGTGCCGCGCGGGCCAGTGCGCAGGCTGCGGTTGACCACCCATTTCCAGTTTAGTATGGTTCTAATGTAGAGACCGGCGAACACATCGCGCGGTCGTTTTCCGTTTCCGGTGGTTTGAAGGACGTGCGCCATGAAGGGTGATGCCAAGGTTATCGAGTATCTGAACAAGGCGCTGCGCAGCGAACTGACCGCCATCAGCCAGTACTGGATCCATTTTCGCATGCTCCATAACTGGGGCTATCTCGATCTCGCCAAGCAGTAGCGCAAGGAATCGATCGAGGAAATGATGCACGCCGACAAGCTGACCGACCGCATCATCTTCCTCGACGGCTTCCCGAACATGCAGGTGCTCGATCCGTTGCACATCGGGCAGAACGTGAAGGAAATTCTCGATTGCGATCTGGCCGCCGAAGTCGGCGCCCGCGCGCTGTACCAGGAAGCCGCGGCCTATTGTCAGACCGTGAAGGACTTCCCGACGCGCGATCTGTTCGAGAAGCTGATGGCGGACGAAGAACACCACATCGACTTTCTCGAAACCCAGCTCGATCTCTGTGAAAAGCTCGGCGTGCAGCTCTACTCGCAGCACCACATGGGCGAGCTCGGCGAAGACCACTAGGCTTCGCCTCATCCCTTATTTGAAGATGGCAGTCGCGCACTTTTGGTGCGCGACATTTCTTGTCGCCGCCACCTGCACGAGTATGGTTGCCGCCAGATCTTGCCGTGGGGAGACAATGTGATGCGTGCCATGTTCAGCCGAGGTCGTGTGCCCGGCTTTTTTGCCGTTCTTGCTGCGTTGTTGGCGTTTGCCGGCATGCCCCGCAGCACGATGGCGCAGGATTGGCCGTCGCACCCGATCACCATCGTGCTCGGCTTTGCCCCCGGCTCGATGATCGACTTCGTCGCGCGTGCGGTCGCCAAGGACCTGTCGGAAACGCTCGGCCAGCCTGTTCTGGTCGAGACGCGCCAGGGCGGCGGCGGCGTGCTGGCGAGCAACTACGTCGCGAAAGCCCCGCCCGACGGCTACACCTTGCTGATGAGCGCGGTCGGGCCTGCGGTGCTGCGTCCGCTGATCGACAAGACCGTCACGTTCGATCTCGACAAGGAGTTCATGCCGGTCATCATGCTCGGCGAAGCGCCGAATGTGCTGGTCGCCAATCCGAAGCTCGGTCTCAAATCGCCGAAGGATCTCGTCGCCTATGGCAACGCGCACGGCGGCAAGCTGAGCATCGGACATTCCGGTCCGGGCACGTTGGGCCAGCTCAGCACCATCCTGTTCGGCGCGATGACCCAGCTCGACGTGGCGTCGGTGTCGTATCGCGGAACTGGGCCGATGATGATCGACGTGCTGGGCGGTACGCTCGACGCCGGCTTCCCGGCCTACAATCCGGCAACCAAGGAAGGCTCGCTGCTGGCAGTAACGTCGGCCGAGCGCGTCGAATTCCTGCCCAATGTGCCGACCATGAAGGAAAGCGGCTTCGATATTGTCGGCGGCACTTGGGAAGGCATTTTCGTGCCCGTCGGAACGCCATCCGACATCGTCACCAAGCTAAATGCCGCCATGCATGCCTTTCTGCAAAGACCTGAGACGCGTAAATACTTCAGCGAAGCGGGTTTCCAGCCGATGGGTGGAACGCCGGCGCAACTTGCGCAAATGATCATGCAGGATCGCGCCAAATGGGCGACGATCATCAAGGACGCCAAGATCGGCCCGGACGATAAATAAGAGCGCGCCGCATGATCGGAAAAGAAGTCGACATTCAAACGCCTGACGGCGCGATGGATTCCTACATCGCGCATCCCGACGGCCCCGGCCCGTTTCCGCTGGTCGTGCTGTTCATGGATGTATGGGGTCTGCGCGAAGAGTTGTTCGCCATCGGCCGCAACGTCGCCGCGCAAGGTTACTACTGCGTGGTGCCGAACCTGTTCTATCGCGAGGGCAAGGTGCGCTACGAAAAGCGCAACGCCCAGGGCAAGATGGTGTCGTTCACCGAACTGCCGCCGGACAAGCAGACAGAGATGAGCGCCCGCTCCGCCAAGGTCGATCGCGCGCGCAGCCGCGTCGATATTGCCGCCATTCTCGATTATTGCCGCAGCGAGCCCGTCACGCCCGGCGCCGCGGGATCGGCCGGCTTTTGCCTCGGCGGCCGCGTTGCATTTTACGCCGGCCAGGAATTTCCGCGCTTTCGCGCCAATGCCAGTCTGCACGGCACCTGGCTCATCAAGGATGTTCCGGATTCGCCGCATCTGTTCATCGGCCGGATGCGTGGCGAAGTGTATTGCGGCTTCGGCGCGCTCGATCGCTTCGGTACACCGGAAGCCATCGAAACGCTCGATCGGCTCTTCGCCGCCAATCCGAACGTCATCTATCGCCGTCACGTTCATGCCGGCGCCGATCACGGCTATTCATTGCCGGACCGCGATATTCATGCGGCGGACGCCACCGCGCTCGACTGGCAGGAAATTTTTGCGATGTTCGCGCGCGAACTGAAGCCCTCAGGCGCCCCGCGTGCTGGCGCGTAGAAAATTGATGAAGGCCTTCACCACCGGCTCGGCTTCGTTCTTGCGGTAAGCGACGATGTGATCGGAGGTGCGTGTCGCGCCTTCTACCTCGCGATAGACGACGCCGGGCATGGTGATGTGCCGGAGCGACTCCGACAGCACGGCAAGGCCGACACCCGACGCCACTAGCGTGATCACCGTGAACACGTCAGGCGCGCGGGCCACGATCTTCAGTGACGCTCCCTGCGGCGCCACCGCCGACAGGTTCGCCCAGAAGCCGAGCTCGCTCTCCAGCGAGGCGGCGACGAAGCCTTCGTCGACCAACATGGCTTGCGTGATTTTCTTCTGCGCGACCAAAGGATGTTTTTCCGGCAGCGCGAGAATGAATTTCTGCCGGTCGATGATGAAGCCGGTCAGGCCCGTCGGGTAACGGTGCGGCGTGCGCGTGAAGCCTATATCGAGCGAACCGTCGGTCAGCGTCTTGAACTGCTCGACGGTTTGTACACGGGCCATCTGGAACGTCACATCGGGGTGCTTTTCGCGAAAGCGCGCCAGCGTTGTCGTCAACACGCCGCCGCAGGCCGCCGACAGGACGTAGCCGATCGAGATCGATCCGGCGTCGCCGCGGCCGGCGCGCCGTCCGACCATCTCGGCATGGGCGGCCTGCTTGAGCGTTTCCTGCGCCTCGACCAGAAAGCGCCGGCCAGAATGGGTGAGGGCGACCGCGCTCTTGGTGCGCCGAGTGAACAACTTGGCGCCGAGCATCGATTCCAGCGCGCCGATCTGATGACTGAGGGTCGGCGCGGAGATGTTGAGCCGCGCGGCGGCGCGGCCGAAATGCATTTCTTCGGCGACGGCGATGAAGTACCTGAGGTGTCGTAATTCCATCCGGCCATTATGAGATAAAAACTCATAAAACGCGATAACGCCGCTAATGACATCAGAGTGACACCGGTCAATTCTCAACGCTGGGTTGTCGCGAATCCCGCTTCGTCGCGCGAAAATCCAGCTTTATCGGGACGAAGCATCTGCGGCGGTAAAAAAATACAGTCATGTCCGATCATATTCATAGCTCCGGCGACAATGTTGTGCCGATGACCGCGAAAAACAGCGATCTGCACGACGCCTCGGCGCATACGCTGGCCGCTGCCGGCACTCCGGACGATCCGCGGATGAAGGAAGCGATGAGGTTGATGCAGGCGTTCCTTGCCATCGAAGATGCCGCCGGTCGTGGCGCGTTGATTACTCTGGCCGAGCGTCTGGTCAGTGACGATTGGCTGCGCCGCGCGCAGCGCCGCTAAGGCATCGCGCGCTTTGCCACGATCCTGAACGAATCCTTAATCGCAAATTTGGTGTCACGCGCGTGCATGTAACGCGCGTGAAATCGCGCGTAGTTATTAAAAAGCGTGGTTAAAAAACAGGGTTAAGAGCCACTTAAGGATTTGCTGCCATCGTCCATCATCTTTCGCAGCCACCCGTTCGGGTGTGTTCGACAGGGGACGAAGGCAATGTTTAGTGTGCGCCTCATACTTCCGGTCATCGCACTGGCCGTCATCGCAACAAGTGCCGCGCGCGCTGCTGATTATCCGCAGCCTTACACGCCGCCGCCGCCGGTCTACACGCCGCCGCAGCCCGATTGCTGTGCAAGCACCGATAATTGGTATTTGCGCGGCTTCGTCGGCGCAGGCATGACGGGCACCGGCGATCTTGAAGTCACACCGCTGCCCGCCGACACGTTCATCGCTTCCAAATCGATCAGCGACAGCATCTTCGTGGGCGGCGCGGTCGGCTACAACTTCAATAGCTGGTTGCGATTCGATCTGTCCGGCGAATATCGCTCGAAAGCGCGCATCAATGCGCTCATCTATTCGCAGCCCGGCGGTGCGGGACCGGTCGCCGTCGATCAATACCAGGGCGATCTGAAATCCTGGATTTTCCTCGCCAATGCGTTCGTCGATCTCGGCACCTGGAATTGCTTTACGCCCTTCGTCGGCGTCGGCATCGGTGGCGCGTATTGTCCGTCGTCAGATAATTTGAGACTGATCAGGCTTTTTGCGAAGGGAGGCTCTGGCTCATCTCAGAGTTTAAGCGG
>CAIYTE010000123.1 GCA_903929045.1 uncultured Hyphomicrobiales bacterium
CTTCACGCTGGGATCCGAGGTGATGATCTTGAACGCCGCCGTCACTTTTTCCTTCGTGGCGCTGCCGCCGACGTCGAGGAAATTCGCCGGTGCCATGCCGTAGAGCTTGATGATGTCCATCGTCGCCATGGCGAGGCCGGCGCCGTTGACCATGCAGCCGATCGAACCGTCGAGCGCGATGTAATTGAGGTCGTATTTCGACGCTTCGGTTTCCTTCGGATCTTCTTCGGTGAGATCGCGCAATTCCATCACGTCGGGATGGCGATAGAGCGCGTTGCCGTCGAAATCGACCTTGGCGTCGAGGCAGATGATCTTGTTGTCCTTGGTCACGACCAGCGGATTGATCTCCAGCATGGACATGTCCTTGCTGGTGAAGGCCGCATAGAGCTTCGGCAGAATATCGCCGATCTGCTTGGCGAGGTCGCCGGTCAGCTTGAGCGCCTGCGCCACCTGGCGCGAATGGTGCGGCATCAGGCCGGTGGCCGGATCGACCGAGAAGGTCATGATCTTTTCCGGCGTATCGTGCGCCACCGCTTCAATGTCCATGCCGCCTTCGGTCGAGACGACAAAAGAGACGCGCGAGGTTTCGCGGTCGATCAGCGCCGACAGGTAGAACTCCTTGTCGATCGCCGAGCCTTCTTCGATGTAGAGGCGGTTGACCTTCTTGCCGGCCGGGCCGGTTTGATGCGTGACCAGCGTCGAGCCGAGGATGCGGGCCGATTCTTTCTTCACGTCGTCGATGGATTTCACCACCTTGACGCCGCCGGCCTTACCGCGGCCGCCGGCGTGAATCTGGGCTTTCACCACCCAGACCGGACCGCCCAGTTCATTGGCGCCCTTGATGGCTTCGTCGACGGAAAATGCCGGCACCCCGCGTGGGACCGGCACTCCAAATTCGCGAAGCACCGCCTTCGCCTGATATTCGTGAATATTCATTGTTCACTCCCCGGAGAAGGCGGCGATCGTGTCGTCTTGAGTACGCGAAGTTTGTTACGCCAGATTGGGCGCAATCTTCTTGCAGGCGTCGACCAGACCCTCGACCGACGCGACGGATTTTTCGAACATCGAACGCTCGGCACTGGTGAATTCGACTTCGACGATGCGCTCGACGCCCTTGCCGCCGATGACGACCGGAACGCCGACATAGAGATCCTTCACGCCGTATTCGCCGTTGAGCCAGGCCGCGCAGGGCAGAACGCGCTTCTTGTCGAGCAGGTAGCTCTCGGCCATCGCGACGGCGGACGCGGCCGGCGCGTAGAATGCCGAACCGGTCTTCAAGAGGTTGACGATTTCAGCGCCGCCGTTGGCGGTGCGCTTGACGATTTCGTCGATGCGGGCCTGCGTCGACCAGCCCATCTTGACGAGATCCGGCACCGGAATGCCGGCGACCGCCGAGTAACGGGTGAGCGGCACCATCGTGTCGCCGTGACCGCCGAGTACGAAGGCAGTGACGTCTTCCACCGACACATTGAATTCGTCGGCGAGGAAATACCGGAAGCGGGCCGAGTCGAGCACGCCGGCCATGCCGACGACTTTCTGCTGCGGCAGGCCGCAGGACTTCTGCAGCGCCCAAACCATCGCGTCGAGCGGGTTGGTGATGCAGATGACGAAGGCGTTCGGCGCGTACTTGGCGATGCCGGCGCCGACCTGGCCCATGACCTTCAGGTTGATGTCGAGAAGATCGTCGCGGCTCATGCCCGGCTTGCGCGGCACGCCGGCGGTGACGATGCAGACGTCGGCGCCGTCGATGGCTTCATACGAATTGGCGCCGGTGAACTTGGCGTCGAATTTGTTGACCGGCGAGGACTGCGCGATGTCGAGGGACTTGCCCTGCGGCGCGCCCTCCATGACGTCGAACAACACGACGTCGCCGAGCTGCTTCAAACCAATGAGATGAGCGAGGGTGCCGCCGATCTGGCCTGCGCCGATCAAGGCAATTTTGTTACGCGCCATGGTGGGAAAACTCTTTGCTGATGCCGCGGGGTTCCGGCGGACGTGGCTTAGCCATTTTGCTGTGATGCAGCAACATAGGCCTCGGTAGAAAGTGCGCAGGTATACATTATACCAACAGAGCTTCAGGCGAGAGTCCAGCCTCTTTCGCTTATGACGCGAATCTCTGTGGGGGATCAGGTCTCGGCGATCTTGCCGGTATCGATGTCGGAGCCTTGCCGCGGGCCATGCGGCAATCCGAGATAGGACTGCGAGCGCATCTCGGTCAGACGCGAGGCCGTGCGCTTGAATTCCTTGGCCTCGTAGCCTTCGTCGGCGAGATAAAGCTGGTCGGGTTCGGCTTCGGCCGACGCCAAGAGCTTGACGCTGTGATCGTAGAAAGTGTCGATCAGAATGATGAAGCGCTTGGCCTCGTTGCGGCGGTCGTAATTCATCACCGGGATATGGTCGATGAGCACGGTGTGGAATTCGTGCGCGATGCGCAGATAGTCCGACGCCGCCAGCGGCTTTGAACACAAATCGTCGAAGCCGAATCGCGCCACACCCATCGCCGCTTTCGGCACCTCGACCTTGTGGCCTTTCACAATGAGCTCGAGCGGATGGCCGGGATCGTTGCCCGCCAGATGGTGCCACGCGGCATCGAGCTTGGCGTCAGCCTTCGCATCGGGCGGCACATACCAGCACGGCACGCCCGTCAGTTTTTCCAGGCGGAAATCGGTGCGGGAATCCAGCCGCACCACGTCGCACTGACGCTGAAGCAGGGCGATAAAAGGCAGGAATAGCGAGCGATTCAGGCCGTCTTTGTAGAGATCGTTCGGCGCCACATTCGATGTCGCCACCATCACCACGCCGAGTTCGAACAGCCGCGTGAACAGCCGGCCGAGTATCATAGCGTCGGCGATATCGGTGACGTGAAATTCGTCGAAGCACAGCAGCGTGGATTCTTCGGCGATCGCGGTGGCGGCGCGGTGCAGCGGGTCTTCGCCCATGCTGCCTTTGTCGCCCTTGTCTTCCTGCCGGTAGGCGTAAACGCGCTCATGAACGTCGGCCATGAATTCGTGGAAATGCGCGCGCCGCTTCTTCACCACCCGGCTGGCGTTGAAGAACAGGTCCATCAGGAAGGTCTTGCCGCGGCCGACTTCGCCATGGACATAGAGGCCTTTCAGCGGCGGGCCGGATTTGGCGCGGCTGCCGAACAGCCAGCCCAGCGCCGAAGACTTGCTGGCCAAGCGGTACTCTTCCAGACGCCGCTCAAGCCCCATCAGCCGCTCGACCAAGACGGCCTGGGCGGGATCGGCTTCGATTTTGCCGGCATCGACGAGCGCGGCGTAGCGTTGGGCGAAGGTTTCGGACATAGGGCTGGGACAGGAGATAGGCGACCGGCGCGCCGAGACCTAGATTTATCCACGCCCTATGTAAATCGCGCCATCGGCAGTCGGCCTTTTTGCTGCGGCTTTGCGGCGCGGCCCGCCCGCGATGATGCAGCAATTGCTGCACCCTTCGCTGCAGCAAAGCCGCAGCATGCCGCTGGCGGTTAACCTAATCCCTTGAGAGCTATGCAGTTTTCGTATGTTGGCTCTGCCGGCATCATGTTGCGGTCGCTATTTTGCTGCATTGCACCATATACCTGCAGCAAGACGAATCGCATTCGAGGATTGCTGCGATGAACGACCCCCTGCCGAATGGCGGACTTATCCGCAAACTATGGCCCGGCGAGGCCGAAGCCTATCGGGACCATTTGCTGCGGCTCGACCCGGAAAGCCGCAACCGGCGTTTTTCCGGCGCCGTGGCCGATGAGGTCATCATCCGTCATGCGTCAACCGCCGGCGCGCCCGGCGTCGTCATTCACGGCTTCTTCGTAGACGGCACCCTGCGCGGCGCGGCCGAGCTGCGCCGGATCGGTCCGTTGTTCTCGCACGAGGGCGAAGCCGCCCTGAGCATCGAGCGGGCCTGGCAAAGCCATGGGGTCGGTACCGGACTGCTGGAGCGGACGCTGCTGAGCGCCCGCAACCGCGGTATCACGTCGCTGCACATGCACTGCCTCGCCGACAATCACCGCATGCAGCAGTTGGCCAAGAAATTCGAAGCCGGCTTGTCGTTCGATTTCGGCAGCGTCGTCGGCGCGGTCGATCCGCCGCGCTCGACCGGATTGTCGCTGATGCGCGAAGCCATGGCCGACAGCCACGGGATGGCCGCGGCAATTTTCGAAGCGCAGAGCCGGCTGTTCAAAACCGCCTAAATCCTCATGGTGAGGAGCCCGCTGAAGCGTCAGCGAAGCGGGCGTCTCGAACCATGAGAGCCCGGCTGTTTCTGGCCTTCATCCTTCGAGACGCGGCCCTACGCGCGTAGGGCCGCTCCTCAGGATGAGGGGATGGAAAGCGGATACTCCGCCTCGACAACATATGGCCC
>CAIYTE010000124.1 GCA_903929045.1 uncultured Hyphomicrobiales bacterium
ATTCCAGGTGTAGGCTTCAATGTCGGTGCCCTGCTCCGCCGCGGTCGGCAGATTCGGCATCGCCGGCGAACGCTTGCTCTGGAACAAGGCGATGCCCTTGATGGTGTCGCCATCGATCTGCGGCTTGGCGGTGGTGATGATCTCGCACAGATAATCGATCCGGCCACCTTGCAGATCCTGCATCGCCGGCCCTGTGCCGCGATACGGCACATGGGTGATGTTGACGCCGATGGTGTAGTCGAGCAGCACGCAGCCGAGATGCGTGGCCGAGCCCGCGCCGGCCGACCCGAACTGCATCTTGTCGGCATTGGCTTTTGAGTAGGCGACGAATTCCTTGAAGTCCTTCACCGGCAGATCCTTGCGCACCAACAGTGCGATCGGGACGTCGGCAATCAGAACGACCGGCGTGAAGTCAGTCAGCGAATTGTAGAGCGGCTTCTTGTAAAGCGTCTGGCCCTGCGCGTGCGTGCCGACGGTGCCGAGCACGAAGGTGTAGCCATCGGGCTTGGCGTCGGCGCCACGGCGCGAACCGGTCATGCCGCCGGCGCCGCCGACGTTTTCCACGATGACGGTCTGGCCGAGAATTTCACCCATCTTCTGCGCCATGACACGGCCGAGCACGTCGGTCGGTCCGCCCGCGGCGAAGGGGATGATCATCGTCAGCGGATGATCGGGAAAGGTCTGCGCGCTCGCCGCGCCGGTCAGCGCCAGAACGGCGGTCAGCGCGGAAATTATTGTTTTTCTCATCGGGGTATCCTCCACTTTTTGGTGGCGAACCCTGACGTTACACATGCTGGCGGTCAAGACCGCCGAAAGGCCAAGTTTGCCTAAGGCTTAGCCAGCCTCGACGACTTCCTCGGGGAATTGGTGCAGGCGCTCGCCGGGACCGTTGCCGCCGATGATGTAGTTGTCGCACAGCCAGTTCAGATAGCCGTTATGGATGTAGGTCGGGTGGACGACGATGTTCATATCGACCTCGATCTTCATCGGCTCGTCGCTGCGGATCAGCGGCCGTTCCACGAGATCGTAGCCCTGACCGTGGCAATAGAGGCGGGATTCCATCGGCCGGCCGTTCTTGCGCATGAAGGCGTTGAAGCCGTCCCAGATGTCCTTGGACGGCGTGCCGGGCTTGAGCAGGTCGAGGGTCAGCTTGCGGGCCTCGATGACAAAGGCGAGTTCGTCCTTCATCGCCTGCGGCACTTTGACACCGACGACGCAGGAGCGGCCGAGTTCCGTGTACATGCCGCCCGGGCCGTTATCCTCGACGAGAAGGGCAATCTGGTCGCCCTTCTGGATGACGCGGTTCTGCACGTGCTTGTTGCCGAACTTCGACGGCGTGCCGAGCGGCATCGAGGCGCAGAGATAGATGCCGTTCTCGCTGCCATGCGACACGCTGTACTGCTGTGCGATCGCCGCAACTTCGGTGTCGCGCATGCCGGGCTTCACGGCGGCGAAGGCGGCGCGCATGGCACCGTCCTGCATCAGCGCCGCGCGCTTCACCAGCTCCTGCTCTTCGGCGCTCTTGATGACCTTGATCTTGTCGACCATGTCGGAGGTGTCGACATAACGCGCCTTGGGGAAGGCGCGCTTGATGTAATCGAGCATCGCATAGGACATCTGATACGTGCCGACATAGCCGATGGTGGCGTTGCGGTACGGCTCCAGCGCCTTGGCGGCGAGCTCGGGGTCGTAATCCTTGGTGTAGTGCGCCGAGGCGTAGCTCGGCGTCGTCATGATCTTCTTGACGCCGCGCCAGGTGAGGTCGCCCTGCGCGGTGGTCTCGCTGCCGCCGAACGGGCCCTGACAGACGACCGTCATCTCGTCTTCGCGCGGGAACACCACCGTGTTCGGATAGCCGTTTGTCGCCGGCATGTCGGTGAAATAGCGGACGTAGCCGCCCATGTGATCATTGTTGTTCTGCATCAGCAGCACATCGATCTTCTCGGCGGCCATGGCGGCGCGCACGAGCTTCCAGCGGCGCTCCAGTTCGGCCGTCGAGACAGGTGTATTCAGACGTTCCGACAAGGCCATTCTTCAGTCTCCCCAGGATGCGGGCTTGCGCACGATGTTGACCATCCGCTTCAAGTCACCCGCGATATATTTCTGCATGTTGCCCGCAAGCGTCGGCATCGCACGGTCTTCGTAACCCTGCGAGTAGCCACCGAGATGCGGGAAGATCGTGACGTTCTTGGTCTTCCACAACGGATTCGTCGGTGGCAACGGCTCCTCCGAGAACACGTCGAGCGCGGCGCCGGCGATTTGGCCCGCTTCCAGCGCCTTGATGAGCGCCGGCTCGTCGACCACGCCGCCGCGCGCGACGTTGACGATGAACGCCGACGGCTTCATCGCCGCGAGCAATTTCGCGCCGACAATGCCGCGGGTCTCCGCGGTCAACGGCGCCAGCGCGACGAGGTAGTCGAACTCCGGCGCATATTTGATCAGTTCGTCACGCGCGATCATGCGGTCGAAGCCGGGCGTCTGGCGCGGCGAGCCGCTGATGCCGATAACCGTCATGCCCAGCGCCTTGCAGATCGGTGCCAGATATTCCGCGATCAGGCCGACGCCGAGAATGGCGACGGTCTTGCCGGCGAGCAGTTGCGACGGCCAGCGATCCCACTTGCTCTGGTCCTGCGCATGCACCGAGCGGGGCAGGTCGCGCGCCAGCGACAGCATCGCGGCAATGGTCGCTTCCGACACCGGCGGGCCGTGAATGCCGCGCACATTGGTGACGAGCACTTCCTTGCCGAGCGAGGGCAGGTCGACGATGTTGTCGACGCCGGTGCCCAGCGCCTGGATCCATTTCAGCTTCGGCGCTTCGGCGACGACATGGTCGGCCATCGGCGGCGAGAAACACATCAGGATTTCGGTGTCGGCGATATAGGGGCCGACGTCGTTGTGGTGGCCGACCACATTGATGGTCAGCTGCGGAAACCGTTCCAGCAGCATGCCCTTGTAACGGGCCCGCATCGCTTCCTGGACTTCGGTGAGAATGAGGAGGTTTGGCATGCCCGGCTGTATAAGCCGAAACCGACCCCGGGCAAATGTCCGTCGCCTAAATCGTGACCCGTATGCCGGGACTTCTGGCGTTTATTTTGGCGGCCTTTATTCAACGGTGGGCGAGCGGCTTTTGCCGCAACGGGTGGGCGGCAGCGGCCCTTGCCTCACCTTTGCCTGACCTTTGCTTGACCTTTTCCGGCGGCCATAGTCCATGTAAAGCTACTCAAGTCCGGAGAAGTGGGTAGGAGTTCATGAAAAAAGTATATCCCGATGCAAAATCGGCCCTCGACGGCATCGTCAAGGACGGCATGATGGTGATGGCCGCCGGTTTCGGCCTGTGCGGCATGCCGGAGACCCTGATCAGGGCGTTGCGCGACACCGGCGTGAAGAACCTGACCTGCGTCTCCAACAATGCGGGCGTCGACGGCGCCGGCCTCGGGCTTCTGCTGGAGACCCGGCAGATCAAGAAAATGATCGCGTCCTATGTGGGCGAGAACAAGCTGTTCGCCCAGCAATATCTCGCCGGCGATCTGGAAATCGAATTCAACCCGCAGGGCACCATGGCCGAGCGCATCCGCGCCGGCGGCGCCGGCATTGCGGCCTTCTTCACCAAGACCGGCGTCGGCACCTTGATCGCCGAAGGCAAGGAAGAGCGCGAGTTCAACGGCCAGCGCTACATCATGGAAACCGGCCTCGTCGCCGACATCTCCTTGGTGCACGCCTGGAAGGGCGATACCGAGGGCAACCTCGTGTACCGCAAGACCGCGCGCAACTTTAACCCGATGATGGCGACCGCAGGCAAAATCACCATTGCGGAAGTCGAGCACCTGGTCGAGCCGGGCGAACTCGACGGCGACGCCATCATCACGCCGGGCGTGTTCGTCCAGCGCATCATCCATACGACGGCCGAAAAGCGCATCGAGCAGCGCACCGTGCGCAAGCGCGCGTAATTTGGAGAAATAATATGCCCTGGACACGCGATCAGATGGCGGAACGCGCCGCCAAGGAACTGCGCGACGGCTTTTACGTCAATCTCGGCATCGGCATTCCGACGCTGGTGTCGAACTACATTCCGAACGGCATGAGCGTTCAGCTGCAGAGCGAAAACGGCATGCTCGGCTTCGGCCCGTTCCCCTATGAGGGCGACGAGGATCCGGACCTGATCAACGCCGGCAAGCAGACCGTCACCGAACTGCCGACCACGAGCTATTTCTCGTCGGCCGACTCCTTCGCCATGATCCGCGGTGGCCACATCGATCTGGCGCTGCTCGGCGCCATGCAGGTGGCCAAGAACGGCGATCTCGCCAACTGGATGATCCCCGGCAAGATGGTGAAGGGCATGGGCGGCGCCATGGATCTCGTCGCCGGCGTCAAGAAAGTCGTCGTCATCATGGAGCACTCGGCCAAGTCCAAGGACGGCAAGGTCGAAGCCAAGCTCCTGAACAAGTGCACGCTGCCGCTCACCGGTGCGGGCGTGATCGACATGGTCATCACTGACTTGGCCGTGTTCTCGATCGACAAGGTCAAGGGTGGCATGACCTTGATCGAACTCGCGCCCGGCGTGACGCTCGACGAGGTCAAGGAGAAGACTGAAGCCGACTTCGCCATCGACGCGAAGCTGAAGCACTAAGAGCTTTCCAAACGCAAAAAGGCCCGTGAAATTCGCGGGCCTTTTTTATTGGATTGACGATTAAGCCTTACTGTAAACCGCCAAAGCCGCATCGACGCCCGCGCCGGGCGGCGCCTTGAAGCCGAAGTGACGCAGGCAGGCGTCGAGCGCGGCGAGGCAGGTGAGCACGTTCTCCTTGCGGCAGACGTAACCCATGGTGCCGATGCGCCAGATCTTGCCGTGCAGCGGCCCGAACGAGGTGCCGATCTCGATGCCGAAATCGTCCAGCATCATCTTGCGCACGCCGTCGGCGTTGGTGCCCTTCGGAATGACGACGCCGGTGACGTTCGGCATCTTGTTCTTCTGGTCGCCGAACAGCTCCAGGCCCATGGCCTGCAAGCCGGCGCAGAGCGCATCGCTGGCGAGCCGATGGCGGGCAAAGCGGGCATCGCCTTCCATCAACGCGATGCGCACGCTCTCGCGCGCGGCATAGAGCATCGAGGTTGCTTCGGTGTGATGGTTGAGGCGGCTCGGGCCCCAGTAATCCATCAGCATGGCCAGATCGAAATAGTTCGAGGGGATGCGCGGACCGTTGCCGTCGACGAAGCCCACCGGCTTGATGCCGGCTTCGAGATGCTTGCGGCGGTTGACGAGTTCGGCGACGCGGTCGTTGAAGGTAATGGGTGAGGAGCCGGGTGGGCCGGACAGGCATTTCTGCAAGCCCGACGATAGGGCGTCGACCTGCCACTTGTCGGTCTCGATGGCCATGCCGCCGAGGGTGGCGGTGGCGTCGCTGTAGAGGAGGATGTCGCGCGCGCGGCACATCGCGCCGATCTCGGCGAGCGGCTGCGCCACAGTGGTCGAGGTGTCGCCGTGCACGACGGCGACGATACGCGGCTTGTGCTTCTTGATCGCGTCTTCGATTTCGTCGGGCGTGAAAACGGTGCCCCATTCGCGCTCGATCGCAACGACCTCGGCGCCGTAGCGGCCGGCGATTTCGGTGAGCAGGTGGCCGAAGCGGCCGAAGATCGGCACCAGCACCTTGTCGCCGGGTGCGATCATCGACACCAGCATGGTCTCGACGCCGGCGCGCGCGGTGCCGTCGACCAGGAACGACCACTGGTTCTTGGTGCGGTAGATCTGCCGCAGCAGCACCATCGTCTCGTTCATGTAGGCGGTGAAGGCCGGATCGAACTGGCCGAGCATCGGCATCGACATGGCGCGCAGTACGCGCGGGTCGACGCCGACAGGGCCGGGGCCCATCAGCAGACGCGGCGGCGGATCGAGTTCGGAGAAAACTTCGGGCGTGGTCATGATATGCGCGCTTCAGGATGGACGGGTTTGGCCAGTTCGGATTTGTCGCGGGAAATGTAGTCGCCACCGCCAAGCTTGCCGGTGAGCTTGCCGTCGCGGACAACGAATTTGCCGCGCACCATGGTCGAGACCGGCCAGCCGGTGACGGCGATGCCTTCGAACGGCGTGTAGTCGGTGCCGCCGTGCATCAGCGACTGCGAAATCGTTTCCTTGCGCTTGGGATCCCAGATCGCGATGTCGGCATCGGCGCCGACGGCGATGGTGCCTTTCTTCGGATAGAGACCGTAGGTCTTGGCGTGATTGGTCGAGGTCAGCGCGACGAATTCGTTGAGCGTGATGCGGCCCTTGGAAACGCCTTCCGAAAACAAAATCGGCAACCGCGTCTCGACGCCCGGAATGCCGTTCGGCACCCAGCGGAAGCTGGTCTTGCCTTTCGGCAGCAGCTTGCCCTGCGGATCGTCGTAGCGGAACGGGCAGTGGTCCGAGGAGAACAGCGAGAAGATGCCTTGCTGCAAACCCTGCCAGCAGGCGGCCTGGCTGTCCTTGTCGCGCGGCGGCGGCGAACAGACGTACTTCGCGCCTTCCATATTGAGGCCTTCGAGATCCTTCTCGGTCAACATCAGATATTGCGGACAGGTCTCGCCGTAGATTTTCAGGCCGCGCGAACGGCCACGCGCGATCTCTTCCATCGCCTCGCGGTTCGACACATGCACGATCATGATCGGCACATCGATCAGCTCGGCCAGCGAGATCGCGCGGTGGGTCGCTTCGCGCTCCACCGGAATGGGGCGCGACGCAGCGTGATATTTCGGCTCGGTCTTGCCGGCCTGCTCGAGGCGGTCGGTGAGGAAACGGATGGCGTCGTAGTTCTCGGCATGCACCATGACCAGCGCGCCAGTCTCGCGCGCGACGGTCATCACCTTGAGCATTTCCATGTCGGAGAGGGCGAGGCCCTCATAGGTCATGAACACCTTGAACGAGGTGTAGCCGTCATTGACCAGCGCCGGGAGTTCCTGGCCGAGCACCGCGTCGCTGGCGTCGGCGATGATGAGATGGAACGAGACGTCGATGTAGCACTGGCCTTCGGCCTTGGCGTGATATTGCTTCACGACCTCGCGCAGGCTCTCGCCCTTCTGCTGCATGGCGAAGGGCAGCACCATCGTGTTGCCGCCGAACGCGGCCGAGCGCGTTGCCGAGGCGAAGTCATCGGCCATGACAATGCCGGGGCCGGACGGCTGGGCGATGTGAACGTGGCTGTCGATACCGCCCGGCAGCACGAGAAGACCGCTGGCGTCCACGATCTCCGTCGCGGCGCCGAGATCGGCGCCGAGCGCGGTGATTTTTCCATCGCGAATGCCGACATCGCAGGCGAACGTGTCGGAGGCCGTCGCGACGGTGCCGCCGCGGATAATGGTGTCGAAACTCATGGTCCCTTTTAACATTTTTGCACCGCACCGCCAGCATCTTGGCCGCTCTTTGGGCTACGGAAAGGATTGATTTGAGAGGGCTTTCGGCGACATGGTCGCGCTGCCGCAAGTCGCGGCTATTGGGCTCACAGCATGCATAAAAATGAGGCGCTGGAAGCGCGGATCGACGCACTGGAAACGCAGGTCGCGCACCAGGACCGCACCATCGAAGACCTTAACGCCACGATCACCGATCAGTGGAAACAGGTCGAGACGCTGACCCGGCAGCTCAGGCGGCTGGACGAGCAGCTTCAGGATGTCCGCGCCAGCGCCGGATCGCCGGGCGAGCAGGATCCGCCGCCGCCGCATTACTGATGTCCAGGCTTCGCGGTTGCATGCCGGCGGCGGGAAACGCTACAGAAACACCATAAGAAACGGGGAGGGAGCGAATGCTTTCAAGTGCTGACCGCAGCAAGGCGGCCGATATCCTGATGAACGCGCAGAAGGAACGCAAACAGGCGGTCCAGCTGCACGTCACCTTTCCCGGCATCACGATCGAGGATTCCTACGCCATCTCCACCGAGGTGGCTGAGCGCAAGATGAAAGCCGGCGCCAAGCTGATCGGGCACAAGGTCGGACTGACGTCGAAGGCGATGCAGCGCTCGTCGATGATCGACGAGCCGGACTTCGGCTACATCCTCGACGACCAGATGATCGCCGATGGCGCCAAGGTGAAGCACGCCGACTATTGCAAGCCGCGCGTCGAGGTCGAACTGGCCTTCGTCATGGGCAAGCGGCTGATGGGTCCGGGCGTCGGCCTCACCGATGTGTTGCGCGCTACCGAATATGTCGTGCCGGCAATCGAGATCGTCGATGCGCGTCTGCTGGACGTGCGCAAGATCGTCGATACGGTCGCCGACAACGGCGCGGCGGCGGGCATTGCGCTCGGTGGCCGGCCGGTCGGGCCGATGGATGTCGACCTGCGCTGGGTCGGCGGCATCATGTACAAGAACTCCGAAGTCGAAGAGACGGGTCTCGCCGCCGGCGTGCTCGGTCATCCGGCGCTCGGCGTCGCCTGGCTCGCCAACAAGCTCGGCAGCATGGGCGTCGCGCTGGAGCCCGGTCATCTGGTGCTCGCGGGCTCTTTCACGCGCGTCGTCTTCGCGCAGAAAGGCGACACGCTGCACGCTGACTTCGGGCCGCTCGGCGGCATCGCCATTCAGTTCATTTAATTTAGCCCTCGTCCCCGCGATAGCGGGGACCCAGCACTTAGCTTGAGATACAAGAAAAGAAAATTCTGGATCGTCCGCCTGCGCGGACGATGACAAAAGAGGAAGAGGAAACAGCTCATGCAACGCAATACGTTCAAGCACAATCTCGCCGCCGGCAAACTTCAGATCGGTCTGTGGTCGAGCCTGTGCAGCAACATCGCCGCCGAGATCATCGGCGACTCCGGCTACGACTGGATTCTGCTCGACACCGAGCATTCGCCGAATGAAATTCCCGATCTCGTCGGCCAGCTTCAGGGCATGCAGGCGAGCCCGACGACCCCTATCATCCGTCCGGCGTGGAACGATGCCGTGCTGATCAAGCGCGCGCTCGACATCGGCGCACAGTCCTTGCTGCTGCCTTACGTGCAGAACGCGGAGGAGGCGAAAGCCGCGGTCGCCGCGACGCGCTATCCGCCGCATGGCATTCGTGGCGTGTCGGTCGCCTCGCGCGCCAGCCGCTATGGCCGCACGCCCGGTTATCTCACCAAGGC
The DNA here is from genome assembly GCA_903929045.1 of uncultured Hyphomicrobiales bacterium. Lineage (GTDB taxonomy): Bacteria > Pseudomonadota > Alphaproteobacteria > Rhizobiales > Xanthobacteraceae > Pseudolabrys. The sequence goes on from CAIYTE010000124.1 coordinate 9,089, forward strand.
CAACGACGAAATCTGCGTGTTGGTGCAGGTCGAGACGCGCACCGCGCTCGATCAGCTCGAAGCCATTGCCGCGGTCGACGGCGTCGACGGCGTCTTCATCGGCCCGTCGGATCTCGCGGCCTCGCTCGGTCATCTCGGCAACCCGCAACACGCCGAAGCGCAGAAGGCGATGAAGGATGCGGTCGAGCGTCTGACCAAGGTCGGCAAGCCGGCTGGCATGCTCACGGGCAACGAGGAAGAGGCCAAGCGCTACATCGACTGGGGCTACAAGTTCGTCGCCATCGGGTCCGATGTCGGTCTGCTGGCGAAGCATTCCGATGCGCTGTTGAAGCGCTTCAAGCCGGCCTGATCGCGCGCCGGATTTAGTTGGATACGAGACTATTTGCCGCCCCGGAATGCCCGAACTGTAGGCAGGCCGGGGCGGAAAGTCTTATTCCCAATTCCCGATTTCTATGGAATACCAGCGCGTTATAAACCCTTGCCGTCATGTGAAATCGTGACGAGAATGAGGGTCGTGGGGAACGCGTAAGTGATCAGGGAAGAGATGATCCTCGAAACCGAGGGTCTGACCAAGGAATTTGCCGGTTTTACCGCCGTGAATGGCGTCAGTCTGCGCGTCAAGCGCGGGACGATCCATGCATTGATCGGACCGAACGGCGCCGGCAAGACGACCTGCTTCAATCTCCTGACCAAGTTTCTGATCCCGACGCGCGGCCGTATCTCGTTCAACGGTCAGGACATCACCGCTTTGCAGCCGGCCGATGTCGCGCGGCTCGGTCTTGTGCGCTCGTTCCAGATCTCCGCCGTGTTCCCGCACATGACCGTGCTGGAGAACGTGCGTATCGCATTGCAGCGCGCGCGCGGCGGCTCGTTCGACTTCTGGCGCTCGGCGTCGGTCCTCAACGGCCTCAACGAACGCGCGCGAGAGCTGATCGAAGACGTCGGCCTGGCATCGTTCGCCGATTGGCTCGCCGTCGAATTGCCCTATGGCCGCAAGCGCGCGCTCGAAATCGCCACGACCTTGGCGCTCGATCCGGAAATGCTGTTGCTCGACGAGCCGACTGCCGGCATGGGCCATGAAGACATCGATCGCATCGCGCAGCTCATCAAGCGCGTCGCCGCCGCCCGCACCGTGCTGATGGTCGAACACAATTTGTCCGTCGTGTCGGACCTGTCGCACACCATCACGGTTCTGACGCGCGGCCGCGTGCTCGCCGAAGGCGACTACAAGACGGTGTCGACCAATCCGGAAGTACGCGAAGCCTATATGGGGACGGGTCATGCTTGATACGACCACGCCTCTGCTCGCGATCAAGGATCTGCAAGCCTGGTACGGAGAGTCTCACATTCTGCACGGCGTCAATTTCGACGTGCACGAGGGCGAGGTCGTGACGCTGCTTGGCCGCAACGGCGCCGGCAAGACGACGACGCTGAAATCGATCATGGGCATTGTCGGCCAGCGCACCGGCTCGGTCCGCTTCGAAGGCAATGAGCTGATCGGCAAGGCGTCGAACCAGATCGCGCGCGGCGGTATTGCCATCTGTCCCGAAGAGCGCGGGATTTTCGCCAGCCTCAGCGTCGAAGAAAATCTTCTTTTGCCGCCGGTCGTCAAAGCGGGCGGATTGTCGCTTGAGCAAATCTTCGCACTGTTTCCAAACCTCAAGGAACGTCTCGGCTCCAGTCAGGGCACGAAGCTGTCAGGCGGCGAGCAGCAGATGTTGGCCATCGGCCGCATCCTGCGCACCGGGGCGCGGCTGCTGTTGCTCGACGAACCGACCGAAGGTCTTGCGCCTGTCATCATCCAGCAAATCGGCAAGACTATTCGTGCACTGAAGGAGCAGGGCTTCACCATCCTGCTCGTCGAACAGAATTTCCGCTTCGCCTCGACCGTCGCGGATCGCTACTACGTCATGGAACACGGACGTATCATCGACCAGTTCGCGAATGCCGAACTGGACGCGAATGTGGGCAAGCTCCACGAGTATCTCGGCGTCTAAAACAAAGATTCATAACCAGGAGGATCCTACCCATGAAAAAGACCATCGGACTGGCGGCACTGACCGCCATTCTGCTTTGCGGCGCCGCGCAGGCGCAGCAGATCAACGTCAAGATCGGCGTCGTCACCGACATGTCGAGCCTTTACGCCGACATCTCCGGCCCGGGCACGGTGGCGGCCGCGCGCCTCGCCATCGCCGACTTCACCAAGGATCATCCGAATGTGAAGGTGGAGCTGCTCGTCGGCGACCACCTCAACAAGCCGGACGTCGGCACGCAGATCGCCAACCAGTTCATCGACGTCGACAAGGCCAACATGCTGATCGACACGACGAACTCGGGCGTCGCGCTCGCGGTCAGCCAGGTCGCCGCCAACAAGAACACCGCTTACATCGTCTCGGGCGCTGCCGCGTCCGATCTGACCGGCGCCAAGTGCAACGCCCAGACCATCCACTGGACCTATGACACCTGGATGCTGGCGAACGGCACCGGCTCGGCGATGGTGAAGACCGGCGGCGACAGCTGGTACTTCCTCACGGCCGACTATGCGTTCGGCGCGGCGCTCGAGCGTGATACCTCGGCGGTCGTCACGGCGAACGGCGGCAAGGTGGTCGGCGCGGTCAAGCACCCGCTCAACACCAACGACTTCTCGTCGTTCCTGTTGCAGGCGCAGGCGTCAAAGGCCAAGGTCATCGGTCTTGCCAATGCCGGTGGCGACACCATCAACTCGATCAAGCAGGCGGCCGAATTCGGCATCGTCAAGGGCGGCCAGAGCCTTGCCGGTCTTCTGGTGTTCGCGTCGGACGTCATGGCCATCGGCCTGCCGACCGCGCAGGGCCTGGTGCTGACCGAAAGCTGGTACTGGGACATGAACGATGCCAACCGCGCCTGGAAGAAGCGCTGGGATGCGGAACGCAAGGACGCGTCCAAGATCCCGACCATGATCCACGCCGGCGTCTATTCCGGCACGCTGCATTACCTCAAGGCCGTGCTGGCTGAGGGCGGGCCGAAGGACGGCAAGACCATCGTCGCCAAGATGAAGTCGATGCCGACTGACGACGCCTTGTTCGGCAAGGGCACGATCGACCCGAACGGCCGCAAGCGTCACCCGGTCTATCTGCTCGAGGTGAAGAAGCCGGAAGAGTCGAAGTACACCGGCGACATCTACAAGGTGCGCGCCACGATCCCGGCCGAGCAGGCGTTCCGTCAGCCCAAGGACAGTGGCTGCTCGCTGGTCAACTAAGCTCATCAACGGCCAGGGGCGGGGAATTTCCCCGCCCCTGAGCCAAACCGGATTGTGTGCATGTTCCAGATTTGCCTTCTGGATATTCTTGGCGGGCGGTGCATTCCGTCCGCGGCGTTGTTCGGTCAGCTGCTGATCGGGCTGATCAATGGCTCGTTCTATGCGCTGCTGAGTCTTGGCCTCGCGGTCATTTTCGGCATGCTCAACATCATCAATTTCTCGCACGGCGCCCAATACATGCTGGGTGCGGTCGCCGCCTATCTGCTGCTGCAGTTTACCGGCATCGGCTACTGGCCGGCGCTGATCATCGCGCCGATTGCGGTCGGTATCACCGGGGTCATCATCGAGCGCACGATGCTGCAATGGCTCTACAAGCTCGACCATCTCTACGGCTTGCTGCTGACCTTCGGCCTGGCGCTCATCTTTGAAGGCATGGTGCGCAATAATTTCGGCTCCGCCGGCCTGCCGTATTCCATGCCAGAGACGCTGCGTGGCGGGCAGAACCTCGGCTTCATGTTCCTGCCGAACTATCGCGCCTGGGTCATCGTGGCTTCGCTGGTGGTGTGCTTCGGCACCTGGTTCGCCATCGAGCGGACGCGGCTCGGCGCCTATCTGCGCGCCGCCACGGAAAATCCGACCCTGGTGCGCGCCTTCGGCGTCAATGTGCCGGTGATGATTACGTTGACCTACGGCTTCGGCGTGGCGCTGGCCGCTTTTGCCGGCGTCATGGCGGCGCCGATTTATAATGTGTCGCCGCAGATGGGCTCGGAGCTCATTATCGTGGTGTTCGCGGTGGTCGTGATCGGCGGCATGGGCTCGATCCTCGGCGCCATCGTCACCGGCTTTGGCCTCGGCGTCGTCGAAGGCCTGACCAAGGTGTTCTTCCCGGAAGCGTCGAACACCGTGATCTTCGTCATCATGGCGATTGTGCTGCTGGTGCGGCCCGCCGGTCTGTTCGGACGCAGGGCCTGACATGGAACAGCGTTTGAACGCAGTGGGTCCGGGTGCCGAAAACGGCTTGCGCGAGCGGTCCGCTGTTTTTGCCTTCATCGTGCTGCTGGTGCTGGTCCTGACGGCGCCGCTGTACACCTATCCGTTGTTCGTGATGCAGGTCCTGTGCTTCGCGCTGTTCGCCTGCGCCTTCAATCTTCTGATCGGCTATGTCGGGCTGCTGTCGTTCGGCCATGCGCTGTATTTCGGCTGGGCGAGTTACGTGTCGGCGCATGCCGCCAAGGTCTGGGGCTTTCCGCCGGAGCTGGCGATCCTCGCCGGCACCGCCTTTGCCGCGGCCTGCGGATTGTTGGCCGGTGCGCTGGCGATCCGCCGGCAAGGCATTTACTTCGCCATGATCACGCTGGCGCTGGCGCAGATGATGTTCTTCGTCGCGCTGCGCATGAAGTTCACGGGCGGCGAAGACGGCATTCAGGGTGTGCCGCGCGGCTATCTGTTCGGACTACTCGATTTGAAGAACGACATGACGATGTATTTCGTCGTCGTGGTGATCTTTCTGGCGAGCTTCCTGTTCATCTATCGCGTCATCCATTCGCCGTTCGGCGAGGTGCTCAAGGCCATCCGTGAGAACGAGCAGCGCGCGATCTCACTGGGCTACAAGACCGACCGCTACAAGCTGGTGGCCTTCGTGCTGTCGGCGTCGCTGGCGGGGCTCGCCGGCGCCACCAAAGCCATCGTCGTTCAGATCGCCTCGCTGACCGACGTCTACTGGCCGATGTCGGGCGAGGTGGTGCTGATGTCGTTGGTGGGTGGGCTCGGTACCATCTTCGGGCCCATCGTCGGCGCCTTCGTCATCCTGGCGATGCAGTACAAACTCGCCGCCGCGGGTGAGTGGGTGCTGGTTATCCAGGGCGTGATCTTCGTCGCCTGCGTGCTGCTGTTCCGCCGCGGCATCGTCGGCGAGATCGCCAACAAGCTCAAAATTCGTCTGTAATTTTGACCTAGACTCTTTGAATCGTTGGCGAATCAGCTTACGAAGATTCAACTATCCACAGTTTTTTTTGTTTTGTCGGCGTCAGTAGTGCAACTGCCGGTCGTTTTTCGACGATTCGGCTCTCGCTTCGGACCATTCATGCCGGCTTTCCCGGGCAGCAGCCCACTCGACGAAATTTCTGTGAAGTGGCGCGATCTCGCCCAGCGCCGCCTGGTCTATTTCACCGAGTTGTACCGCAGCGGCCGCTGGCAGCACTATTACACCCCCGAAGCCTTCACCGAGCGCATGCGCGACGTGGTCAAGGCGACGAAGGCCTGTAGCCAGTTGGCGGAGCGGGCGACCGCGGAACGGATACTGGCGACCGATATGGCCGATCCGGCATTGAAGCCGCTGCCCGAACTTCCCGAGAAATATCGTCCGGCCGCCTGACGGGCGGAATTCCGGTTTGACGCCAGCGATGCCGGTGCCATCATCGGCTGAACGACGTCCATCCAGCCCTTCGCCGGGGCGCATTCCCAAAGTTGGAAGCCAATGAGCAGCGCGCTGTTTTCGCCGTACAAAGTGGCGGGTCTTGAACTCGCCAACCGCATCGTCGTGTCGCCGATGTGCCAGTACTCCGCCGCCGACGGCAGCGCCAATGACTGGCACCTGATGCATCTCGGCATGCTGGCCAATTCCGGCGCCGGCATGGTCGTGGTCGAGGCGACGCATGTCGAGCGTCACGCCCGCATCACCCACGGCTGCATGGGGCTCTACTCCGACGACAACGAAGCGGCGCTGGCCCGTGTCATCGCCACCTGCCGCCGCGCCGGCACGTCGAAGTTCGGCATTCAGATCGCGCATGCCGGGCGCAAGGCGTCGGCGCAGAAGCCGTGGGAGGGCGCGGGCCCGCTCAAGGCAGATCAGGATCCTTGGGAGACGATTGCCGCGTCGCCGATTCCCTTCGGCGACGGCTGGCACACGCCGCGCGAGGCGACCGAAGCCGACATGAACCGTGTGCGCGATGCTTTCGTGTCGTCGTTCCAGCGCGCGGTGCGCATCGGCTTCGAGGAAGTCGAACTGCATTTCGCGCACGGCTATCTGGCGCACGGCTTCATGTCGCCTCTGTCGAACAAACGCACCGATCAATATGGCGGCTCGTTTGAGAACCGCATGAAGTTTCCGCTGTCGGTGGCACGGGCGGTGAGGGCGGTGGTGCCGAAACACGTCGCGCTCGGCGCGCGCATTACCGGCAGCGATTGGCGCGAAGGCGGCTTGACGCCGGACGATGCCGTCGCGATTGCGAAAATGCTGAAGGCCGAAGGGATCGACTTAATCTGCGTGTCGTCGGGCGGTAATGCCGCAGACATCCGCAATCCGTCGGAGGCCGGTTACAATGTCGCCATCGCGGCTAAGGTGAAGAAGGAAGCCGGCATTGCGACCCGCGCCGTTGGCCTCATCATCAAGCCAGAGCACGCGGAAGAGGTCATCGCCAAGGGCGAGGCCGATCTCGTCGCCATGGGGCGTTCGTTCCTCGACGATCCGCACTGGGGCTGGCACGCCGCCAAGGCCTTGAAGGCCGAAGTCGCGCGTCCGGTGCAATACGCTCGCGCTGCGCCGAAACTCTGGGCGCCTGCGGCGAGCGGGGCCTAAGGGCTTTGGAAAATATCGTCTTCGCCGCGGTTCTCGTCGGCGCGCTCAGTCACGCCAGCTGGAATTCGCTGATCAAGGGCGTCGCGCTCGATCCGTTGTCGGTCACGACTTTGATCTGCATCGGGTCGGCCGTCGTGTCGTTCGTGATGCTGCCTTTCGTCGGTAACCCGGCCTGGGCGGTGTGGCCCTGGCTGATCGCCTCGCTCGTTATTCACCTGGTTTACTTCGCCGCACTGGCGGAGGCCTATCGCGCCGGCGATCTCGGGCAGGTCTATCCGATTGCGCGCGGCTCCGCGCCGCTGATGACGGCGGCCGCGACGACGTTCTTCATTGGCGAGCATCTATCGCTGCTGGCGTGGATCGGCATTGTCGTGCTGGTGTCCGGCGTGGTCCTTCTGTCGCTCAAAGGCGGCCGCGATATCGCCAAGATCGATCGCCGCGCCGTCGGTTACGCGCTGCTCACGGCTGCCAGCATCTGCGCTTACACGGTGGTGGACGGCATCGGCGCCCGCGTGTCCGGCAATTCGCTCGGTTATGTACTGTGGCTGTTCATTACGACACCGCTGGTCGTTCTGCCGTACGCGCTGTACCGCGACGGCTGGGCCATCATGCCGGCGATGACGGATTACTGGCGGCGCGGATTATTTGGCGGGACTTTTCAGATTGTGTCCTATGGCATCGTGCTGTGGGCCATGACGCTTGTGCCCATCGCCATCGTCGCCACCTTGCGCGAAACCAGCGTGCTGTTCGGCGCGGTGATCGCGGTGGTGATTTTGAAAGAGCCGTTGCGGCCGATCCGGATCGCCGCGGCGGTGCTTGTGGTCTGCGGTCTGACGCTGATCCGGCTACAGTAATTACTTCGCCAGCGCGCTGCCGATCGGCGCATCGACGCCGATGCGTCCGAAGCCCGGCAGCTTGATCGCCGGATGGCGCAGGTCGACGCCGGCGACAAGACCGAGCAGATTGACCTCGATGCCTTCCGCCCAGCCAAGCTTGATGCCCGCGTAGCCGGCGAGGTTGACCTCGACGCCGGTGCCGCTGTCGGTGCGGCCGGCATAGAAGCCGTCGCGGAAGTCGCGGCCGACGGCGTTCGGTGGCAGTTGCGCGCCGAACTCCGGCACCGCGCGCAGTACGGTGGCGACGAAGCTGTTGCTGTTCGGCCCCGGCCAGATCGTGTAGTCGCCGGCCTTGCTGTAGCTGTAGTCGCGCACCGCGCTTTCGATCTTCGGGATCATCTTCTCGGCGTCAGGCCCCGACACGTCGGCGATTGCCACCGGCATGTTGCCGTACCAGCGGCCGTCCGCGGGCCAGCCATTGGTGCGCACCGGATTGCCCCAGCCGACGACGTCGTAGCGCGTCCAGTCCCTGGCGCCGGCACGCTTGAGCACGACCCAGCTATGGACCGAGAACACGCCTTTCCAGGCGCCGGTGGTGCCGGTGAAGACGACGACACGGGCCGGCTCGAACTGCCGCGCCGGCGGCAGCGCGCCGGTCGACGACCAGTCGGCGTCGCGATAGCTGCGCGGCCCGTTGCCGGCGGCGTAGAGCGCGGCGCGGGCGAGCAGGGGGCCGAGGAAAATGGCGAAGAGGGCGAGAAACACGAGGGTACGGGCTCTGAAGCGGCGGGGCGGCATGACCCTTAGATAGTGCCTCTTTTGGGTTTTACAGTGGCATGGACCGCCCGCAGCGCCGCAGTGCCGGCCCGGACCAGATCCTCGAGCGTCAGCTTTTTCGAGCCGGTTTTCCTGACCGGCTTTTCCGCCACCAGCGGCACATGGACGAACGCCGCCAGTTGCGGGCCGTTTTTCGCCGTCGCGGCTGCAGTGGCGTGCCAGCACAGGTAGTTGCAGAGATAACGCCCGGCATCGGTCGACAGCCGCGCGCGGACACCGGCTTTGCGCACCGCCTGCAACATCAAATGCGACGGCAGCGCCATCGGCACCGCGGCGGGTTTACCTTTGGCGATGGCGTTACGCTGCGGAATTTTGCCGGTGGCGTCCGGCAGCACGGCCAGCGCGTTCTGCGCCCGCGTTTCGATGCGCACGATGCGCGCGCGCGAGGCGAGGCCGAACATCAGCACCGCATCCGGCTTGTGGCGCTTCAGCAGCGTCGGCAGGTCGCGGTCGACCGCCGCGTAACTCGTCTCGAAAATATGCGTAACGATTTTGGTGCGCGGCAATTTCGTACGCGCGAGATGCGCCACCAACGGTCCGGTCGGATTGAAAGGCGCGCCGGGGAAGGGGCCGAAGCCGGTGATGAGGATGGTGGCGGGCATGAGACCTTCTTCTTTACCCTCCCCTGGAGGGGGAGGGTCGGACGCCGGAACGAAGTGAAGGCGGCCGGGGTGGGGTGATCCTATCCGCAACGTTCACCCCACCCCGCTCGCTTTCGCTCGCGACCCTCCCCCTCCAGGGGAGGGTCAGAAACTACACCCCCAGCATCGTGGCGATCTCTTCGACCGCAAGTGTCGGCGCCAGCGTGCCGCTTTCGACAGCCGCTTCCGCCTGCCTCACCTTGGCGCGCACCGCCGGATCGCTGCGCAGCCGCGCGGTGAGGCGCTCCTCGAGCATGGTCCACATCCATTTGACCTGCTGCTCGCGCCGCCGCGCGGCGAGTTCGCCGGAGGCGGTCATCTTGTCCTTGTGGTCGGTGACGTGGGTCCACAGATCGCCGATACCGTCGCCGGTCAGCGCCGAATACGTGATGACCGGCGGATACCAGGTCGGCGAACGCGGCGTCAGAATATGCAGCGCCGCCTTGTACTCGCTCGCCGCACCACGTGCGCGAACGATGTTATCGCCGTCGGCCTTGTTGACCGCGATCATGTCGGCGAGTTCGACAATGCCTTTCTTGATGCCCTGCAACTCATCGCCCGCGCCGGCGACCATCAGCACCAGAAAGAAATCGGTCATGTCGGCGACCGCGGTTTCGGACTGGCCGACGCCGACGGTTTCAATGATGATGACGTCGTAGCCCGCCGCTTCGCACAGCAGCATGGTTTCGCGCGTTTTCGCCGCGACACCGCCGAGCGTGCCGGACGAGGGCGAGGGGCGGATGTAGGCATGCGGGTCGATGGCCAGCCGCGCCATGCGCGTCTTGTCGCCGAGGATGGAGCCGCCGGTGCGGCTCGACGACGGATCGACCGCCAGCACCGCGACCTTGTGGCCTTGCTCGGTGAGAGAGGTGCCGAGCGCGTCGATGGTGGTCGACTTTCCCGCGCCCGGCGCGCCGGTGATGCCGAGCCGCACGGCCTTGCCGGTCTGCGGCAGCAGCTCCTGCACCAGCAGATGCGCGGTCTGGCGGTGATCGGTGCGCTTGCTCTCGATCAGGGTGATGGCGCGCGCGAGTGTCGCGCGGTCACCGGCGCGGATGGCGGCGGCAAGAGAAACCGGGGCGTTGGCGGGGACGGACGGCCCGTTCATGGCCGGTGCATCAATCGTTGTCTTCGTCGCCGGCCGGCCGTGTGCCGCCGAAGATGGCAACGCCTACGGGCGATAGCTGCTCGCGAAATTCGGCCCACGGAATGAAGATCGAATAAGTGCCTTCCGCATAGGGGCCCGCCACGTACGGGCCGAAATAGGCGATGAAGCCCGAGCTCTTGCCCGCGTCCGTCGAGGGCGCCAAAGCGATACCGCCGATGTTGGTGATCTGCGGCTTGATCGCCGACAGCCATTCGTCCTTGTCGGGGTCGACATCGTCGACGCCGTTTTTCTTCTTGGCCACGACCATCGCCAGCCGGATCTTGCGAGCGAGCATGGTCAGCGTCGGGCCGTTGTCGGCGAACTCGGTGAAGAGCGGGCGGATGTTGGTCATCTTGCCGGTCTGCGTGTCCCACAACAGCGTGTCGACGCCCGGGTTAGGGTGCGCGCCGCCTTCGTAGGTGCCGATGTTGCGCACGATGCTGACATAGGGGCCTGCCTGCGCCCGGACCATGAAGGTTCGAACGTCGCTGAACTGCCTGCCGTCGGCAAACATCTCCGGTTCGCTCTTGCGTTGCGCTTCGGCGCTGCTGCGGGATTTGGTGATCTCGCGTTTGCTGGTCGTGAGGAGGCGGTCGTACAGCGCCGGGAACGCCTTGAGCTTGGGATCGATGGTAACGCTGCCTTCGAACGCCTTGGTGTTGATGGCGTAAGCCGGCTTGGGATCGGGTTTGGGATCCTCGGCTTGCGCGTCGAAGGCCATTAGCCCGGTGCAGAGAAGTGCGGCCAGCGCGAGGATGCGATGCGCGTTCATTGTACGTCTATTTCGCGCAGTCGCCATCAATTGATCGAACCAAGGCGAGCTATTCATTTTTCTCATTCTCGCATTTGATGCTGGATGGCTCGGTCGAATTGCCGCAGCACAGTGTCAGTGGGCAGAAGATCGCAAACCTCTGAAGAGTAGGCTGCTATCGTCTTTTTAAAGTGTGGCATTTTATTAACTAGCTTGCTGACTTCAGGGAAAGGAGATTTAGGCCGCGAGAGAATGTAACTGGCTATCGATAGCATCATCATAAACAGCAAGTGAGTCGAGTATGCTCTAAGAACGCTATCCTTCCAGATGGTGAATGTCTCTTGAGACGAGCGTGAAAAGAAATGTTTGTGATGATCGTATTCTAAATGAGTGTACTTGGATAAAAGACCGTACAGGCGCGCCGAGTTTGGTTCGATTGACTTAAAGTAGTTTAGACATTGAATGGGGCGGACCTTAGCTAGGTCTGTAGGTCTGTCTCGATAGGAAGAGTTCTCAATTTTGCAGAGAACGCAAATTGTTCGACTAATGAGCGTAAGATAACGGCAACTTCGCATAAAAATCCAAACTCAGTTAATCGCTTTGCCGCCTCGAGGCCGGCCATATTGCGATAGAAAAACTGGTTGGAAAGATCGTCTAGAGTATTTGGTTCGCCCATATTATTTTTTAAAGCGTCCACGTATTCGCAAAAGTATCCGTGCCCCGAATTAAAAATATCATCGACCTTCGGTGTAAGCCCAAGTTCTCGCGGTGCCGCGATTTTTTCTTCTTTCACATAAGCTTTCGCTGCATGCGCCGGAGTGATGGCAAGTTTGCTCGCAATGGCCGCGGCTAGGATATTTTTCTTTAGTTCTTTAGAAGTGTATTTTGGGAGTCCTATTCGTTCTTCGCCGATCCCAACGGTATCGAAAGCTGCATAGTTTGGAAAAATAAGAAATAATTTTCGATAGCTATCAGCGGACTCTTTCGAGTTCCACGGATTTTCAATGTTGGTCACTCCGCCGCCTGCTGATCGTGACCGAGGCGGTGGTGCAAGGTCTTGAGCAATTTTTCCGCGGCCTCCGAAATCACGGTGCCGGGCGGGAAGATGGCTTCGGCGCCGGATTTCATCAGCGCCTCGTAATCCTGCGGCGGCACGACGCCGCCGACCACGATCATGATGTCGTCGCGGCCGGACTTGGCGAGTTCGGCTTTTAGTTCCGGCACCAAGGTGAGGTGCGCGGCGGCGAGCGACGACACGCCGAGAATATGCACGTCGTTTTCGACCGCCTGCCGCGCCGCTTCCTGCGGCGTCGCGAACAGCGGCCCGATGTCGACGTCGAAGCCGAGGTCGGCGAAGGCCGACGCAATGACCTTCTGGCCGCGGTCGTGGCCGTCCTGACCGATCTTGGCGACCAGCAGGCGCGGGCGGCGGCCTTCGGCGGCTTCAAAAGCTTCCACGGCAACGCGCACGCGTTCGACGGCCTGGGTCATGCCGACCTCCCGCTTGTAGACGCCGGTGATGGCTTTGATCTCGGCGCGGTGGCGGCCATAGACCTTCTCCAGCGCCATGGAGATTTCTCCGACGGTCGCCTTGGCGCGCGCGGCGTCGATGGCGAGTTCGAGCAGGTTGCCGTTGCCTGTGGCGGCGCGGGTGAGGGCGTCGAGCGCTTCCTGCAACTTCGCCGGATCGCGCTCGGCGCGCAGCCGGGCGAGCTTTTCGAGCTGCTTGGTGCGCACCGCGGTGTTGTCGACCTTAAGTACGTCGATGGGTGCTTCATCGGTGGGCTGATACTTGTTGACGCCGATCACCGACTGCACACCGGCATCGATGCGGGCCTGCGTCTTGGCGGCTGCTTCCTCGATGCGCAGTTTCGGAATGCCGGCTTCGATGGCCTTGGTCATGCCGCCGAGCGCTTCGACTTCCTCGATATGCGCCCAGGCCTTGCGCGCGAGCTCATAGGTCAGCTTCTCGACGTAATAGGACCCGCCCCATGGATCGACAATGCGGGTGGCGCCGGCTTCCTGCTGCAACACGATCTGCGTGTTGCGGGCGATGCGTGCGGAGAAGTCGGTCGGCAGCGCCAGGGCTTCGTCGAGTGCGTTGGTGTGCAGCGACTGGGTCTGGCCTTGAGTGGCCGCCATCGCCTCGATCATGGTGCGCGATACGTTGTTGAAGACGTCCTGCGCCGCCAGCGACCAGCCCGAAGTCTGGCAATGCGTGCGCAGACTGAGCGAGCGGGCGTCGCTCGGGTTGAACGGCTTGATGAGCTTCGCCCAGATCATGCGCGCGGCGCGCATCTTGGCGATCTCCATGAAGTAATTCATGCCGATCGCCCAGAAGAAGCTAAGCCTTGGAGCAAATTGGTCGATGGTCAGGCCCGCCTTCAATCCGGTGCGGACATATTCGACGCCGTCGGCGAGCGTGTAAGCGAGTTCGAGGTCCTGCGTCGCGCCGGCTTCCTGCATGTGATAGCCGGAGATGGAAATCGAATTGAACTTCGGCATTTCGGCAGACGTGTAGGCGAAGATGTCGGAGATGATGCGCAGGCTTGCCGCCGGCGGATAGATATAGGTGTTGCGCACCATGAATTCTTTGAGGATGTCGTTCTGAATCGTGCCCGACAGCTTGGCGTGCGGCACGCCCTGTTCCTCGGCGGCGACGACATAGAGCGCGAGCACCGGCAGCACCGCGCCGTTCATGGTCATCGACACGCTCATCTGGTCGAGCGGGATGCCGGAGAAAAGCGTGCGCATATCATAGATGCTGTCGATGGCGACGCCCGCCATGCCGACGTCGCCCGACACGCGCGGGTGATCGGAGTCATAGCCGCGATGCGTCGCAAGATCGAAGGCGATGGACAGGCCTTTCTGACCGGCGGCGAGATTGCGGCGGTAGAAGGCGTTGGAATCCTCCGCGGTCGAGAAGCCGGCATATTGCCGGATGGTCCAGGGCTGCGCCGCGTACATCGCAGGATAAGGCCCGCGCAGGAACGGCGCCTTGCCGGGGTAGGTGTCGAGGAAGTCGATGTTGGTGAGATCGCCTTCACCGAACACGGTCTTTACCGGAATGCCCTCAGGGGTGAGCCATGGCTTTTCCGAGCCTGCGGCCGGAAGCGGCGCGGCGTCGGCGAAATCGACGGTGGCGAAGTTCGGGAGCTTGCTCATGCGACCCCCAGAATATCATGCGCCGCCTGCAGCGTCGCCACCACGTCGCAGCCCACGAAGACGAAGGTTTTCACGCCCGCCTGCTGCAATGCCGCCTCAATCTCGCCGGGGCGGCCGGCGAGATGCACGGTCGCGCCGGCTGCAACGAGCGCCTTGGCCGCATCAGCAGCCTGTTCGGCATAGACCTTGTCCGACGAGCACAGGCAGGCGAGCGAGGCGCCGGACGCCTTGAAGGCCGCGAGCATCGCGGCCTGATCCTTGTAGCCGTCGCTGCCCAAAGCCTCGATGCCGCCAGCCTCGTAGAAATTCTTGGCGTACATCGCACGCGCCGTGAAGTCGGGCAGGCGGCCGAGCACGGCGAGGAACACTTTGGGCCGCGCGCCCTTGGTGTTGAGCATCCGGTCGCTGGCATCGCGCAACGCCTCGAACGGTTCGCCGAAGCGAACGCGCGGCAACGGTTCGGTGACGACCGCAGGTGTGACGTGATCTTTCGGTAGCGTGACCGGCGTTGGCTTGAGCACGCTCGCTGTTTTTTCCGTGAGGTTCGGATAGTCGCTGGTGCCGGTGAGCGGATCCTTGCGGCGCGCGACGGCCTTCTGATGTTCGGCGCGAACCGCAGCGACCTTCTGCTGGATGAGTCTCTTCTCCATCGCGGCCCACACGCCGCCGGCGGTTTCGATCTCCTGGAATTGCATCCACGCCGCCGCGCAGAATTCCGCCGTGATGTCCTCAATGGCGCCGGAGCCGGCCGCTGGATCGCTGACCTTCGCCAGATTGCTTTCCTCAAGAAGAATGAGTTGCGTGTTGCGCGCTACGCGCCGCGCGAAGGCGTCGGGCAGGCCGAGCGGCAGCGTATGCGGCAGCGCGGCGATGCTGTCGGCACCGCCGAGCCCTGCCGCGGCGACCGCGAGAGTCATGCGCAGCATGTTCACGTCGGCGTCGCGCTTCGTCATCATGCGCCAGGCCGTCTCGGCAGCGACGTATGTCGTCTTCGGCGTCAGGCCGCAGGCTTCCTCGACGCGCGCCCAGAGTTTCCGCAGCGCGCGGAATTTGGAAATCGTGATGAATTCGTCGGCGTCCGCAGCGAGCCGGAAATAGATCATGTCGCGTGCGCGATCGAGCGGCATGCCGGACGCTTCGAGGGCGCGCAGATATTCCACCGCGCTGGCAATGGCAAAGGCGAGTTCCTGTGCTTCCGAGCCGCCGGCGGCGTGAATGACGCGGCCATCGGCAACAGCGAGCTTGCCCTTGAAGCCCTGATCCGCGAGGTCGCGGACCATCCTGGCGAAGGCTGTCGACAGTTCGCTCCATGGCCGCGGGCTGGTGCCCGACAGCGCAAAGCCGCCGATGGGATTGAGTGCGGCGCGCAATTCGACGGCCGCCGGGTCGGTGCCGCGGGCTTTCACCAGCGCCGCGAAATGCTGGATGGCGACGCGCGTCGCCTGACCGACGTTGAAGTCGATGGTGATGCCGGCGTCGAGCACGATGTCCTTGAACACGCGCTCCAGGACGGCGGGGGTGGAGTCGAGGCCGTAGCCATTGGCGTTGATCGAACCGGCAAAAATGAGGGTCAGACCGTTGGCGCCGTTCATCAGGTCGTCGAGCGCCTGCTTGTTGGCCTCCGCCGGATCGGGATGGTCGACCCGCTGCATCAAGGTCCACGGCGCGCCCGGGGCGCGCCCCGCCACCGGCGTTACGCCAGCGGCGCGAGGGTACAGCGGCTCGACCCGGATGCCGTCATAGGTCTGCGTGACCAGTTTTTTGTCGAACGGCACGCCCTTGAGCGCGGCGTCGACGAGCGTGCGCCATTCGGCCTCGGTGGCGGCCGGAAATTCGGTGGCGAGGGGCAACGTGTCGGTCATGACGGCAAAAATGGCACAGACGGCACCCGTATGGCACCCTTAAATCAAAGCAAGTTGCGTGCCCTGTCAGCGCTCGGGCGGCAGCCGCTTGATCCCGGTCGTATCGACCTCGGACAGCGCCTGCCGCACCGTTTTACCGGCAATGAGGCGATCCGGCGCAATCTCGACCAGCGGGCGGAGCACGAAAGCGCGCTCGAACAGGCGCGGATGGGGCAGGGTCAGCCCCAGTTCGTCGATCGCGAGGTCGCCATAGGCGATGATGTCGACGTCGGCGGTGCGCGGCCCCCAGCGCTTTTCATGGGCGCGGTCGCGGCCGAGGGCGAGTTCGACCTGCTGACAGCGCTCCAATAAGTCGCGCGGCGACAGCGACGTTTCGACGACCAGCGCGAGGTTGACGAAAGGCGCCTGGTATTTGAAACCCCAGGGCGGCGTCAGATAGTCGGCGGAGCGCGCCTTGAGCACGATGTCGCCCTTTTCGAGCAGCAGAGCGACGGCGCGGTCGAGGATGGCGCGGCTGTTGCCGACATTGCCACCCAGCGCCAACAAGGCTTGCGCCAGAAGCGCCTCGGTCATTTCAAATCCGTCCGCTTGCGCTTCAGCGTGACGCCGACGTCGGTGAAGATGGCGGCAATCGGCGCATGCGGTTTGTGGATCGTCACCTCGATCGACTGCACGCGCGAGAACTGCGCGAGCACGGCGTTCGCCACGGCGCCGGCGGCGGCTTCGATCAGCTTGTAGGGCTTGCCGCAAAACGCGTCGGTCGCGCACTGCGCGACCTTGTCGTAGGAGACCGTGTCGACCACCTTGTCGGAGCGCGCCGCGCCCGACAGATCGATCTCCAGTTCCAAATCGAGGGAGAAACTCTGCCCGACCTTGCCTTCATAGGCGAGCACGCCGTGATAGGCATGCAGCGACAGGCCCTTGATGAAAATCCGGTCGGTCATCGTGCTGCCTCGATAGCCGCGGCCACCCGCAGCGCCTGCACTGTCTCTTGAACGTCGTGCGCGCGGATGATGGCAGCGCCTTGCGCCACCGCCAAGAGGTGACTGGCGATGGAGCCGCCGATGCGCTCGTCGGGCTGCGACGGCGTCACCGAATTGATGAAGCGTTTACGTGAGGCGCCGACCAACAGCGGCAGGCCGAAACGCCTGAACGCAGCGAGGTGGGCGAGGCACGTGAGGCTCTGCTCCGGCGTCTTGCCGAAGCCGATGCCGGGATCGAGCACGATCTTGTCCTGCGCGACACCCGCGCGCGCGGCGATCTCCAGCGAGCGGCCGAAAAACGCGATAACGTCGGCGACGATGTCGATGCTGGCGTCAGCGCTGTCGCGGTTGTGCATGACGATCACCGGCACGCCGCGCTCGGCGACCAAAGGCGCCATGTCCGGATCGCGTTGCAGGCCCCAGACGTCGTTGACGATGGCCGCGCCCTGATCGAGCGCGGAGGCAGCGACGCTCGCCTTGATGGTGTCGATCGAGACGGGGAGGCCGAGCGCGACGATGCCCGGCAGCACCGGCGCTAGCCGCGTCAGTTCTTCATCCGCGTCCACCGGTTTCTGTCCGCCGTAGGGCCGCGTCGACTCTGCGCCGATGTCGAGGATGTCCGCGCCTTGCTGCGCCATCTCGGCGGCATGGGAAATCGCGGTCTCGGGCGCGATGAAACGTCCGCCATCGGAGAATGAGTCTGGTGTGACGTTGAGGATGCCCATCACCAGCGGGCGGCCGTGCTTGAGCAGCGCGGTGAGCGCGTCCGGGGCCGTCGACGCGGCGTTCGGGTTGATGGTGCGGGCAAGCGCCATGCGGCTGGCTTTGCGCGGTCCAGGAAACGCTGTCAAGCAGTCGAAATCCGTCATCCTGAGGTGCGAGCCACGCTTGTGGCGAGCCTCGAAGGATGAGCGGCCCGTCGCCCTTCGAGGGCCACCTGCGGTGGCCACCTCAGGGTGACGACTTTCTTCTAATACTTGATCTTGAGATCCAGTTTCTGCGCCTGCTCGATCCAGCGGCACACCACCTTCTCGGAGGGCAGCAGGCGCACCAGCTTGAGTTTCTTGTTGGCGTCGGCCATCGCCTTGGCGAGGTTGCCCGGGCTGCGATAGCGCAGCTCCTTCACCGTATCGACGCCGGCGGCTTGCAGCAGCTCGGCGTATTCCTTGCTGATGCCCTTGATGCGCATGCGGTCGGCGGTGTTGGCCCAGCACAGCAACTGCTTTTCCGCCACGCCGGTCTTCTCCGCGAGGACCTTGCGGCCTTTGACGGTGCGGGCTTCTTCAAGCAGCTTCCGGGTGGACCTGATCCCGGCCGCTTTGAGGGCCAAAGCGATGTCGCCATCGACTCCCCCAAGTGCGGTGATGGGATAAGACATAACGAACTCCTGAAACGCGTATGAATTGATCGCAAATTTTAGTCGAAATAGTCCGGCAGCCGGTTCAAACGAACTGGCCGAGGCCCGGGATCGCACCCACGATTTCGCCGATCGTGTCTTCGCCGGCCTTTTCACGGGCAAACGAAATCACTTCCTTGGCGACACCCTGCACCTGACCCATGCTCAGGCCGATGCCCATCAGCTTGGTGCCGACGCCCATGATGCCGCCCATGCTGAACATGCCGCCGCCTTCGCCGCCATGGGCGGCGATCAACGCGTCTGCGCCCGGCAGTGTCGCCAGCAGCTTTTCAACGGTGTCCGGCGGGCCTTCCTTCTTGAGGAAGTCCAGCATGATGCCGACAGCCTTCTCTGCCGTGGCCTTGTCGATGCCGATATTGGCGACGAGGCGCCCGATCAACTCTTCCATGTTCCCCTGGCAACCGCACTGACGGCGGGTTGAATTCATATTGAACGCCGTTGGCGGCGATGACAAGCGCGATGCGACGTATCGTGACTTCGTATTGCGATGCGCAGGCGCGCGAAAAGCGGCAAGTTGAGCGGCAAGTCAAGTAAAATGAAGCTGAGCCGCTTTCACATTTTCCAACACGGCTTTCACATCGCCGCACTCTGCACCGGTTTGTCGAACTAGCATCAACAAAATTCCAAGGCCGGGCGTGACGGAACGAGTATAGACTTACGACTTCATAAAGCAAGCCGCGATATGGGCCGCCGCTGCCTCTGCTGCGCGCCGCATCGCCGCGGCTTTCCATGCCGCGCTGCGGTTGCTAGCCTGCAAGCGACCTATAAGGAGAGACTATGAGCAATCTCGACGCCGTGCTGAGCCGCATCGATCAGGATATAGACCAAAGTGTAGAGCGGCTCTTCGACCTCCTGCGTATTGCGTCGATATCGACCGACCCGGCCTTTGCTCCGCAGTGCAAACAAGCCGCCGAGCACGTCGCCGCCGACCTCAAATCCATCGGTTTCGAGGCGACCGTGCGCCCCACCGAGGGCCATCCGGTGGTGGTGGGCAAATCCAACGGCGTCGCCGGCCCGCATGTTCTATTTTATGGGCACTATGACGTGCAGCCGGTCGATCCGCTCGACCTCTGGAAGACGCCGCCCTTCGAACCGCGCATCGAAACGCTGCCCGACGGCCGCAAGATCATCGTCGCGCGCGGCGCCTGCGACGATAAGGGGCAGGCTATGACCTTTATCGAGGCGTGCCGCGCGTTCAAGGCGGTCAACGGCAAGCTGCCGCTGCCGATCACCATGATGATCGAGGGCGAAGAGGAGTGCGGTTCGCAGCATTTGTTTAAATTCGTTCGCGATAATGCCGACGAGTTCAAACTCGACCTCGCTTTGGTCTGTGATACGGCGATGTGGGACCAGAAGACGCCGGCGATCACCACCTCGCTGCGCGGTCTCGTCTACGAAGACGTCAAGATCACCTGCGCCGACCGCGATCTGCACTCCGGCGTGTTCGGCGGCGCGGCCGCGAACCCGATCCGTCTGCTGACGCAGATCCTCGGCGCCATGTGGGACGAGAACGGCCGCGTTACGATCCCGGGTTTCTATGACGGCGTTCCCGAATTGCCTGCCGACATCAAGGCCGACCTCAAGGGTCTCGACCTGACGGCGGAAAAATTCCTCGGCCCCATCGGTTTGAAAATCCCGTCCGGCGAAAAGGACCGCATGGTGATCGAACTCGTCACCACGCGCCCGACCGCCGAGCTCAATGGCATCATCGGCGGCTACACCGGCGAGGGCGCCAAGACCGTGATCCCGGGTCAGGCGTCGGCGAAAGTGTCGTTCCGCCTGGTCGGCAATCAGGACCCGCAGAAAATCCGCGACAACTTTCGTGCCTTCGTCAAGGCGCGCATGCCGGCGGACTGCTCGGTGGAATTCGGCAACTTCGGTCTCGCCGGTCCGCTGCAATTGTCGTTCGACAATCCGGCGCTCAACAAGGCGCGCGACGTGCTCGGCGACGAGTGGGGCAAAAAGGCGGTGGCGGTCGGCGCCGGCGGCTCGATCCCGATTGTCGCCGATTTCAAGAACGTGCTCGGCATGGACTCGCTGCTGGTCGGCTTCGCGCTGGACGACGACCGGGTGCATTCACCGAATGAAAAATTTGATCTGACGTGCTATCATAAGGGTATCCGCAGCTGGGCGCGTATCCTGGATGCGCTGGCAAAGTAGTGAATGGGTGCAGATGCGTTTCGCGGCGGCTATCGGGTTAGGTATCGGTGTCCTCGGGCTTGCTGTGGCGCATGCGCCGCAGCTTCACGCTCAATCGGCCGATCTCGTGCTGTGCGACCGCATCGCCGCCGACCCGAGCGATCCGGACAAGCCGAAGGATGTGGTCGGCGTGAATGCGATCGCGGCGTCGGACATTCCGACGGCGCTCAAGTTCTGCAAGGCGGCGTCGGCAAGCTCGCGCCGCGCCCTGTATCAACTGGGCCGCGCTTACACCGCCGGCGGACAAATGAGCGAAGCCGTCGCCTCCTATCGCAGGGCGATCGAGAAGGGCAGCACGTCGGCCATGATTGAGCTTGGCGTGCTCTACGGCACCGGCAATGGCGTCGCCAAGGACGATGCGCAGGCGAAGATCCTGTTCCAGCGGGCTGCCGCGGCGGGCAATCCGCGTGGCGATGCCAACATCGCGATGATCGTGGGCGGCGGCGTCAATGGCGATCCGGCGCAGGCGCGGGCGGCCATGTCGAAAGCCGCCGACGCCAATTCGCCGGAGGCGCAGTTCCAGCTTGGCCTCATGCTGGCGAACGGCGACGGCGGCCCGAAGGATGACGTCGCGGCGCGCAGCCTGTTCGAGAAGGCGGCGGCGAAAAATCACGCCGGTGCCATGGTCGCGCTCGGTGTCTTCCTGCAGGACGGCCGCGGCGGTTCGTCCGATGTCACGATGGCGCGCAGCTACTATGAGAAGGCGGCGGCGCTCGGCAACCCCGACGCCAAGGCGGCGATCCAGCGGCTGGATTGCCCACGCGCGCTCAGGGACAAGAACGGCAATATCATCGCCAATCTTTGC
Source organism: uncultured Hyphomicrobiales bacterium (assembly GCA_903929045.1). GTDB lineage: Bacteria > Pseudomonadota > Alphaproteobacteria > Rhizobiales > Xanthobacteraceae > Pseudolabrys. The sequence continues at coordinate 30,547 of CAIYTE010000124.1, forward strand.
TAGCGGCGCGTCCGCCGGAAAGAGCCCCGATTAGCCTTTGACGGCGGCTTGTTCCGCCTGTAACGCATCACCAACTCATTGGTGTCGCGCGCGATGCCGCATTCCGCGCCGCGGACACCCCGAAGACAGCAAGACCTATTCGTATGGCTCCTCCACCTCTTTTGCAGCTCAAAGACATTGGGTTGACCTTTGGCGGTACGCCGCTGCTCAGCAGCGCCGAACTCTCGGTCTCGACCGGCGAGCGCGTGTCGCTGGTGGGGCGCAACGGCTCCGGCAAATCGACCTTGCTCAAGATCGCGGCGAGGCTGGTCGAGCCGGACAAGGGCACGATCTTTGTGCAGCCCGGCGCGGTGGTGCGCTACCTGACGCAGGAGCCGGATTTCTCGGGATTCACCACGTCGCTGGCCTTCGTCGAAGCCGGTTTGAAGCCGACCGACGATCCCTACATCGCGCGGCATTTGCTCGAGGAACTTGGGCTGACCGGCGAGGAAGACCCGAACCATCTCTCGGGCGGCGAAGCGCGCCGCGTGTCGCTGGCGCGCGTGCTGGCGCCGTCACCCGATATTTTGCTGCTTGATGAGCCGACCAACCATCTCGACCTCACCACCATCGAGTGGCTGGAGCGCGATCTGGACAGCCGCCGCACCGCGCTTGTCATCATCAGCCATGACCGCCGCTTCCTGTCGAACCTGACGCGAACGACGGTGTGGCTGGACCGCGGCGAGACCAAGCGTCTCGACAAGGGCTTTGCCCATTTCGAGGAATGGCGCGACCAGATACTCGCCGAGGAAGAAACCGCCCAGCACAAGCTCAACCGCAAGATCGTCGCCGAAGAGCACTGGATGCGCTACGGCGTCACCGGACGGCGCAAGCGCAACATGCGCCGCGTCGGCGCGCTGGCCGCTTTGCGCGAACAGCGCCGCACCTATCGCGGCGTCGCGGGTGACGCGACTATCACGGCCGGCGCCGCCGCGCCGTCCGGCGCGCTGGTGATCGAGGCCAAGAACATCTTCAAGAGCTATGGCGAGCGCGCCATCGTCAGCGATTTCTCGATCCGGGTGACGCGCGGCGACCGCATCGGCATCGTCGGTCCCAACGGCACCGGCAAGACGACGCTCATCAATATGCTCACCGGCGTGTCGGAGCCGGACAGCGGCACGGTCAAGCTCGGTTCGACATTGGCGATTGCGACGCTCAACCAGCACCGCGACAGCCTCAATCCGGAAACGACCGTCAAGCAGGCGCTGACGACATGCTTGGCGACGCCGTTCACCATCACGGTGTCGCCCTCGCCGCCGGTCAGCGCCTGCTTGACGGTCGTTTCCGGATTGAGGCTGTCGCG
>CAIYTE010000125.1 GCA_903929045.1 uncultured Hyphomicrobiales bacterium
CTGGCCCCAGCGGGAACGTGATCTCACGTTCGGATGACGCGTCGATCGCCTTGGTATCGAGCGTCTTGAGGAAGGCCACCGTCTTGGCGAGCCGTTCCTTGAGCTGATCGATGGCGCTCTCGTTGTCCTCGAACTTTGGAGGCTCAACGCCGGCCAGCCGGGCCGAGCCGTTCTTGGCCTGGTCGGCCGCGACCTGAACCTGGCGAACCATGGCGAACATGTCCGGCTCCAGACGCCAGCCGAGAATGACCGAAGGGTCGATTTTCTTTGCGGCAGCGTGCGCCGCCGCCTTGTCGAGCACAGCCGACAGCGCGTTGAGGCCGATTTCGAAGACCGGCAGGGAGGCCTGGGACATTGTGAAGGGCATGGGAGGTCCTTGGGGCGATTGTGTTTTTCAAACCGGCAGGTGCCGGCGCGCGGACGTTGCACATAGAGTCCCGCCAATTCAATTACCGCCGCCGCGGCTTTCCTTGTTGAAGAGCTTGATGCCGGCAATATCCCGATTAACGCGGGCTCGATATTTCCACTTGGTCATTTCCAGCAGAGCGGCCAGAGCTGACTGTCTCCGAATATTTTGCAAAGCAAAATACCAAGAGCGCTGTTGATTTATCAAACAACGCACAGCCAACGAATACACATTAGAACTATCGTTATTCCAAAATTGGAACGAATTGCCGTCACGTATTCAATTTATACTTTATCTTGTTCTATAAACTTACTTATTAGAACTCTTCAAAACTACCTTTATACTCTATTTTTTAGTTATCATCCCGGCGCAAGCTGCTATAGCTGGCCGAAATCGCTGACATTCACGGTCTCGACATGCGCGCCGCATCCCTCCGCAGGCTCTGGCTCAATATCCATTTGTGGATTGGCCTCGGGCTGGCCCTGCTGCTGATCCCGATTTCGATTTCGGGCGGACTGCTGGTTTTTCAGGACGACATCGACGCGCTGCTCAATCCGCAGCGCTACGCGGTGACTGGTTCGGAGATGGCGCGGCCGGCGGCCGACTATCTGGCCAAGGCAGCAGACGCCGTCGCCAAGGATCCCGCCGACCTGCGGTCCCTGAGCCTGCGGTTTCCGAACGAGGGCGGTCCCGTGCGCGTGACGACGCGCGCCGCCACTATCACGCCCGGTGCCCGGCCGCGCGTGGTCACCGTGTTTCTCGATCCGCCGACCGCGAATGTCCTCGGCACGATGGAATACGGCGCGACCGTGTTCGGGTCGCTGCACGTCTTCCATGAAAACCTGATGCTGCGGGACTATAGCGGCCGGCAGATCGTCGGCTGGGCCGGCGTCGGCATGCTGATCCTCTCACTGACCGGCATCTGGATCTGGTGGCCGCGCAACGGCGGCTTCCTGAAAGGCTTGCGCTGGACCCGCTCGTCGCTGTTCACGTTCAATCTGCACAGCATGCTCGGCTTTTGGATTTCGATCCCGCTGGCGGCGGTGTCGCTCACCGGCATTTATCTGTCGTTTCCTCAGACGGCGCGCGATCTGATGTCCTCGGTCGCGACCGTGACGCCGCGCGGCAACATCAATGGCGAAGCCCTGCGCCAAACGGCACTGACAGCAGATCGTGCGGTCGAGATTGCGCGGCAAGCCGAACCGAACGCGCGTCCGGTGGTCGTCTTCCTGCCGTTGCAGCAGCGCGGTGAGGGAAATCGCGCAGAGGGCAATCGCGGCGGTGAAGGCGGACGCAACGCGCAAGGAAATCGCGAGGCCGGCGGTCGAGGCGCCGAGGGCGGCCGTCCCAGCCCGTCGTGGCGCGTGCAGCTTACCCGTGCCGATAACAGTCAGAACGTCACCGTCATGGTCGACGACCGCACAGGCCACGCTGCACCAACGATTGTTCCGCAATCCGGCGACAGCGCGGCGTCATGGATTCGCTGGATTCACGAAGGAACCCATAGCGGGCCGGTGTGGGCCTTTATCGTTTTCCTGACCGGCGTCTTCCCGACGATTTTTGCCGTGACCGGCACCATCATGTGGCTGCGTAAACGCGCCGGAAAAAGATCACTGAAGCAAAGCGCCGCGCAGTTGCGGCCCGCTGAATGACGCAATTCACGCTACACTACGGACGAAGGAACTTGTGTGTGATGGGACGAATAACTGTTTCTCCGCTGTGCCGGGTGCTGATGGTCGCAGGCATCGCGACCACGCTGACCTTGCCGGCGCCGGGCTTTGCGCAAACTCAACCGGCGCCGACTCCGCCGGCACCTGCCGCTGCTCCGGCAGCAGTTCAACCCGCTCCCACGACCTTGCCGCCCGTCACCGCTCAACCGTCCACCAATGCCGCACCAGCGGCGCCCGCGCCGCAGCCTGATGCAGCGGCAGCGCCTGCTCCGCAGCCCGCAGCCGTAACCCTGCCGAAGGATCTGTCGCCCTGGGGCATGTTCATGGCGGCCGACATCATCGTCAAAGCCGTGATGTCCGGTCTCGCCTTCGCCTCGGTGCTGACCTGGACCATCTGGTTCGCCAAGGCGATCGAACTGATGGTGGCGCGCCGCCGTCTCGCCGCCGCGACCGAAGCCCTCGGCAAGGCACGCACCTGGGCCGAAGTCCGCAATCTGCAGGACGGGAACGACGCCGCAGCGAAGCTGATCGGCGGCGCCGATCTTGAACTGCGCCAATCCGCCGACGCGATGGTGCCCGACGGCGTCAAGGAACGCATCGGCTCGCGTCTGGAGCGGCTGGAAGCCGCCGCAGGCCGTCAGATGATCCGCGGCACCGGACTGCTCGCCACCATCGGCGCCACTGCGCCTTTTGTCGGCCTGTTCGGCACCGTCTGGGGCATCATGAACAGCTTCATCGGCATTTCGAAATCGCACACCACGAACCTCGCGGTGGTCGCGCCCGGCATCGCCGAAGCGTTGCTTGCCACCGCGCTCGGCCTCGTCGCCGCGATCCCGGCCGTCGTCATGTACAACATGTTCTCGCGCTGGATCGCGGGCTACCGCGCCATGCACGCCGATGCGTCAGCGGAAATCCTGCGCCTCATCAGCCGCGATCTCGACCGTGGCGCCTTTGACCGCCCGGCCACGAGCCGCCGCGGCGTTGCGGCTGAGTAATCGACATGAGCGTTCGTCTCGACCACGGCGATGATGCGCTGACCGAGAACCACGAGATCAACGTCACGCCGTTCATCGACGTGATCCTCGTGCTTCTCATCATTTTCATGATCGCCGCGCCACTGGCGACCGTCGATATTTCGGTCGACTTGCCCGCCGCCAATGCGGAACGCACGCAGCGTCCGGACAAGCCGGTGTTCCTGACGCTGAAGTCCGATTTGAGTCTCTCGCTCGACAACAACGGCATTTCCCGCAGTGGGTTGTCTGCCGCGCTCGACCAGGCGACCTCCGGCGACAAGCAGCAGCGCGTCTTCATGCGCGCCGACAAGACCGTGCCCTACGGCGAGTTGATGGGCCTGATGAACGACCTGCGCAGCGCCGGCTATCTGCACGTCGCCCTGGTCGGGCTTGAGGGCGACAAGTAATGAAGCTTGCGCGCACCGAATCCTTGCTTTGGGGAGCCTGCTTTACGCTGGCGCTTTGCCTCCATGGCGCGGGAGCGGCGGCGCTGCTGGTGAAGTGGAGCGAGACCGCAGATCCGGGCGCGAGTTCGCCTGTGGTCATGATCGATATGGCGCCGGAAGCCGCCGCGCCCGAAATCACGCCCACGGACATGCCGCCGGATCAGGTTGCCAGCCGCACCGAGGAGCCGGAAGTCGAACCCGAGCCGGAAAAACCCATCGAAAGGGTCGAACTGCCGCCGCCCGTCGCACCCAAGCCCGACGTGGTGTTGCCACCGCCGCCGCCGAAAAAGGTCGAGAAGCCAAAAGAAAAACCGAAAAAGAAATCCGTGGCGCGGGCGCCGAGTGCCGCGCCGCAACGCGCCGACAACGCTGCCGCGCCCATGCCCGGCGGCTCACGTGAAGCCAATGCCAGTTGGCGTTCCCAGCTTGTGGCACGGCTGGAGCGCTACAAGCGCTACCCGTCGGAAGCGCGCGGCGACGTCGGCGTGACGCAAGTTGCATTCCGGGTGGATCGCAGCGGCGGCGTTCATGGCGTCCGCATCGCACGCAGTTCCGGCTCCAACCTGCTCGATCGCGAAACACTGGCGCTGGTCGAACGCGCCCAGCCCATGCCGGCACCGCCGTCTGGCATCTCTGACTCTGAGCTCTCTGTCATCGCTCCGGTGCGCTACAACGCGCGCTGATACAATTTAAATAAAATTTTAGCTTTAACCATGCCGCCAAGCGGCAGGGAACGAACGCCCGCTTTAACTTGCGGGCGTTTGCACATTCTACGAATGATACGGGCGTTAACGACCTCCACGCACATCAGCCATGTTGATGGCAGGTACGCGTGAGGAAATGCAGGATTACAAGACCCGGCCAACCCGGCCGGCAGGACTGGCAACATGAAACGGTCGATTGCATCTCTGCTCATTTGTATTTTAGCGGCGGGCGCCATTGCCCCGGCTTCCGCAACCGGCGTCAAACCCAACGAACGTTTCGCCAACACCGAGCCGCTCGAGCCGATGGCCCGTAGTCGTACGGACGCCGCCGAAGCCGCAGCGCAAGTGCCTGGCGCGGCCGGCGTTCTGCTCGAAGCCCTGCGCTGGCGCGGGCGCAGCGCGAAGCAGCTTGGCCTGCCTGCGCAGCTCTGGTGCGCCGACTTCATGAACTTCGTGCTGCACAAGGCTGGCGGCAAAGGCACCAAATCGCGCGCCGCCCGCTCCTTCCTCGATTTCGGCAAGAAGCTGGACGCGCCGCGCGTCGGCGCCATCGCCATCATGTATCGCAAGGGTCCGAATAATGGTCATGTCGGCGTCGTGCGCGGCACCGACGGCCAGGGCAACCCGATTGTCGTTTCGGGCAATCATGGGCCGGTCGTGACGCAGTCGGTGTATGCGAAGGAAAAGGTCCTCGCTTATGTGATGCCACCGGACTACGTGCTTCTCGAAATGGCCGCCAACGCACGTGCGCAAGCGCTGAAGCAATAAGTTTCGCATTTATCTCATGGCCGCGGCGAGCGATCGTCGCGGCCATTGCTATTTTCACTGCAGACCGATTTTGCATTAACCCGATTTTGTTAACGCGCTAGAGAAACTTGAGCGCGTGGATTAATCTTAACCCGGGCAATTCCCGCGCCACCGCGACTCTGCGCGCACATTTCAATCTAAATTCCGCGAGCAGAAAACCAAACCTGATGCGTCATAAGCATCGGCTCGTGAGGCGGCATGCGTGGGGGAGCACAACGACTTGTATTCGCGGCGGTAGCGGCTTTGCCGTTGGCCGCTTCGTATGCATTTGCGGGCCCCCAGCTCAAAACCTGCACGAACGATGAAAATTCAGCCGACGTACGCATTGAGAGCTGCACGGGCGTCATCGAATACCAACCACCGAAGCCGAAGAACGATAAAAAGAAAAATAAAAGCGAAACTGAACCCGAAATCAGCAGCAAGGATAAAGCAGCCGCCTATTTCAGCCGCGGCAAAGCCTATCGCTCCAAAAACAACAACGATCTGGCGCTGCGGGACTTCGACGATTCGATCAAACTCAATTCCGGCAATACCGATGCCTATTTCAATCGTGCGTTGGTCTTCCGCGACCGTGGCGATTCAGAACGCGCGGCGCGCGACCTTGAGCAGACCCTGAAGAGCGACAAAAAGAACACCGTGGCCATTACCACGCTGAGCCATATTTATTACAGCAAGCGCGACTACGAACGCGCCATCGCCACATTGAATATCGCGATCAATCTCAATCAGAATTCGGCGCCCGCTTATTTTAACCGCGGCATGGCCTATCGCGCCAAAGGCGAGCCGGACCGCGCGATCCCTGACTACGACCGCGCCATTAAACTCAACGGCAATGACGCCGTCGCTTATCACAACCGCGGTCTCGCCTACCGCGATATTCGCGACTATGAGCGCGCGATCCAAGACTTCGATCAAGCCATCAAGATCAACCCGGAATTCATCCTGGCGCTGAACGACCGCGGCATCGCCTTTGTCTCCAAGGGCAGCGTCGAGCGCGCCATTCAGGACTTCGACCAGGCCATTCTGCTCGATCCGCGCGATGGCTTTGCCTATAACAACCGCGGCCTTGCCTACCGCAACCGCGGCGAAATCGACCGCGCCATCAAGGACTACGATCAGGCCATTTTGCTCAACGGCAATTACGTCCTGGCCTATTACAATCGAGGCAACGCCTTCTACGACAAACGCGATTATGACCGCGCCATCCAGAACTACGACCAGGCCATCAAGCTCGATAGCCAATAGGCGCTGGCGTATTACGACCGCGGCGTTTCGTATTTCGAAAAGCGCGACTACGACAAAGCGCTGCGCGATCTGACCCAAGCCATCAAGCTCGATCCCAAGGATGCTTTGTCCTATTACAATCGCGGCATCACCTACGCGGCACGAGCCGAGCCGGACCGCGCCATCCCCGACTTCGATCAAGCGATCCGCATCGATCCCAAAAACACGCTGGCCTACTACAATCGCGGGCTGGCGTTGCGCGCCAAGGGCGAGGACGAGCGCGCCATCGCCGACTTCACTCAACCGGTCAAACTCGATGGTAAGCACGCTCTGGCCTATTTCAACCGTGGTGCCGCCTATCGCAGCCGCGGCGACATCACGAACGCCCTCGCCGACTTCGATCAGTCGATCAAGTTTGATACCACCAATGCACTGGCATATTACGAACGGGGCAACACCTTTTACGAAAAGCGCGAATACGACCGCGCCATTGCCGACCTCAATCAGGCGATCAACAACAAGCCGGACTACACCGCCGCCTTCAACGTGCGCGGCCAGGCTTACAACGCCAAGGGCGACGGCGACCGCGCCGTTGCCGACTTCGACCAGGCCTTGCGCATCGATCCGGGGTTCGCGCCGGCTCTGAGCAACCGGGGCGACACGTTCCAGAAAAAGCAGAATTACGACCGCGCCATCGCCGACTTCGATCAGGCGATCAAGACCAACCCGAACTATGCCGGCGCCTATTTCAGCCGTGGCCTCGCCTTCCAGGAGAAGAAGGACTACCAGAACGCGGTCGCCGACTTCTCCCGCGCGCTCAAACTCGACGCCAAGAACGCGGCCGCCTTCAACGCGCGCGGGTCTGCTTTCATGAGCTTGCGCGACGATGAGCACGCGCTTCCCGATTTCGACGCCGCCATCAAGCTCAACGCCAACTTCGCCGCGGCCTACTACAATCGCGGCACCGCCAATTTCGAACGCCGGCGCCTCGATGCTGCCGTTTCGGACCTCAGCCAGGCCATCCGCATCGAGCCGCGCGACGCGCTGGCAGCCCATGCGCGGGGTATCGCCTATCGCGAGAAACGCGACTATGACCGGGCGGTTGCCGACTTCGATCAGGCCTTAAAGCTCGATCCGAAATTCACCGTGGGCTACGTCGACCGCGGCAATGCCTATCAGCAGAAGGGCGACTACGAACGCGCCATCCGCGACTACGATCTGGCCATCAAGCTCGACCCGAAATTCGCCTCGGCCTTCACCGAACGCGGCAACACCTACGCCGCCCGCGGCATGATCGACCGCGCGCTGCAGGACTTCGAACAGGCCATCAAGTTCAACCCGACCTATGCCGGCGTCTTCAACAGCCGCGCCATCCTGTGGCAGCGCAAAGGCGAAGCCGCCAAGGCCATTGCCGATCTCGATCAGGCGATCAAGCTCGACCCCGCCTTCGCCGCAGCCCTCAATAATCGCGGGAGCGTCTATCAGGCCAAGGGCGACGTCGACCGCGCCATCGCCGACTACGACCGCGCCATCAAAGCCAACCCGCACTCCGACGTCGCGCTCAACAGCCGCGGCATGGCGTTCAAGGCGAAGGGCGACATGGAACGCGCGGTGCGCGATTTCGATCAGGCGATCAACATCAATGCCGGGTTTGCGCAAGCGCTGCTCAATCGCGGCGAGACGCTGGAATCGCTCGGCTACCACGAACGCGCGCTGAAGGATCTCGATCAGGTCATCAAGCTCAATAGCGGCAGCGCCGCCGCCTACAATGCCCGCGGCATGGCGCTAATGAACATGCGCGATTATGAGCGCGCGCTCGGCGACTTCAGCCAGGCCATCCGCACCGACGGCAAGCTCGCGTCCGCCTACAATAATCGCGGCCTCGTGTATCGCGCCAAGGGCGACAACGGCCGCGCCATCGAAGACTTCAGCCAGGCGGCCCGGCTCGATCCGAATTACGCCATGGCCTTCAGCAACCGCGGCAACGCCTATTTCGACAAACGCGATTATGCCCGCGCCATCGACGACCTCAACATCGCCATCAAGCTGAACCCGGGCTCGGTCCGGTCGTACTACGACCGCGCCATCGCCTATGGCGCCAAGGGCGATACCGATGGTGCGATCAAGGATTTCGACTACGCCATCAAGCTCGACCCGAAGAATGCTGTGGCCCTCAACAACCGCGGCCTCGCCTATCGCAGCAAGGGCGATAGCGACCACGCGGTGGCGGACTTTGCCGAGGCGATCAAACTCAACGAGAGCTACGCCGGCGCCTACTACAACCGCGCCAACGCCTATTTCGACAAGAGCGACTACGACCGTGCGATTGCCGATTTCAGCCAAGCGATCAAGCTCGATGGTAAGGACGCCTATGCCTACCAAGACCGCGGCACCGCCTACTATGAGAAGAAGGACTTCGAGCGCGCCATCGCCGACTTCGAGGCCGCGATCAAGATCAACCCGAACTACAGCTTCGCCTCGAGCCCACGTGGCGCGGACGCCCGCGGCCAGCGCGGTTACGACCGCGATGCCATGGAGATCACACAGTCGCTCAAGCTAAGCCCTATCTTTGCGATGGCGTACAATGACCGCGGCATTGCCCTTGCCGCCAAAGGCGATCTCGACCGCGCCACCGCCGACTTCGACCGCGCGGTCAAGATCAACCCGAATTTCTCGACCGCCTACTACAACCGCGGCAATGCCTTCTTCCAGCGTAAGAGTTTGGATAAGGCCATCGTCAACTACGATCAGGCGATCCGGCTCAATCCGAAGGACGCCACCGCTTATTACGACCGCGGCGTCGCGCGCTACGAGCGCGAAGAGCATGACCGCGCCATCCAGGATTTCGATCAGGTCGTCAAACTCGACCCCAAGAACGCTAACGCCTTCTATAATCGCGGTGTCGCCTGGCATGAGAAACGCGATGACGACCGCGCCATCGAAGACTTCAATCAGGCAATCCGGCTCAACCCCAAGCTAGCGCAGGCCTACAGCGCGCGCGGCAATGCCCAGGCTAGCAAGGGCGACCTCGAAGCCGCCATTGCCGATCTGAGCCAGGCCATGAAGATTGGCCCGGAACTCGCGATCACCTTCAACGACCGGGGCATCGCCTACGGCCTCAAGGGCGAACCTGACCGCGCCATCGCCGATTTCGACCGGGCGGCGGCGATGAATGCGCAATACGCGCCGACCTTTAACAATCGCGCGATCTCCTATGCCGCCAAGGGTGACGGCGACCGCGCCATTGCCGATTACGATCAAGCCGTGAAGCTCAACAGCGGCAACCCTGCTGCCTTCTACAATCGCGCAAACGCAAAGTATGACCGTGGCGACTTTGCCGCCGCCCTGGCCGATTACGACAGCGCCCTCAAGCTCAACGCCGGCGACGCGCTGGTTCTCAATAACCGCGGCAACGCCAATACGAACAAGCGCGATTACGAACGCGCCATCGCCGACCTGACGCAGGCGCTCAAGCTGAGCCCCGACTACGCCCAAGGCTACAACGACCGTGGCGTCTCTTACGCCGCCAAGGGCGACGTCGACCGCGCGCTGGCCGACTTCGATCAGGCCGTGAAGTTCGACGGCCGCAACAGCAGCGCCTATTACAACCGCGGCCTCGCCTTCCGCGACAAGAACGATCTCGACCGCGCCATCCAGAACTTCGATCAGGCGCTCAAGATCAATCCGAACTATGCCGTCGCCTATTACAACCGGGGCAGCGCGCTGGAATTCAAGCGCGAATACGACCGGGCCATTTTCGACTTCGACGCCGCGCTCAAGCTCAATCCGGGCTTTGCCATGGCGCTTTACGATCGCGCGCTCAGCTATGGCGCCAAGGGCGACCACGACCGGGCGATCTCCGACTTCGATCAAGCCATCAAGCTTGAGCCCGCAAACGCCATGGCGTTCTTCAACCGGGGTATAGCCTACCGGCTCAAAGGCGATATGGATAAGGCCATCGCCGACTTCGGCGAGGCGGTGAAGATCGACGCAAAATTTGCCCTCGGCTTTTATCAGCGCGGCGCGGCTTATTTTGAAAAGCGCGATTTCGAGCGCGCCAGCGCCGATTTTAGCGAGGCGATCCGGTTCAACCCGAACTTCGATCAGGCCTACTATTACCGCGGCCTCACTTATCGCGAGAAACGAGACTTTGAACGCGCCCTCAGCGATTTCAGCCAGGCGATCAGGCTCGACGGCCGGAATGCCCTCGCCTTCGGCAATCGCGGCTTGATTTACCGCGTCAAGGGCGACCTCGAGCGCGCGGTTGCCGATCTCGACCAGTCGGTGAGGCTCAATCCGAACGCCGCTGCGACCCTGACCGACCGCGGCACGACGCTCGGCATGCGCGGCGACAGCGATCGCGCGATCTCCGACTTTGACGCCGCGCTCAAACTCGACCCGAAGGATGCGGTCGCCTTCAACAACCGCGGCTTCGCCTATCGCAACCGGGGCGACACCGAACGCGCCATCGCCGACTTCGGCGAGGCGATCAAGCTCAATTCCAGCTACACGATCGCGCTCTACAACGGCGCCAACGTTTATTATGAGAAGCGCGACTTCGATCGCGCCATCAAGGATTTCGATGCCGCGCTGAAACTCGATCCGAACGCCGGCGTCGCCTATAACGCTCGCGGCCTGGCGCGCGACAACAAGAATGAGTTCGACGCCGCCATCATCGACTTCACACAGGCCATCAAGCTCGATGCGAAAAACAGCCGCGCCTACAACAACCGCGGCTTCGCTTATCGTAACCGTGGTGAGTTCGACAAGGCCATCGCCGATTACTCGCAGGCGCTGGCAATCAGCCCGAACTATGCACTTGCGCTTTATAACCGCGCCTTCGCTTTCTACGACAAGCGCGAGTTCGAGCGCGCGACGACCGACATGAATCAGGCGATCAAGCTCGATCCGAACTTCGCCAACGCCTTCCTCGATCGCGGCATCGCCAATTACGACAAGACCGATTACGACCGCACGATCGCTGCCGTCGATCCGGTCATCAAGACCAAGCCGGTTTATGCCGCTACCTTCAGCGGCCGCGGCAGCGCCTATGAAAACCGCCGCGAGGGCGACCGCATCATTCAGGAAGCCAGCCAGCCGATCCGCGCCAACCAGTATGCCGCCTACGCCTATTCGCCGGACACCTTCCCAACGGTGAGCCCCGATCAGGCGCTCGCACCCGAGCCCGTGGCCGCGCTTGCACCGCGCGCGCAGGCGCCGGTGATGAAGGAAACGTCGGCCCCCGCGATCAAGGACGCTGCGAAAGAAGCGCCGAAGCAGGCTGTCGCCCAGCCAAAACTGGCCGACGTCCCGATGCCGCAGTCAAAGCCGGAGCGTAAGCCCCTGCCGCAGCGGGCAGCGGAAGAGGCTCGGCCGCAAAAGCGGGCCGAAGATCGTCCGCCGGAACGCCGCAAGGATGCCAATCAGGCCGCGACGCAAACCCGTGCCCAGGATAAGAGCCAGGAAAAGCGCGACTGGCGCCGCGACGGCCGGCCGGACACCAACTTGCTGCGGATTCTCCGCTAGCCGGCGTTAGCCGAGTTGGCGTTCGGGCTCTGATGCATTCGCCTTGAGATGGGCGCCGACGATGCGGCCCAGCATCACGAGAACCGGGCCGGATAACTGCGCTGCTGCGATTTTCGCTGAAAGCTCGGCAATGGGCGCGGAGACGACCTGCTGGTCCGGCCGCGTCGCGCTTGAGATGGCGAGCGACGGCGTCGATGGATCAAGGCCCTCTTCCGTTGCCCTTGTTACCAGCGCGTTGAGCGTTTTCACCGGCATATAGATCGCAGTCGTCGTGGTGGGATCGGCTAGCGCGCGCCAATCGATATCGTCGGGCAACTTGCCGCTGCGCGCATGACCGGTGACGTATTGCAGACGCCGCGAGTTGTCGCGGTCGGTCAGCGGAATGCCGAGCGTGGCCGCCGCGCCTTGCGCCGCCGTGATGCCGGGCACCACATCGACAGCGATGTTCGCCGACCGGCAGGCGTCGATCTCTTCCGCCGCGCGGCCGAAGATGAAGGGATCGCCGCCCTTAAGCCGCACGACGCGCTTGCCTTGTTTCGCCAAGCCCACCATCAGCGTGTTGATATCCGACTGCTTGCACGATGGACCGAAGCCGGTCTTGCCGACCAGCATCTTGCGCGCCTCGCGCCGGGCGAAGTCCAGCACATCGCGCGACACCAGATCGTCGAACAGAATGACGTCGGCGGATTGCAGCGCGCGCACGGCGCGGAGCGTCAGCAACTCCGGATCGCCCGGCCCGGCTCCAACGAGCGTCACCGACCCGTTCTCGACAGCAGCGCCCAGCCCTTTTACTTCGGCGACAAAGCGCGCGAAGTCGTTCTCGCTTGGCTCGCTTTGCGGATGGGCCACCGCATGAGCGGTAAACACCTGCCAGAACTTCCGGCGACCTACGAAGGAAAGGCCCGACTCTTTGACCTTCGACCGCCAGCGGCCCGCCGCCGTGGCCCAATGAGCAAAGCCGTTCGGCAGAAACGATTCCAGCTTGGCGCGGATCGCCTGCGCGAATACCGGTGCCGCGCCGTCGGTCGAAATGCCGATGACCAGCGGCGAGCGATTAACGATGGCACCGAAGGAGAAATCGCAGAACGCCGGCTTGTCGATGACATTGACCGGCACACCAACCGCGCGCGCCGCGGCGGCAAACGCTGACGCGCGTTCATCATCTTCAAATCCGCCGACCGCCATCGCGGCGCCACGCAGATCCTCCGGCGTCCATTCATCGACGGCAAAGCGCTGCACGTGCGCGCCGGCGGCCTCAAGCAGCTCCAGCTTCCACTCGACGCCCTGCCCGTCGCCAACGAGCACGCAGCGCTTGCCCTGCAGCGCGTAGAACACCGGCAGCCGCGCCAATGCGCCCATGCGCTCCGGCGGCTCCTCAAGCGGTTTGCGCTCGTCGCTCATGTGGTCCGCTTTGCGCCGGTGTCTTTGTGGAAGTCCGCGCCGTTGCCGGTCTTGGCGACAAAGCCGGCGCGAATGGTGAAGTCGCCGAAATGCTCGCCCTTTTGCCGGTCCGCGGCATAGGCGGCGAAGATCGGATCCAGCGTCGAGATGATGCCGGCGTCTTCGACATCTTCGGCATAGAGCTTCGACAGCCGCGAGCCGTCAAAGGCAGCGCCAAGATAAAGGTTGTAGCGGCCCGGTCCTTTGCCGACCAAGCCGATCTCGGCGAGATACGGCCGCGCACAGCCGTTCGGGCAGCCGGTCATGCGGATGACGATGTCGTCCGCCGACAAGCCATGCGTCGACAGACTCTTGTCGAGCGAGGTCACGAGATCCGGCAAATAGCGCTCGCTCTCCGCCAGCGCCAGACCGCAGGTCGGCAGCGCGACGCAAGCCATGGCGTTGCGGCGCAGGCCGGACCAGGGCGCCAGCAGCCCCGCCTCGCGCGCGATGCGCTCGATCTCAGCCTGCTTGTCTGTTGGAACGTTGGCGACGATCAGATTCTGGTTCGGCGTCAGGCGGATTTCGCCATCATGCAGCTGCGCGATCTGGCGCAAGGCCGATTGCTGCGCCGCCTTGGCGGTGTCGTGGATGCGGCCGTTCTCGATGAAGAGCGTCAGATGGCCGTTGCCGCTGGCGCCCTGGCTCCAGCCGTAACGGTCGCCGGTCGACGTAAACGTGTAGGGCTTGGCCGGCTGCAACAGAACGCCGGAGCGGCGCATCACCTCGGTGCGGAACGCATCGAGGCCGCGGTCCTCGATCGTGTATTTGAGCCGCGCATGTTTGCGGTTGGAACGATTGCCCCAGTCGCGCTGCACCGTCACGACGGCCTCTGCCACCGCCACCGCGTCCTTAGTGGCGCAGAAACCCATGAGGTCCGCCGTGCGCGGATAGGTATCCGGCTCGCCGTGGGTCATGCCCATGCCACCGCCGACCGTGATGTTCCAGCCGGCAATAGCGCCGGCATCATCGAGGATGGCGATGTAGCCGAGGTCGTGTGCGAAGATGTCAACGTCATTCGACGGCGGCACCGCGACGACGATCTTGAACTTACGCGGCAGGTACGTCTTGCCGTAGATCGGCTCGACTACCTTCTCCTCGCCGCCGACGATTTTCTCGCCGTCGAGCCAGATCTCGCGATAGGCATGCGTCTGCGGCGTCAGATGCGCGGAAATCGCGCGCGACATTTCCAGCGCTTCGGCATGAACTGCGCTTTCGTCCGGATTGGCGCCGCACATGACGTTGCGGTTGACGTCGCCGCAGGCCGCGATCGAGTCGAGCAGAATCTTGTCGACCTCGCGCAAGGTCGCTTTCAGGTTCGATTTGATGATGCCGTGCAGCTGCACCGTCTGGCGCGTCGTCAGGCGCATCGTGTTGTTGCCGTAGGTGCGTGACACGTGATCGAGCGCCAGCCATTGCGCGGAGGTGATCACCCCACCCGGCATCCGCACGCGGATCATGAAGGAGAAGGCCTTCTCCATCTTCTTGCGCGAACGCTCCGGCCGCAGATCGCGGTCGTCCTGCAGGTACATGCCATGGAATTTCACCAGTTGCTGATCGTCCTCGACGATCGCGCCGGTGATTTCCTCACGCAGGCCTTCGGCAAGCGTACCGCGCAGGTAATCGCTCGCCTCTTTGATGCGCTCGTTGCGCGACAATTCGTCGGTCATTGTTCTTCCCGGTAGAGCGGCAGATCGCGTCGCAGGATCAGTAGGTATCCTGCAGGTAGCGCTTGTCGCGCTCCAGGCCAACCACGATCTGCTCGGCCGCTTCCGGCGTCAACGCCTTGACGTCGGCATAGGCCCGGACGAGCGTGGCGCGCACGTCTTTTGCCATGTTCTTGGCATCGCCGCAGACGTAGAAATTGGCGCCGCCGTCGAGCCACTCGACCAGGTCGTGGCGACGGTCCCAGATCTTGTTCTGGACGTAGACTTTCTCGGGCGTGTCGCGGGAGAAGGCCACGTCCATGCGGGTGAGCGAACCATCCTGCAGCGCATCCTGCCAGTCGAGCTGGTACAGGAAGTCGTGGGTGAACTGGCGATCGCCGAAGAACAGCCAGTTGCGGCCTTTCGCCTCCGTGGCGCGGCGCTCCTGCACGAAGGCGCGGAACGGCGCAACGCCGGTGCCGGGGCCGACCATGATGGCGTCCTTGTCCGCCGCCGGCAGACGGAAATGCTTATTGGGCTTGAGCTTCACCCGCACCTTGGTACCGCGCTTGATACGCTCGGCGACATAGTTCGATGCGACGCCCTTGCGCGCGCGGCCGTGGCTGTCGTAGCGCACCGCGGAGATCAGCAGATGCGCTTCCTCGCCGACTTCGGCGCGCGAGGACGCGATCGAATAGGCGCGGGGCGCCAGCGGCCGCGTAATGGCGCGCAACGTGTCGGCCGTGACGGTCGTGCGGAACAGCTCGATCAGGTCGATCAACTGGCGGCCAACGATCCACTCCTTGGCCTCGCCCGCCTCGATCAGCGCCTTCACATAGGTATGGCCGGTCTTTTCGGCATAGGTCTCGATGGTCTTGAGCGACAGAGTCGTGACGTCGCGCTGCGAAATGAGTTCGGCGCGCAGTTTGTCGTCACCGGCAAGTCCAGCGAGCTTGAGCAATTCGTCGACATAGGCCGGATCGTTCTCGGCATAGACATCGAGCGAGTCGCCGGGCTCGTAGGCCGGCGCGACATCGAAGGCGAGCGCCAGATGCACCGTTTCCTTGTTCGAGCGCGACGAGTTGAGATTAACGTGCTCGGTGACCTCGGCCTCGACGATATCAGTGTTCGGCGACGCCGACGGCTTGGCGCCGAAATCGACTTCAATGACGCGGCCACGATTGGCCTCCGGCGGCGGCGCCAGCACCTTCACCGCGTCGCCGATCCATTCCGCGGCGGGCGCGGCAAAGTCCAGATCGAGGTCGGCACGATCGACGACACGCTTGCCGCCCAACGCGGCCAGACGCTCGTCGATCTTCTTGCCGATGGCGCAGAATTCCACATAGGCGGTATCGCCCAGCGCCAGCACGCCGAACTCGACGCCATCGAGCCGCGGCGCTGCATCGCCCATCAATTCGTTGTAAGCACGCGTGGCGCGCGCCGGCGGTTCGCCTTCGCCCCAGGTCGCGGCGATGAACACCAGACGCTTGGCGGAAGTGAGCGTCGCCGCATCGAGGTCCGCCATATCAATGACGTTCGGCTTCAGGCCGTTCTTGCGCGCCGTCTTGGCGAGATCGCTGGCGAGCTTCTCCGAATTACCGGACTCGCTGGCGTACACAATGTTGATCGGCTCGGCGGCTCGCGGCGGCGCGGCGGGCTCGAGAGCGCCGCCCTGCTCGTTCGCAGCATCGATCCCGGCGAGAAATCCAGCCAGCCAGGCCCGCTGCACAGGTGTCGAGCCATCAACGACACGGTTGAGAAGATCGATCTCCTCATCCTGGAACGGCGCAGTCTTTGGGATCGACGGCATGACGGTACTCACTGGAAATGGACGGGGGTTAGCCAAGAAGACGCGGCAGAACGCCGGTGATGATCAGCACGATGAATCCGGTCGAGATCGCCAGCGCCCAGCCGCCGCCGGACCACTGGGGTACGTAGGGCTTCGGCTCATAGGGGAAATCGGTCATGGCGGACTCCATCCATCTGTCAGGCAGAGAGATAAGGCCCAAGCTAGGCGAACGGCAATAAGTCACTGAAAATAAGAGAGTTTCTGTCATTGACGACGCGCGGAGAATAAAAATCTCCTCTCCGCAGCCAATTGTGGAGAACGCATTACCCCTCTCCTGTGGGCATGCGGATGTGCGAAACCACCCGTCCGATGGCCAAGACCTCCTCGCAAAAGACGGCGTTCCGAAAGGACCTGCGCGCGTTGCTCACGCCCGCGGAAACGCGGCTGTTCGCGCGTCTCGATACGCCGCAAAAAATCCAGACCTACATCGACAAACTACCCGCCAATTTCGAGCCCGATGGCGACACCTTGATGTCGCCCCGCCGCATGATGAAGGCGCGCGTGGCGCATTGCGCCGAAGGCGCGATGTTCGCCGCCGCCGTGCTGGCGTTTCACCATCAGGACGCCTGGCTGATGGATATCCGCTCGCTGCCGAGCGACCATGACCACGTCATCACCTTGTTCAAGCAGCGCGGCCTGTGGGGCGCGATCAGCAAGACCAACCACGCGATCCTGCGCTGGCGCGATCCGATCTATCGCACGCCGCGTGAACTGGCGATGACCTTCGCCCACGAATACTGCCTGCCCGGCGGCAAGAAATCGATGCTGGAATTTTCCCGGCCCGTTTCGCTGACGCGGTTCGCGCCTAAGCGTTGGGTCATCGCCGAGGAAGAGCTGCATTGGCTGATGGATAAACTCGACGAGGCACCGCATATCCCCGTCGCGCCGCCGGCCGCGTTGCGCGCGCGCCGCTGTTCCTCGCCCATCGAACTCAAGGCGCAGGAAGTGGTGGAGTGGAAACGGCCACTCAAAAAATGATGAAGCGGAGCCTGATGTGACGTTGCTGATCCAGCGCAGAACGATCGTCATCGAGTGGGGCCATTGCGACCCCGCCGGCATCGTCTTCAATCCGCGCTTCTTCGAGTTCTTCGACACCAACACCTGGATGCTGTTCGAAAAAGCGCTCGGCGTGAAACAAAGCGAACTCGCCGCCACGTACGGCATCATCGGCATCGCGTTGGTGGACGCGCGCGCCAACTTCCTCAAGCCGGCGAAGTTCGGCGACACCATCGAGGTCGCCTCCCGGATCACGGAATTTCGCCGCTCAAGCTTCGAGGTGCAGCACACCATTACCATCGGCGGCGAGGTCACCACCGAGGGCAACGAGACCCGCGTCTGGGCCGTACGCGACAAGGCCAAGCCGGACAAGATCACGACGGCCGCCATTCCGGCCAAGGTGATCGCCCGTTTCGGCTAGGCGATCTTCACGTATTCAAAATCGCCCGGCTTGTTGTCGATGCCGACTTTCGGGGGCGCGATCCAGCTAGCGAACTTGTTCGGCTCAAACTGCGGCTGCATCAGGCTTTCGATGAAGTCCTTGTCGCCGTCGGACGGCAGATAATCGCCGCGTTTGCCTGTCCATTCGCCGTCGCTGAGCAATTTTCCGTCAACATCGGCCTTGATCGAGGCGAACTCGCCGATGTGGCGGTGGAAGGCGACATTCGGCAGCTTGATCTGGAACGGAATGCCGAAGCCCTCAATGACCTTGTTCCAGCGGCCGACCCCGGCATTGCAATCGACGACATAATCGTCGCGCAGCCGCATGTTCAGCGCCGACAGCGCCGGCGCCTCGACGTTCTGAATCTGGCCGTCGACCAGCCGCAGCACGGGATACGTCGCTCCCTCGAGTTGATGGTCGTCCTTGAGCCGGTCCTCGCGGTAACGGGCCTTGATGCCGGAATGGAAGGCATTGGCGGCGTTGGTCGAGATCTCGTTACCGAACAGATCAAGCGTCAGCGAGAAATGCAGATTGGCCTTCTTCTGAATGGTGGGCAGATCGATGACGCCGAGCTTGCGGATTTTGGCGATCTCATACGGATCGGAAATGCCGGCTTCCTTCATCGCCTCGCAGGTGCGCTGGATCACCCGCGTGACGCCGGTCTCTCCGACGAACATGTGATGCGCTTCTTCCGTCAGCATGAAGCGGCAAGTGCGCGACAGCGGATCGAAGCCGGATTGCGCCAGCGCTTCGAGCTGCATTTTGCCGTCGCGATCGGTGAAGAACGTGAACATGAAGAACGACAGCCAGTCCGGCGTCTTTTCGTTGAAAGCCCCGAGCATGCGCGGCGTATCGGCATCGCCGGAGCGGCGTTGCAACAGGGCTTCCGCTTCCTCGCGGCCATCGGTGCCAAAATATTTCTGCAGCAAATAGACCATCGCCCAGAGGTGGCGGCCTTCTTCGACATTGACCTGGAACAGGTTGCGCATGTCGTAGAGCGACGGCGCCGTCTTGCCTAGATAGCGCTGCTGCTCGACGGAGGCCGGCTCGGTGTCGCCCTGGATGACGACGAGGCGGCGCAGCATGGCGCGATATTCGCCCGGCACTTCCTGCCACGCCAGCTCGCCCTTGTGACGGCCGAACGGGATCTTGCGGCCTTCCTGCGCCGGCGCCAGAAGCACGCCCCAGCGATAGTCCGGCATGCGCACGTAATCGAATTTGGCCCAGCCCTTCGGATCGACGCTGATCGCGGTGCGCAGATAGACCAGCGACTCCTGGAAGCCTTCGGGCCCCATGTCGTTCCACCAGTTGATGTAACCGGGGTGCCATTTCTCCAGCGCGCGCTTGACGCGATCGTCCTGCCCCAGCGCGACGTTGTTCGGGATCAGACCGTCGTAATCGACTGCTGCGATATTCATGGCTAAACCCTCTCCTTGGCAAAGGTCGGCGACACGCCGCTGCCGTACAGTTTCAACGCGCCCTGCTCGCCAATCGCATTGGGCCGCTGGAAGATCCAGTTCTGCCAGGCCGTGAGACGACCGTAGATCTTCGTTTCCATCGTCTCCGGCCCGGCGAAGCGCAGGTTGGCTTCCATGCCAGTCATGGCGTCGGGCGAGAAGCTCGTGCGCTCCTCCAGCATGACACGGAGTTCATCGTCGAAATCGAAATCTTCGTAGGCGGCGGTCACGAGACCCAACTCAGCAGCGTCCTCGCCTTCAATTGCCGCGCCAATCTTCACTTTGGCCTGTGCCAGCGTATCGGGCTCACCGAGGAAACGCGTTTCCAGCCGCGTCAGACCATTGCCCATCGGATAAGGCCCGAAATTCGCGGCGCTCAGGGTGATCGCGGCGGCCGGGCGGTTATCGCCCTTGCGGCTGCCCACCAGCATCACCGACCGGTCGGCGGCGAATGCCAGTTCGGCGAGCGTACCAGCAAAACAGGACCCCGGCTCGATCAGCGCGATAAAGCTGCGCGGTGTGACATCGATGCGCTTGAGCGTCCGCTTCAGATAGTGGCGAACTTCACGCATGAGCCAATCGCCCGCGTTTGCGTCGAGAAACGCGTCGTAGTCCAGCACAGCCTTGGCATCGCCTTCAGTCCGCAGCAGAACGACGCCAACGGCGGCCTCATTGGCGCGCAGGTGCAGGATGGCGTCTTCCAACTCGCGGGCGACGGTCAGCGGCCAGAACGCATCGCCAAGGGCGTGCGCCGCGTCCACTGACGCCGGCACGGCCACGGCAGGCGCGCGCACCGTGATTGTCACCAGCCCGCGGGGCCGATCGATTTCGACATCAACGTGAGAATACGACACGCGATCCGCTGTGATCGTACGCTTGAGCGGACCAAGCGTGACGCCCTTCGCATCCGTCGGCCTGTCGGAGCGCGCCGCAATCTCGTGCGCGCGTTTGGCAACCGTATCCTTCCACTTCGAATTTGGTACGACTTCGTCGACCAGACGCCAATCGACGGCTTTCGTGCCCCGTACACCCTCCTCGATCGAGCAGAACACATCGGCGCGATCGCGGCGCACTTTGCGCTTGTCGGTGACGCGCGTGAGCCCACCCGTGCCAGGCAGCACGGCGAGCAGTGGTGTTTCCGGCAGTGCCACGGCGGAGCGCCGGTCGTCGACCAGCATGATGTGATCGGCCGCCAGCGCCAGTTCGTAGCCACCACCGGCAGCGTTGCCGTTGATGGCGCAGATGTAGATCTGTTTTGAATTCTCGGATGCATCCTCAATGGCGAAACGCGTCTCGTTGGTGAACTTGCAGAAGTTCACCTTGTCGCCGTGGGTCGCCTTGCCGAGCATGCGAATGTTAGCCCCGGCGCAGAAGACATTGTCCTTGCCGGACTTGATGACGACGCAGCGCACCTCCGGGTGCTCAAACCGCAGCCGCTGCACGGCGTCGTTCAGCTCGATGTCGACACCGAGATCGTAAGAATTGAGCTTGAGTTCGTAGCCTTCCGACAGACCGCCGGCCTGATCGACGTCCATGACCAGATAGGCCACGTCCCCATCCGTCTCGATGCGCCAATGGCGATACCGCGAGGGATCGGTCTGGAAATCGATCACGGTCATGACGCTCCCTAGGCTCGTCGGCGGCCGACATGCACTATTTTGCACATTACTAACACTCCGACGGGAGCGCTGCAACGCGACTTTCACTTTCTTGCGGGCCTCCCTCTCTTGCCTTAGCATTATAATGCATGTATCCAACCAGCCATGAAACCCGCCACGACGGCGCCCCTCACCAAGCCTCCCGCCGGCCGCGACAGCGACGCCTATCTGCACCGGCTCGGCGAGCGCGTGCGGACCTTGCGCAATCAGCGGGGCATGACGCGCAAGGCCTTGGCGCAGCATGCGAAAGTCTCCGAGCGCTACCTCGCGCAACTCGAGGCGGGCCAGGGCAACATCTCGATCGTGCTGCTGCGCCGCGTCGCCCGCGCCATCGGGCTGCCCGTGGCCCAACTCGTGCACGACGGCACCGAGCCTCCGCTCGATCTCGTGTTGCTGACGCAGTTTCTCGAGCGGCTTCCGCCCGACATGCTCGGCGAAGCGCGCAAGCTCGTCACCGGACACTTCTCCTCGCCGAGCGAGGACGTCCGCCGCAAGCGCGTCGCGCTGATCGGCCTGCGCGGCGGCGGCAAGTCGACGCTCGGCGCGCTGCTGGCCCAGAAACTCGGCGTGCCCTTTATCGAACTTGACCGCGAGATCGAGCGACGCAGCGGCGCATCTTTAAGCGAGATCTTCGACATGTTCGGCCAGGAGACCTTCCGCCGCGCCGAACGTGACGCGCTCGACGATGTGTTGCGCCAGCATCCCTCCTTTGTGATCGCGACCAGCGGCAGCATCGTCACCGAACCCGGGACGCTCGAACTGCTGCTGTCGTCGTGCTTCACGGTCTGGGTGCGCGCCGAGCCGCAAGAGCACATGAAGCGCGTGATGGCACAGGGCGACATGCGGCCCATGGCGCACAGCGCCCGGGCCATGGAGGACCTTATCTCCATCCTCAAAAGCCGCGAGCCTCTCTATGCCCGCGCCGAAGCGGCGCTGACCACGACGGGCCAATCGCCCGAGCAGAACCTGGCCGAACTGTTGCGCCTGATTGCAATTCCCGATACTCGCATCACGCGGCAAAGCGCCTAAGGACGAGAGACATGAGCGAAGCGATCAAGACGGATGTTCTGATTATTGGCGCGGGGCCGGTCGGGCTTTTCGCGGTGTTCGAACTGGGCCTGCTCGATGTCAAATGCCATCTCGTCGACATTCTCGACAAGGTCGGCGGCCAGTGCGCCGAGCTCTATCCGGAAAAACCGATCTACGACATTCCCGCCATTCCGCTCATCACCGGCAACGGCCTCACCGACGCGCTGATGGAGCAGATCAAGCCGTTCAATCCGACCTTCCACCTCAACGAGATGGTGACGAGCATCGAGAATATCGGCGATCCGGTGTTCCGCGTCACCACCAACGCCGGCACGGTGTTCGAGACGCGTGCGGTGATCATCGCCGCGGGCGGCGGCTCATTCCAGCCCAAGCGGCCGCCGATTGCCGGCATCGAGCCTTATGAAAGCAAGTCGGTGCATTACGCCGTGCGCAAAATGGAAGAATTTCGCGGCAAGAATCTACTGATCGTCGGCGGCGGCGACAGCGCGCTCGACTGGACGCTCAATCTCCAGCCCATTGCCAAGCGGGTGACCCTCATTCACCGCCGCGACGATTTCCGCGGCGCACCGGCAAGCGTCAGCAAAATGCGCGCGCTCGTCGCCGACGGCCAGATGGATCTGCGCATCGGCCAGGTCACGGGGCTGGAAGGCGCCGACGGCCAGCTTGCCGCCGCGAGCATCAAGGCTGCCGATGGCACGGTCACGCGCGTCGAGGCCGACGCCATGCTGCCGTTCTTCGGCCTGACCATGAAGCTCGGGCCGCTGTCGGACTGGGGCCTCAATCTCGAGGACGATCTGGTGCCTGTCGATGTCAGCACCTTCGAGACCAACCGGCCCGGCATTTTCGCCATCGGCGACATCAACACCTACAAGGGCAAGCTCAAGCTGATCCTCTCCGGCTTCCACGAAGCGGCCTTGGCGGCGCAGCGCGTGCACCACTACGTGCATCCGGAGAAGCGGCTGGTGTTCCAATACACGACGTCGTCGACCAGCCTGCAGAAGAAGCTGGGCGTCGCCTGATGCCGAAGGTGACCTTCATCGAGCACGACGGGACAGTTCATACGGTCGACGCCGAGGTCGACTCCAGCGTCATGGAAACCGCGCTTCGCAACGACGTGTCCAGCATCGTTGCCGAATGCGGCGGCGGCTGCACCTGCGCCACCTGCCTCGTCCATGTCGATGAAGCGTGGTTCGAAAAGGTCGGCCCGGCCTCGCCGGAAGAAGAAGAAATGCTCGATGCGGCGTTCGAACTCAAGCCGACATCGCGGCTGTCGTGCCAGATCCGCGTCACCGAGGCGCTTGACGGCCTCGTCGTGCGGACGCCGGCGTATCAGGGCCGCTAGAGCTTCACCCGCCGGTCGATAAAGTCGCTGACCAGCGCCGCAAATTGTTCAGGCGCTTGGTACGGCATGAAGTGCGCACCCGGCTCGACCAGCGCGAACTCCGAATTCTTCACCAGCCCATGGACGCTGCGCGACAGGTCCGGCGGCAGCAGAATGTCGTGCGCGCCGACCGTGACCAAGGTCGGGATGTCGAGCTTCTTCAAAATGTCGGTATTGTTGGTGCCGACCATGCCGAGGGCCAGCGCGCCGTAACCCTGTGGGTTGTTCGACCGGAAGCGTTCCATGTAGCGCGTATAGCGCTCATCCTTAGGCAGGCCGTCGAACGCCATATCGATGACCTGTGGCAGCAGCGCTGCCATGCCCTTCTCGCGCACCATGGCCAGACGGCCCTCGTGACGCGCGCGGGAGGCTTCGCCCAGTTCGGTGGTCGTATTCGACAGCACCAGGCCGCGGACGACAGCCGCGTCCGCCGCCGCATACGGCGCGGCGATCATCGAGCCGATGGCGCAGCCGACCACGACCACGTCGCGCAAGCCCGCATCTTCGCGAACCGAAAGAACATCCCGAACCTGCTCGTCGACTTTCCAGTTGCGATCGGGGATCGGCGACTGGCCGGCACCGCGCAAATCCATGGCCACGCAACGAAAGCGTTTCGACCAGACCGCAATGCACTCGTCCCAGAACACATGACTAGAGCCGAGCGGATGGATGAGCAACAATGCCGGCAGGCCCGGCGTCTGTGCCGGGCCGCTCGTCACGTAGTACAGGTTCGCCGCCATTAGAGGCGTGGAGCGAGCCAGTCGCAAATATAGTCGATGCCGACCTGGCGGTTGTCGACCTGAACGTGGTGATCGCCGCCCTCCTCGGGCGTGAACACCTTCAGTTCCTTGTCCTTCGAACCGACATTGTCATAGAGTTGCTTGGCGATCGACGGCGGCGTCAGCAGATCGCTGCCGCCGTGCGCGATCAGGATCGGACAGGTGATCTTGTCGGCCACGCCTTCAAGCGTGAACTTCTTCACCTTCTCCATCGCGCTTTCCATGTCCGGCGTGCCGAGCACCCAGGGCAACTGGAAGTGCGACGTCGCGGCCGCGTTCGGGCTCGCCTTGATCTTCTCCCAACGCTCGACCCAGGCGGCGTGATAATCGTAATGACCGCCCCAGGCGACGACGGCCTTGTAGCGCTTGTCAAACGCCACCGCGCGCGGCGCATAGTAGCCACCGGCACTGTAAGCCATGAGCGCAACGCGATCCTTGGCAACATCGGCGCGACTGGCAACATAATCGTAGGCCGCGCCCGCCGGCACTTCGTAATCGTAGCGCGAGGCGAGATTGCGCAGGCGAAGCGATTCACCCTGCCCCGGGCCGTCGATGGCGAGCACATGATAGCCGCGATAGGCCATCTCCATGCCGCCGAACAGCACGCTCATCTCTTTGCAGTTGTCGAGACCGTCGAACATGACCACCGTCGGCGCCGGACCCTTGGCGACCGGCGACTTCAGGAAGTACGCCGCCATCGGCGCGCCGCCCTCATACGCGACATCGACGAATTCGATGTTCGAATAGCGGCGCTTCAAGCCTTCGTGGAAGCAGTGCAGCGCCTTCTTGTACATGGCGGTCTTCTGCGCGCCCGGCTCGATCATGCGTTCGCCGGTGTAGTAGTAGTTGCCGGCACGCAGATAGTAGTTGCCCGCCGTGGCGTCGCGTTTCTCGGCCGCGGCCTTGTCGGCGTAGCCCTGAATGCGGTCGCCCATGGCGCCCCATTCTTCCCACCAGGCGTTTGGCTCGGTGATGCGCGCGTGCAGCTTCTGGATGACCTGGTCGATCTCGCCCATTGCCACGGAGCCGGTCGGCGCCATGCCCTTGCAGACGAGCGTGGCGTTCGACCACTGATAATGGTCGGGGAAGCTGTGAATCCAGTTACCCAGATACGGCGTCGGATGTCCGGTCATTTAATTTTTGCCTGAAACGGTGTGAAGCAGTTCGACGAATTCGGGATCAGTCAGCGGCCGCTTGCGCCACTGCATTTCCTCGGTGAGGGCATCCAGCATCGGCTGGATTTTATTGTCGGCGATGGTTTCGCCAAGCGCCTTGGTGTGCAGCCGCAAGCCGAACGGGCCCGCCCATTCGGAGAAGCCGACGCGGCCCTTGTTGCCGACATATTCCGGCTTGATCGGCACGAACATGAAGGGCAGCTCGGGATACTGATGATGCTTGTCGTGCATGACGACGAAAGCGTCGTCGCCGACCAGCGGCGAAATCTTCGACAGCGGGTGCTTCATGATGTCGGCGATCATCACCGACGCCGGACGCAGGTTTTCCATCTTGATGCCGGTGTCGAAGCCGTAGAGCTGCTCGAGATGATAGGCCGTCTCGGCCAGCGGCACATGGCCCGTGCCTTCACCGTAGCCGTTGACGCCGACGGTGATCATTTCGCAGCCGCCTTCGACCGACGCCAGCGCCGTCGCCACCGCCATGCCGGCGTGGTTGTGTGCGTGGATGCCGAGCGCGGTCTTGGCCGGCGTCACCTTGCGCACCGCCTTGAAGATTTCCTTGTAGAGGACCGGCAAGCCTATGCCGCCACCGAAGTCGTCGAGAATGATCGTGTCGGCCCCCGCCTCGCCGACGATCCGCGAAAACTCCTTGAGGAATTCGAGGTCGGCGCGGAGGAAGTCCTGGAAGTTGACGTTCACTTCCGGAATGCCCTTCTCGCGGGCGTAACGGATGGCGGTCAGGGTCGTTTCGATTTCCTGCTTGCGCAAGTCTTCCTTCGACATGCTGGCGTCGTTGCCACGATGCTCGGCACAGGCCTTGAGGAACGTGTCGGACGACGCGATGCACAGCACCGTCCCGAAGCCGCCGTCGGAGATGATGTCGAGCGTGCCGAGCAGTTGCTTGACGTCAAAGTCCGGCGAATTCTGGTGCGCGCTGGTCATCGCCTCGGTGCGGACCTTGCGGCCACAGGTGTCGAGGAACTTGCGCACAGCCTTCATGAAAGCACGGTCGCGGGGCTTGTAGCCGCCCATCTGAATCATCGGCATGTTCAGATCGTGGACCAGGATTTCCGCGATCTTCACGCACTCGTCGGTGGTGAGAATGGTGCCTTCGAACTGGCGGCCTTCCCGCAACGTGATGTCGTTGAGCACGACGCGCGGCGGCAAGCTCATTTGCGCGCGCAACTCAGGCGTGAAATTAAGTGGCGTTGCGCCCGTCAATTTGTCAATTGCGGCTTGTCCACGCAGTCCGGACATTACTCAACCTCCCCTTGGATCATGCATCGCGATTGTTATTGATCTGTTGTGCGCTGTGTAGCTCGACAAATTGCCTTCTACAATAGTGAAACACATGCCACGATATTGTATAAGACCAGCGGCTATTCCGTTTGCGCATTAGCTGTCCGGATCGTCGCCGAATAGCTGACACAGCGAACGCGTGGTTTTGTTTCGCAGAGCCGCACAAATAAAAAGGGCCGTAAAGGCCCGCCATCGAGGGGACGACAAGGATGAAGTTGATCAGAAGCATTTCGCTGTTTGCCGTGCTGGCAGGCTTCATCTCCGCGGCAGCGCCGGCACAGTCGCAGGAATTTCCCTATCGTCCGATCCGCATCGTCGTGCCCTTCGCACCGGGCGGTTCCACCGACGCCGTCATTCGCATTCTCGCCAATCAGCTTGAGAAGGAACTCAACGGTACCGTCATCGTCGAAAACCGCGCCGGCGGTGCCGCGACCATCGGCATGAGCACGGTCGCGCAATCCGCGCCGGACGGTTACGTGCTCGGCGCCGCCAATATTTCGTTCGGCGCCAATCCGTCGATGATCAAAACGCTGCCTTACGACACGCTCAAGGACTTCGCGCCGATCAGCCTGGTCGCACGCGTGCCGCTGGTGCTCGCCGTGCATCAGTCGGTACCGGTCAATAACGTCAAGGAATTCATCGCGGCGGCAAAAGCATCGCCCGACAGCATGACCTACTCGACGGCCGGTCACGGCTCCGGCAGCGAACTCAGCATGGGCCTGCTTGCCTATCTCACCGGCTTGAAGCTCGTGAACATTCCGTACAACGGCGGCGGTCCACAGGTCGCCGGCGCGGTCGGTGGCCATGTGAAATCGCTGTTCGCGACGATCCCGGCCGGCCTCCCTCATTTCCAGTCCGGCGTGCTGCGGCCGCTCGGCATCACCACGCTCAAGCGCGACCCGACGCTGCCGAATGTGCCGCCGATCGCAGAAGCCGGCGTGCCTGATTACGAAATGGGCGACTGGATCGGCATCGTCACGGCCGCGAAGACACCGCAGCCGATTATCGACAAGCTCAACAAGGCCATCGTCAACGCGCTGAAGGTGCCGGACGTGCAGGCCCGCATCGAGAAGATCGGCACGCAAGTCGAAAGCAGCACCCCGGAGCAGTTCGACGCTTTCATCAAGAAAGAGATCGTCAAGTGGACCAAGGTGGTCGACACAATGAACCTGAAGATCCAGTAAGGCCGCACCGTTCATGAAGACCTACGACCTCCACTCGCACGCGGTTCCGCGCACGATCATCGACGCGATGCTCAAGGAGCCCGAGCGCTTCGACGCCAAGGGCCAGTCCGGTAATGGCGTCAAAACGGTAGAGCGCGAGGGCAAGCCCTATTTCGAAAACAACGGGCGGCTGAGCGCCATCGATCTGGAACTGTACGAGGTCGACGCCAAGATCGAGGCGATGAACCGCATGCGGATCGACGTCTCGGCGCTGTCGGTCGCGCCGCCGACCTACTTCTATTATCTCAAGGCGGATGACGGCCTCTATGCCTCAAAGCTGAGCAATGACGGCATCGCGCAGATGGTGGCAAAAAGCCCGGAGCGTTTGCGCGGCATGGCAACCTTGCCGATGCAGGATCCGGACGCCGCCATCGTCGAACTCGAACGCTGCGTGAAGGAATACGGCTTCAAGGCCGTCGAACTCGGCTCATCCATCGAACGCGAGCAGCTGTCGCTGCCGAAGTTCCGCAAGGTGCTCAAGACCATCGAGCAACTCGGCTGCTTCATCTTCATCCATCCTTACCAGTGCACGGCCAAAGGCGGCATGGAAGGGTTCGAGCTGTTCAACACGATCGGCTTCCCGCTCGACGAAGTGATCATGGTCGCGCACCTGATGTTCTCGGGCGCGCTCGACGACCTGAAGGACCTCAATATCCTCATCGCCCATGGCGGCGGTTTTTCGCCCTACCAGCTCGGACGCTTCCAGTGCGCCTTCGACAATCGCGCTTCGGTGCGCGTTAATACGCAGACGCCGCCGCGCGAACTGTTCAAGCGTTTCTATTTCGATGCGCTGACGCACGATCCGGATTCGTTGCGCCTGCTGATCGAGCGCGTCGGCGCCGATCACATCGCCATCGGCACCGACAACCCGTTCGACATGGGCTATTTCGATCCGCTGGCCGAACTCGCCAAGCTCAAGACGCTGACGCCGCATGAGCGCGAATGCATCTGCTGCGGCACGGCCAAGAAGCTGTTGTGTGAATAACAACCGCTCGTCCCGCCGCAAGCGGGGAATCAGGTGTCTGGCAGAAAGTAAAAACTGGATTCCCGCTTTCGCTGGAATGAGCGGAGAGTGGATTACCGCCCTGCCGCATACCCCTGCATGCCGCGCGGATTGGCGGCGGCGCGGCGGCGGTTGCCGACGCGTGAGGCCGCGGTAATGCGGCCTTCCGACCACGCCGGGCCGACCTCGACTTCGTGGCCCCGCGCCTTCAATTCCTTGATCGTCGCTTCCGGCAGGCGCGACTCCACCACCAGCACGCCGGGGCGCGCGGTACGCGGCCAGAACGAAATCGGGAAATGCTCGGAGTGCCAGGCCGGCGCGTCGATTGCCTCCTGCATGTTCATCTTCGCGTGGACGTGACGCAGGAAGAACTGCGTGATCCACTGATCCTGCTGATCGCCGCCGGGCGAACCCCACGCCATGTACGGCTCGCCATCGCGCAGCGCCATGGTCGGCGACAGGGTCGAACGCGGCCGTTTGCCCGGCACCAATGCCGCAGGATGCTTCTCGTCGAGCCAGAACATCTGCGCGCGGGTGCCGAGGCAGAAACCAAGCTCGGGAATGACCGGCGACGATTGCAGCCAGCCGCCGGACGGCGTCGACGACACCATGTTGCCGGCCTGATCGATGATGTCGAAGTGCACCGTATCGCCGTTGACGTTGCCCATGCGGCCGACGGTCGGCTCGCCGGCGCCAAGCGAGCCCACCGCCATGCGCGGGCCGGCTTCCTTGCGCATCTGCACCACGCCGCCGAAGCCCTCGACTGAACCGGGGCGCAATTCGAACGACGCCTTGTCGGTGATGAGCTTGCGGCGTTCGGCATTGTACCGATCAGACAGCAAAGTCTCGGTCGGAACCTTCGTGAACAGCGGGTCGCCGTAGAACGCTTCGCGGTCGGCAAAGGCGAGTTTCGTCGCTTCGACCTGGAGATGGATGAAATCGGGTCCCTTGGGGTCAAGATCGTCGAGCGGATAGCCTTTGAGCAGCGCCAGTTGCTGCAACGTCACCGGCCCCTGGCTCCAGACGCCGGCCTTGCACACCGTGTAGTTGCCGTAGTCGTAGGTGAGCGGTGCCTCGATGGTGGGCTGCCAGCGCGCCATGTCCTCGCCCGTCAGCACGCCGCTGTGCGGCTCGCCGGACACGTCCATGACCTTCTGTGTGCGGCAGAACTTGTCGATGGCTTCTGCGACGAAACCCTGCGACCAGCTTTTGCGCGCGCGTTCGATCTGCGCGACGCGGTCGCCGCCGGCGCTTTTGGCTTCCTGCAACACCCGCGAATAGGTCGCCGCGAGCGTCCGGTTGGTGAACATCGAGCCCGGCTCGGGGATGTTGCCGTTCGGCAGATAAACCGCCGCCGATGTTGGCCAGTGAGTGCGGAACAGGTCTTCGACCATGCCGACGGTGGCGGCGGCGCGCTCGAGAAACGGGTAGCCGTTGTGGGCGTAGGAAATCGCCGGCGTCAGCACGTCCTCGATCCGCATCGTGCCGTAGTCACGCAGCAGCAGCATCCAGGTGTCGAAAATGCCGGGCACGCATGCCGCCAGCAGACCGGTGCCGGGGATCATGTCGAGCCCGAGCTTGCGGAAGTGCTCGATGGTGGCGCCGGCCGGCGCCGGACCCTGCCCGCAGATCACCTCGGTCTTGCCGCGCTTCACATCATGGACAATGACCGGCACGTCGCCGCCCGGGCCGTTGAGGTGCGGCTCCAGCACCTGCAGCGAGAACGCGGTCGCCACCGCGGCGTCGAAGGCGTTGCCGCCTCGCTCCAGCACGCCCATGCCGACGGCGGTCGCGATCCAGTGGGTCGAGGTGACGACGCCGAACGTGCCCTCGATCTCGGGGCGGGTCGTGAAGGGATTGGGATTGATCTTGGAATCGCGGGCGGCCATCGCGCTGTCCTTTTAAATGACAGCGGACTGTTGCCTATTTAATCATCGCGAAGCAACGGGGGTCGCTCCCGCCGGCCTGGTGACCGGCGGGACGCGGTATTGAATCAGCCCGGGATGAACTGCTTGCCGATCGACGGCTTGCTGACGCCGAGACCCGGCAATTCCCAGACGCCGGCGCCGGCCGGATTGATGTCGGCGGCGATATCGATATCGATCAGGTACGGCTTGTTGGCGGCGATGCCCTTTTTGATGGCTTCGGCGATATCGCCGGCGCGATCGACGCGGACGCCTTCGACGCCGCAGGAACGCGCCATCGCGGCGAAGTCGGGGTTATAGCGCTGGCCGGTGAGCGGATCATGGAAGTCCGTCGCCAGTTCGCGCTTGTTCAAATAGCCGCGCTGCAGACCGCGGATCGAGGCGTAAGCGTAGTTGTTCCAGATCACCCAGACGCAGGGCAGATTGTACTCGACCGCAGTGCCGAGCACGTTGGCCTGCATGAAGAAGGCGCCGTCGCCGCAGACGGAGACGCAGGGACGGTCGGGCGCGGCATATTTCGCACCCATGACACCGGCGACGCCGAAGCCCATGGCGCCGAAGCCCATGCAGCTGATCAGCGAGTCCGGACGGCGCGGCTTGGTGTAACCGAGCAGCCAGTTGTGATGCACGCCGATGTCGGAGACGAGGATGGCGTCGTCCGGCAAGCCGCGCTGGATTTCGAAAGCGGCGCGCTGCGGATTGACCGGCTGCGTGTCGTCGGTGAAGCCCGGCGCCACCAGCGCGTCCCACTCCTTGCGATAGCCGTCGATCTGGCCGAGCCACTTCTTGCGGGCGTCGAGCTTCTTGTCGACGTCCTTGCGGCGCTCGAGTTCAGCGAGAACCTGGCGCAGGAAGGTGCGCGTGTCGGCCATGAGGCCGAGCGCGACCGGATAGTTGCGGCCGATTTCGTCCGGATCGATGTCGACATGGATGAGCTTGGTCGGCGGAATGGTGAAGGAGTAGCCCGGGATCCACGATGACGACGTACGGTCGTCGAAACGCGCGGCCAGAGACAGAAGAACGTCGGCCTGACGCGTGGCGTGGTTGGCCTGATAATGGCCGCCGCGCGCAACCATGCCGAGCGCCAGCGGATGATGCGTGTCGATGGCGCCGAGGCCGCTCATGGACGCCGCCACGGGGATCTGGAGGCGTTCGGCGAGCTTGAGCAGATCGTCGGCGGCGCCGCCATGGCGGATGGCCTGGCCGACGAAAATCACCGGACGATCGGCGTTGAGCAGCATGTCGACGGCCTTGGTGACGCCTTCCGGATCGGCGCCACAGCGGCTGGAGATATTGCCGTTCCATTCCTTGGCGTTCGGCGCTTCTTCGGCGGCCGACTCCATGAAGACGTCATACGGTACGTCGAGCACGACCGGACCGGGGCGGCCGGTCATCATCGTCTTCCACGCCTGGCGCACCGCGAGCGGCACCATTTCGCCGCGCGTCGGCTGGAACACGCGCTTGCACAGGCTGCGCACGGTCGACGGGAAGTCGGCCTGGTTCTGGCGGTACATTTCCTGGAAGGCGCCGCGATTGAACTGGCTGGTCGGCACGTTGCCGGTCACGGCCAGGAACGGCACGGAATCGAGATAGGCGGTCGCCAGCGAGATCGGCAGTTGCGCCGAACCGGGGCCGCACGAGGTGAAGGTCGCGGTCGCCTTGCCGGAGACGCGATAATAGACGTCCGCCATGAAGCCGCAGACGCTTTCGTGGTGGGTCGAGATGGTCTTGATCTCGGACGAGCGCTCGTACAGCGCGTCGATGAACTGGATGTTGCCGTGGCCGCAGAGACCGAACACCTGCGGCACTTTTTCCTGGATCAGGTAGTCGACAATGACCTGCGCGCCATTGAGCTTGTTGTCAGGCATCAGTCCCCTCCGGATGGTTTCGTCTCGCGAAGGACCTGAGAGCCCGCGC
Organism: uncultured Hyphomicrobiales bacterium; assembly: GCA_903929045.1. Classification (GTDB taxonomy): domain Bacteria; phylum Pseudomonadota; class Alphaproteobacteria; order Rhizobiales; family Xanthobacteraceae; genus Pseudolabrys. The sequence goes on from CAIYTE010000125.1 coordinate 33,037, forward strand.
GTATGTCGTCGTCGGCCATGAGGGCAAGCCCGCAGGCAATGTGGAAGGCTTCTCCTACATTATGAAGTACCGTTTGCCAATACTGGAACTGAGCCGTCCGGACCGCCGTAAACAGCCCTAACTGGTGCGGTTTTTATAATATCCGCCGGCGATCCAGTTTTCGATCGCCGCCCCCAATCCGGGCCCCGTTTCGAGGCCCTCCCGCCACGTCTCCACCGCCGGCCGCACCGTCAGCATCCAGCCTTTGCCAAAGGGATCGGACATCAACAGCCCCGGCCGGTTCGCCAGGGCGTCATTCTGGGAGACGATGGTGCCATCGAACGCCGCACGGGCGGCGCCGACCCATTTTCCGCCCTCCACCATGGCGAACCAGCGGTTCTGATCGAAGGTGTGACCGACGCGCTTGGGCGTGAAGACGAGAATCTCGCCCATCAGCGCAACCGCCCATGTCGTAAAGCCGGCGCGGACCGTACCGTCGGCCAAAGACTCGTACCAAATCTGGTTTTCGATGTCGTAGAGCAGATGCTCCGGGAAATCGTGATCCTGAACGCGCGCCACGATCGCTCCCCTAAAACGTCAGGACGCGGGCATCGCCGTCCATAATGTCCTGGATCATGGCGGCAGCGCCCATCAGGCCTTTGCATTCCGGAATAAGATCGGCCTCGGACTTGTCGAACAATTCAAGATTGGCAGGACAGGCCCAGAACGTCGCGCCATGGCCATGCGCTTCCTTGATCCAGTCGTAAACCGTCATCGGATCGCCCGGCTTGATGTGGATCGCCTCGGCGACGCCCTTGAGCATCAGCCGGCCGGCCGTCGCCGTGCACAGCACGTCGACCTCATGATCCATCGCCGCCGCCACCGCCGCATAGTGGAACGGCGCGCCCAGCTCTTCCGGATTGCGCGGATCGGTGTTGACCAGAACGATGAGGAGACGGCGCGCACTCATTGCAGACCGACCTCCTCGACCTTGAGCCTGCGGCCCCATTTATCGAAGAAGTGGCCCTCGTTAAGCACCAGCGGATTGCCGTCGATCCGCGATTCCAGTTCGCGCAACCGCAGGCGCGCGGTCGGATTGTCGAGCCCCCCGCCGTGCGGCGATGTCACCGGAAAGAACGACGCGCCATCCCAGGTGCGGCCGGCGCCGGCGAACAGAATCGTCATCTCGCCCCAATTGGTTTCGTTGCCGATGACGTTGAAGTAGGTCGAGCACAGCGGCTGCACTTGCGTCTCGGTGATCTCGACGAGCACCGCAAAGGCGGTGAATTCACCGGTGCAGGCGAATTCATCGGCGAGCCAAACGTCGAAATCGGTTTTGCGGCGTTGATTGCACCCGAGCGGAAGCGCAGAGTTCTTGTGTGAATTGCAGCTTGGCTCCCGAGTTTCGGGGCGCACACCTCAGCCTGACCGCAAACCGCCAGTCGCGGAAACGCTTTATGCGTCTGCGTTTCGCGGCGATCGGCACAGTCCGTTCACGCACCGCCCCCTCACATCGCACTGACATCATCGCTGACGCGCGGAGCCGCAGTCGCACGCCACCGCTTCATATGAACAAAATTTAATCCGGGAGAACGACCATGCAGTTCGACAGACGCGACTTCTTGAAGACCGGCACGGCTCTGGCAGCGGCCGTTGCGTTGCCACGCTTTGTGTCGGCGCAAGGCGCCTTCGCGCCGCAGCCCGGCGCGTGGCGCAGCTTTCAGGTCGTGACCCGGATGGAGATCGCGCAGGCCGAAGGCAGGACGCAAGCCTGGATTCCGCTCCCGTCGGTCAATGAAAAAGACTGGTTCAAGTCGGAGAACAGCACCTGGAACACAAACGGCAAGGCCACGCTGGTCCGCGATCCGAAATACGGCGCGGAAATGCTGCATGTCGAATGGGCCGCCGGCGAGAAAGCGCCCCTGGTCGAAGTGACCAGCAAGGTGTCGGCGCAGGATCGCGCTGTCGATCTGTCGAAGCCCGGCAATGCCTCGATTGCCCTCAGCGCCGCCGACCACAAGTTCAATACGGCCGGCAACGAGCTCATTCCGGTCAATGGCATCGTCAAGGAGACCTCCGACAAGATCACATCCGGCAAGACCAGCGAGCTCGAAAAGGTGCGCGCGATCTATGAATGGATCGTCGAGAACACCTATCGCGACGGCGCGGTGCGCGGCTGCGGCATTGGCGACATCGCGCTGATGCTCAAGACCGGCCAGATGGGCGGCAAGTGCGCCGACCTCAATGCGCTGTTTGTCGGCCTGGTGCGCGCTGCCGACATTCCGGCGCGCGACGTCTACGGCATCCGCGTGGCCCCGTCGAAGTTCGGCTACAAGGCGCTGGGCGCGGGCTCCGAGGTCATTACCAAGGCGCAGCACTGCCGCGCCGAAGTGTTCCTGAAAGGCTATGGCTGGGTCGCGACCGATCCGGCCGACGTGCGCAAGGTCGTGCTGGAAGAGCCGCCGGGCAAGCTCGCCATCGACGATCCCAAGGTCGTCGCCGCGCGCCAGACCTTGTTCGGCGCCTGGGAAGGCAACTGGCTCGCCTATAACTTCGGGCACGACATTGCCCTGCCTGGATCGAGCGGACCGAAAGTGGGCTTCCTGATGTATCCGCAGGCCGAAACCGCCAGCGTGCGGCTGGATTGCCTCGATCCCGACGGCTTCAAATACACCATCAAGGCCAAGGATCTGTCGGCGGCGTGACCGTGACGGCGGGCCGAAATCCGCAGGCGCCGCAGCTATGGCGCCTGCTTGCTGTGAACGGGGGAACCAATTGCGTTGCCGCGCCGTTTTCATGTCGTCCCGCGAAAGGAAAAGACGATGAAAACGCGCATTTTAACAGGTGTGGCTGCGGCAGCGCTGCTCGCGACAATTTCAACGATGACCTATGCGCAGAATACCAGCGGCGATCAGGAGCGCGGCTCGACGGGCTGGGGTGGCGGCGCCAAGGATCAGCCGAGCCAGGAGCAAGGCGCACAAGGCAGTCCTCTCGACGGCTCGGGCAAGAAGATTCAGGTTCACGACGAGATCAAAGCCAAGGATCAGCCAACCATGGCGACCGGCGGCGACCTCAAAGGCCAGCCGCAGCAATTTGCGCCCAGCAAGACGCCGGAATAACGCCGCACTATATTAGGGCGCAAAGGCTGCGCCCATGACTCCAAACGACGAAACCGTCCTCGATCTGCGCGGTCTGAAATGTCCGCTGCCGGTGCTGCGCGCCAAGAAGGCGATGCGCGCCGTCGCCATCGGTGGCACGTTAGTGCTGGAGTGCACCGATCCTCTCACCGTCATCGACGTGCCGCACTTCGTCAATCAGACCGGCCACGCGCTGAGCGCCCAGCAGCGCGACGGTGATCTCTACATCTTCAAAATCGTGAAGCAGAAATGACCCCGGTCTATCTCGACAACAATGGCACCACGCCGGTCGATCCCGCCGCGCTGCGGGCCATGCTGCCTTATCTGCAGAACGAGTTCGGCAATCCGTCGTCGAACACCGCGCTGGGCCGCCGCGCGCATGACGCCATCGAGACGGCGCGCGCGCAGGCCGCGGCGTTGATCGGCGCCGAGCCCGACGAAATCACCTTCACCAGCGGCGGCACAGAATCGAGCAACATCGCCATTCGCGGCGCGGTGCGTCTCGACCGCAATCGCCGCGCGATCGTAACGACGAACATCGAGCATCCGGCGACGGAGGCCACCGTCGCCTTCCTGCAAAGCCAGGGCCACAGCGTTTCGCGTGTCGCGGCGAACGCGGAAGGGCTAGTCGATGCCGACGATGTCGCGGCGGCGATCGACGGCAACACCGCGCTGGTCACGATCATTCATGCCCAGAACGAGATCGGCACGCTGCAGCCGGTCGCCGATATCGCTGCGGCGGCAAAGAAGCACGGCGCCCTCGTCCATGTCGACGCCGCGCAGTCGGTTGGCAAGATACCGGTCGACGTCAAAGCGCTGGGCGTCGATTTCCTGTCGATCGCCGGTCACAAACTCTACGCGCCCAAAGGCATCGGCATTCTGTTCACGCGGCGCGGCATCACCTTGCCGCCATTGGTCTTGGGCGCAGGCCAGGAGCACGGTCGCCGCGCAGGCACGGAGAACGTTCCCTATATCGCCGGCCTCGGCGAAGCCTGCCGCATCGCTGCTGAGATGCTGCCCCGCGAACAGCTGCGGCTGGCGAAACTGTCGGCGTCCCTGCTCGCGTTGTTGAAGCGCGACGTTCCCGGCCTCGTTCTCACCGGGCACGCGACGCAAAGACTGCCGAATACGCTCAACGTTCTGTTTCCGGGCGTCTCCGGCCGCAAGCTGCTGGAGATGTGCCCGCAGGTGCTGGCGTCGAACGGCTCGGCCTGTCACGCCGACAGCGAAGATCCATCGGCGATCCTGACCGCCATCGGCATCCCGCGCGCGCAGGCGCTCGGCGCCGTGCGGCTGTCGCTCGGACGGCATACGACGGACGGTGACATTGCCATCGCCGCCGCGGCCTTGGTCGCGACGTGGAAAATTCTATCCGCCACGCCGATGGCAAAAGCGGTATAAGGTCGGGAGAACGCCAATGAACATTCCCATGGTCCGGCTGACGAGCCTCGCTCATGGTGGCGGCTGCGGCTGCAAGCTGGCGCCGTCGGTGCTGCAGAACCTCCTCGCCGATCAACCCTTGATGACGCCGTACAAGCAGCTGCTCGTCGGCACAGAAACCGGAGACGACGCCGCGGTGTGGCGGCTCGACGACGGCACCTGCGTCATTGCCACGACGGATTTCTTCACACCGGTCGTCGATGACCCGACCGACTTCGGCCGCATCGCCGCGACCAACGCCATCTCCGATGTCTACGCCATGGGTGGCACGCCGATCTTTGCGCTGGCGATCCTCGGCATTCCGGTCGACAAGATCGCGCCGGAGACCGTGCGCGATATTCTCAAAGGCGGCGCATCGGTGTGCGCCGCCGCCGGCATTCCGGTCGCGGGTGGCCACTCGATCGACGTGCCGGAGCCGATCTATGGCCTTGCCGTCATCGGCATCTGCAAGACCGAGGAAGTCCGCCGCAACGCCGACGCCAAAGCCGGCGATGCGTTGATCCTGACCAAGCCGCTCGGCGTCGGCGTCTATTCGGCGGCGATCAAGAAAGGCGTGCTGTCCGGCAGCGGCTATGCCGACATGATCGCGACAACGACGTTGCTCAACAAGATCGGCGCCGAGCTGGCGAAGGATCCCGCCGTGCATGCCGTCACCGACGTCACCGGCTTCGGCCTGCTCGGCCACGCCCTCGAAGTCGCGCGCGGCTCCAAGCTCTCGGTCATCATCAACGCCGACAATCTCCCGTTGCTGCCGGAAGCAGCAGCGCTGGCGCAGCAGGGCTTTGTCACCGGCGCGTCGATCCGGAACTGGGCGAGCTACGGCGACGCCGTGACCCTGCCCGCCGGCCTGCCCGACTGGCGGCGTCATCTGCTCACCGATCCGCAAACATCGGGCGGACTGCTGGTTTCGTGCGATCCGCAAAAAGCGGACGGCATTGTGCGGACGATCAACGCCGCCGGCTACCCAGCCGCCCGCATCATCGGCCGTGTTGAGGCCGGTGCGCCGCGCATAAGCGTTGAAGCAGCCGCTGGGCGCTGATCCCGCCGCGCCTGGACCTCGCGCGATCGGGACATGGCTCACAATTTGCTTGATCCTGTGGGGATGCTCAGCGCCGCGGCATGACTCCGCGGCGGGCGCGTCCTTCACGAAGGACGATAACGCGCCTTCGTTTGCCCGCGGAGGATTGCGTGAATCTTGACGCCTATCGGATCGGCAAAGAGCCCTATTATCAGCCGGTCAACGACGAGGTGATGGTGTTTGCGGCGGCTTACGCCGAACGCCTGCCGGTGATGCTGAAGGGGCCGACGGGTTGCGGCAAGACCCGTTTCATCGAGCACATAGCCTGGAAGCTTGAGCGGCCCTTGATCACGATCGCGGCCCACGAAGACATGACAGCGGCCGACCTCGCCGGCCGTTATCTGCTCGAGCCGAGCGGCACGGTTTGGCACGACGGTCCGCTGACATTGGCGGTGCGCCACGGCGCGATCTGTTATCTCGACGAAGTGGTCGAGGCGCGTCAGGACACGACCGTCGTCCTGCATCCGCTGACGGACGCGCGGCGCATTCTGCCGCTCGACAAGCGCAACGAAATCGTCGCCGCGCACGACGACTTCCAGCTCACGATTTCCTATAATCCCGGCTACCAAAGCGCTGTCAAAGATCTGAAAGAGTCGACCAAGCAGCGCTTTGTCGCCATCGACTTCGGCTATCCCCCGCCGGCGACAGAAGCAGCCATTGTGGCACGCGAAGGCGGCACTGACGGCACGCTTGCGGATACACTTGTCGCCATTGCCGCGCGCACGCGAAATCTTCAAGGCCATGGCCTCGATGAAGGGGCATCGACCCGTATGCTCATTCATGCCGGGCGGCTGGTGCGTGCCGGTCTGCCGCTGGAGAGCGCCGTGCAATCCAGCATCGTCATTCCGATCACCGACAACATCGACATCCGCGCGGCACTGACCGAGGCCATTCGGGCCTGCCTGCCGTGAACCTCATCGATTCTGCAGGTGCGGATGCAAGCCGCACCTTGTACCGGACGATAAGTCAGCGCGAGACGCTGCGCCCTGCCTTCTCCGCGGTCTGGAGCGAACTCACCAATATTTTCGAGCCCGCTGATCTCGACGCCTGGTCCGCCGCGGTGCTCACGCTTGTCCATGTCAACGCGGGTCCGACGTGTCTCATGGCGTTCTGGGATGCCAGCCGCGCTGTATCGAAGCAAAGACAAGTAGCGTTTCTCGTGACCGCCGCAGATGCCGCCGCCGATATCTGCCGCTGGGCCGGCGCCGAAGCGGCGGCGGCAACGTTAAAGGCATTTCCAGCAGCCGTACGGCTCCTCGGTGCTGAGGCATCGCTTGCGCGCTGGTGGCGCGCATTGCGGACGCTGGCGAGCAAGGAGCCGTCTGCCGTTTCGCTTGTCGCAAGGAACATGGCGGACATTCTGTCGGCCGGTTCGATTGACGCGTTCGAGAATTTTGTCGCCGCGGGCTTACGCGCATCAGCCTGCGATAAAGTTCGGTTGCGCTCTTTCTTCACGCTGGAAGACGCCTTTGCGCAGCGTCTCGTCGCGCGCGGCGGCAGCGCAGTTACCTTCTCCACGATCGAAACCGAACTCAAAGCCTTCGTCACCGCGCTGTGGGGACAAACACCACTTCTGCGCCCTCTGCCGCCGAGCGCAGCGCAAGGACCGACGCGCCGCGTGTCATTTGCCGGACCTCTAATCTGCATGCCCGAAGTGTTTCGCGGCGTTGAAGGCGACGCCCGCAGCCTCTTTCGCGCCGCCGCAGCGCATGCCCAGGCCCATCTTGTGCTGGGAACCTACCCCTTCACGATCGGGTCGCTGAAGCCGCTGCAGATTGCGCTCGTCAACCTCATTGAAGACGCGCGCATTGAAGCACTTGCCATGCGCGAATTGCCGGGCCTGCGCCGGCTGTGGACGCCCTACCACGTTGCTGCTCCTGCCGGTGTCCGGACCGCGCCGAGCCTGCTGGCCCGGTTGGCCCGCGCGCTTTTCGACCCGGAATATTCCGACGGCGACAGCTTCGTCAGCAAAGGCCGCGAGATGTTCGCCAATGCCGCACCGCGCATCCACGATCCGGCCATCAGCCGTGAGATCGGCATGCTCCTGGGCAACGATCTTGGCCAGATGCGGGTCCAGTTCAACGCCAGGAGCTATATCGTCGAACCGGTCTATCGCGACGATGGTGTCGGCCTCTGGGACTTCGGCAAGGCTTCATCTTCGCCAGACGAGGCCATCGACCTTGCCGTCGATGCGGCGCGCATTGAAAAGGAGGAAACGAAAGGCGGCGAAAGCACAACGGCAAAACCTGACACCGCTACGTTTGCAGGGCATGCACGGCCTGTCGCCCCTGCCGCAAATGGTATTGTCATCGCGACGTATCCCGAATGGGACCGGGAGCATTCCATCGAACGGCCTGAATGGACGACCGTCCGCGAGGTCCCACCACAAATCGGCGATCCCCGGCTCATCGAAACGTCACTCGACCAGGCGCACATTCTGCGCAGCCGCATCCGCCAGCTTATGCGCGGCATCACCGTCGGCCGCACCGCGCGGCTCAACCGGCAGCACGACGGGCACGATATCGATCTCAATGCTTTGCTCGACGCCGGCATTGCCTTGCGGCTTGACGAAGCCCCGGACCCGCGGATTTTCCGCGCGTCGGCGGCCACCCATCGCGACTTGTCGGCCCTGCTCATGATCGACGTGTCGGAATCGACGTCCGACCGGCTCGCCTCCGGCGCCACCGTCCTCGACGTAGAGCGATTGGCTGTCGCGCTGGTAGCGGAATCGATGGAGCGGCTGGGCGATCCCTTCGGCCTTCTGGCTTTCGCCTCGGACGGACGAGACAAGGTCCAGATGACGACCGTCAAATCTTTCGACGAGACCTATGACCGCACCGCCATGGCGCGGCTTTCCGGTTTGCGCGCAGGTCTTTCGACAAGACTGGGCGCCGCGCTACGTCATGCCGGCGATGTCATCGGCGAAACCAAATCGAGCCGCAAACTCGTCATCGTCCTGACCGACGGCGAGCCCTCCGACATCGACGCCGGCACACTCGATCTTGTCGAGGACGCGCGCCGCGCCGCCGTCGGGCTCCATGCCGCCGGCATCGATGTCTATGGCGTCGTGCTGGGCAAAGCCGGCATCACGTCGGCCGCACGTATCTTCGGACGCGGCAAAACAATGATGGTTCATCGCGTCGAGGACCTGCCCGTTCGCCTCTCCGAACTCTACTTCCGTCTCGCCCGCCGCTAGGCGAACCGAGGTCGGTGCGGCGACGGCTCACGCCGCCGCACCGGATTCCGCTCAGCGATGAGCCGTCTTCTGGTTCGGAATCCCGTCAATCGGACATTCATCGACGCCGACCGTCGTGCGCGTGAAGGATTCCACCATTTCGCGCGTGCCTTCCGGATCGGCGATCCACTTGCCGTAAAAATCGTAGGGACAGGCGGCGACGCCTTTGTCGCCCTCGCCCGAATTGATCTTGCCGGTGTAGCCGCGGTGCACGAGCTTGAAGAGGTGGTTTTCCGACTGCCCGTTGCGGCGGAAATCGCGGATCAGGGTTTTCGACAACGCCGCGTACTGGACGCCGTAATCTTCCTCGCCGCATTCCCCGAGCGTGCGGCCATCGAAGCCGATGATCGCCGAGTGGCCGAAATACGAATACACGCCGTCGAAGCCCGAGGCATTGGCGACCGCGACGTAAGTGTTGTTGGCCCAGGCCATCGCCTTGGCCATCAGCACCTGCTGATCCTTGGCCGGATACATGTAGCCTTGGCAGCGCACGATGAGTTCGGCGCCCTTCATGGCGCAGTCGCGCCAGATTTCGGGATAGTTGCCGTCGTCGCAGATGATCAGCGACACCTTCAGGCCCTTGGGGCCTTCCGACACATAGGTGCAGTTGCCCGGATACCAGCCTTCGATCGGCACCCACGGCATGATCTTGCGATACTTCTGAACGATCTCGCCTTTGTCGTTCATCAGGATCAGCGTGTTGTATGGCGCCTTCTTGGGATGCTCTTCATGGCGCTCGCCCGTCAGCGAAAACACGCCCCACACTTTCGCCTTGCGGCAGGCCTCGGCGAAAATCTCGGTCTCTTCGCCCGGCACGCTCGACGCGGTCTCGTACATCTCCTTGGAGTCGTACATGATCCCATGAGTCGAATACTCCGGGAAGATCACCAGATCCATGCCCGGCAGACCCGACTTCATGCCGACGAGCATGTCGCCTATTTTGCGCGCATTGGCGAGCACCTCCGCCTTGGTATGCAGACGGGGCATCTTGTAGTTCACGACGGCAACGCCGACCGTGTCGTTGCTCGAAGAAATATCGCCGTGCATCATCTGACTCTCCTTTTCGTACCAGATACGTTGATAACGGTTCGCTTCCCCGCGTCCGCTTCACGTCGTACGGACAGTGAGTCACCGCGCCAGCGCGGCTTTTATCCGCGCCAGAACAGCCGCCTTCCCTTCTCATCATTGCAAAGGTTTTGCCCGGCGCAGCGGGCGAATATTGTGCAGTCCACCTGCTTCCGTGCCCAACATGTGGTCACAGCATTGCGGACGGACGCCGCGCTAGGCTCTCAACGAGGAAAGATTACGCTCGATGCGCGCCGAAACCGGCGTCTCGCCGTACACGAACGCATGCCCGGTGATCTGTTCGTAAATCTGGATGTAGCGGCGCGACAACTCACGCACCAATTCGGCCGGTGCGTCCGGAAGCGTCTTGTCCTTATACGGATCGCAGTTGTCCCTGAACCACAGACGCAAAAACTCCTTGTCGAAATATTCCGGATCGCTGCCTTTATTGACGCGCTCGGCGTAGGACGCCAATTGCCAGAACCTTGAAGAGTCCGGCGTGTGAACCTCGTCGATGAGAACGAGATTGTCGCTCTCGTCGATGCCGAATTCATATTTGGTATCGACCAGAATGAGCCCCTGGCGGGCGGCGATCTCTTGGCCCCGCGCGAAGATCGCGAGTGCTGCGGTCTTGATCCGATCGAAGAGCTCAGCCGTGATGAAGCCCTCCGCGATCATCTCACTCGGCGTCAGGACGCGGTCGTGCGCCTCTTCCTTCGTGGTCGGATCGAACAAGGGGGTCGGCAACGCCTGGTTCTTCTTCATGCCGTCGGGAAGAGAAAGGCCGCCGAATTCACGCTGGCCGGCGGAATAGCGCGTCCAGATCGACGTATCGGTGACGCCGGTGAGATAGCCGCGAACGACAGCTTCGACCGGCACCAGCTTGAACTTCTTGACGAGCGTCACATTCGGATCGGGGACCGAAATGACGTGATTGGGAACGATGTCGCGGGTCTGCTCGAACCACCAGGCGCTCACTTGATTGAGCACCTGCCCTTTCCAGGGAATGTGCGCGATGATCCGGTCGAAGGACGAGTGCCTGTCTGTCGTAACCAGCGCCAATCGGTCGCCAAGATCGTAGATATCTCGGACCTTGCCTGTCTTCTTGGGACCGAGAAAGTCGCAATGCGATTCAGCGAGGACTTCTTCTTTCATGTAACTGCTCGCTCTTTCCGTACTTCTTCGCCGACAGGCATTGAATGCAATTTCGTTTCATTTTAGCGAGTTACCGGCTCCCAGATAGACGAATTATCATTTCGCCACAGCAAAGCATTGCTGCGGGCCGGAGCCGGCCGCAGCCGCCGCTTGCTGTCTCAAGTTTGAAAATTGACGTCATCAACGGCGCCGGTTTGCAACCGCGCGCGTTCGGTCCGGGCCAATCACCAACGAGGCGTTTGAAATGATTGGTGGGCGCACCAGGGCTCGAACCTGGGACCCGCTGATTAAGAGTCAGCTGCTCTACCAACTGAGCTATGCGCCCGGACCACCACACAGGAAGCCCTGCGCAGCGGGGTTCACCTAGCAAAGGCAGGCGGGGGTGTCCAGCCGCCCAAGACCTTGATTCACCGAGCAAATGAAAGTTTTACCGGGCAAAAAAAGGCCGCCGGGCAAAACCCGGCGACCTTCTTGGCCGTGGCAGGGTGCGTCAGCAAGACCGCACCCTCCACGCCTGCTTGGCAGTTGTTACTGAGGCTGACGGCCGCCATCGGGACCCATCGGGCCGCGATCGCGGCCACCGAAACCGCGTTCCCGGCCGAAGCCCTGATCGGAACCACGATGATGACGCCAGCCGTGATGGCCATGCGGACCCTTGCCGCCGAAGTCACGGCCTTCGAAGCGGGCCAGGATCATCATCCGGCGCTTCTGGCCGTCGTCGAGGCTCTTGTAGAGCGGGCCCGCCGCGTCGGCGAGTTTCTTCATCGCGGTGCCGGATTGAGTCATCATGTCGGCACGGCGGGTGAGCCGCTGTATCGGATCTGTCGGCGGGTTCGGCTTATCGGCGCTCTCGCGCGCGGCGACGCGGTCCGCACGCAGTTTGGCGAGGTCGCGCAGCGCGGTCTCCACCGCCGGCCACATCTTCTCCTGATCGGCCGAAAGCTTCAGGCCGGCATGGAGCGCGGCGATCCGCGCATCGCCGAACGCCGCCATATCCTCGACGTTGGGGCGCCAGCGCGTGGGTTGATCGGCGCCGTCCGGCGCCTTCTGGGCATAGGCAAGTGAAGCACCGGCAATCGCGAGAACGGTCGTGCCGGCAGCAAGGGTCTTCCACATGGGGCTATCTCCAATAGCAGTTCGATAGCTAATCAACGCAGCCTAGGTGAAAGAACCTGCGGGCCTTCTCAAGTTAAAGATTGGACAGAGATTACGCCGCCGTAATCCAGGTTGACGGATGTTCATCTTTTCAACCGTTAACTTTTGAACGGGCTCAGTGAACGACCCCGAGCAGGCGCGGCAACCACAGCGAAATTTCGGGGATGTAGGTAATCATCACCAGGAAGATCAGCATCGCGCACAGCCACGGCAGCACCGCGATCGTCATCTCGCTGATGCCCATGCGGGCGATGCCGCTGCCGACGTAGAGATTGAGCCCCACCGGCGGATGGCAGAGGCCGACCTCCATGTTCACCACCATCAGGATGCCGAGGTGAATCGGATTGACGCCGAGATTGACCGCCAACGGGAAGAGGATCGGCGCCATGATCAGAAGAATCGATGACGGGTCCATGACGTTGCCGGCCAGCAGCAGGATCACGTTGATCACCAGCAGGAACAGCCAGACGCTGAAATGCTGCTCGACGATCCACGCCGCCATCGCCTGCGGAATCTGCTCATGCGTCATCAGGAACGAGAACAGGACCGCGTTGGTGATGATGTAGAGCAACATCGAGCTCAGGTTTGCCGCCTGCAACAGGACCTTCGGCACTTCGCTGAGCTTGAGTTCGCGGTAGACGAACACGGTGATGACAAAGGAATAGACCGCGGCCACCGCGGCGGCTTCGGTCGGCGTGAAGACGCCGCTGTAGATGCCGCCCAGCACGATGACGACAAGCATCAGGCCCCAGATGCCGTCGTGCAGCGCGTGCAGGCGCTGCCGCCAGGTCGCCTTGGGCAGGCGCGGGTAATCGTTGCGCCAGGCGATGAACCAGGTCACCGTCGCCAGCATCAGAGCCAGAATAAGCCCGGGCACGATGCCCGCCATGAACAGCGCGCCGATCGATGAGTTGGTCGACACGCCGTACAGCACGAGGATAATCGAGGGCGGCACCAGAATGCCGAGCGCGCCCGAGGTCGTGATGACCCCCGCGCCGAAACGCTTGGGGAAGCCCTGCTCTACCATGGCCGGCAGGATGATCGAGCCGATGGCGGCGACGGTGGCAACGCTCGAACCGCAGATCGCGGCAAACAAGGCGCAGGCGGCAACACCGGCCAGCCCCAGACCGCCCGGCCAATGACCGACGAGCGACACGGTAAAATTGATCATGCGCTTGGCGACGCCGCCCCGGGTCAGGAACGTACCTGCCAGGATGAAGAACGGGATTGCCATGATGCCGAAGTTGTCGAGGCCGCTAAAAAGCTTGAGGCCGACACTTTCGATCGGCACCTGCGTCATTGTGAACAGGAACGTGAGCACGGTGAGGCCGAGCGAAATCGAGATCGGCATGCCGGTGAGCATCAGCGCAAACAGCAGGACGAAAATAATGAGGGCGCTCATCGGGCGCCCCCTTCCACGCGGGCCATGGCGTCCGGATCGACCCCTTCGACATGCGATGCGTCGTGATGCGGCAGTTCTCCGGTCTTATAAAAATGCCATGACACCTGCAAAAAGCGGAAGCACATCAAATAGGAGCCGAGCGGGATGCAGAGATAGACGATCCAGCTCGGTATCTCGAGGTCAGGCGATGTCTGGTCGGTCGGATAAAGGCCGATGACGAACTTGGCGCCCATTGTGCCCACGATCACCGTGAAAAGCGCGCCGCAGAGTAGCGCGAACAGCGTCACGCGCTTTCGCCAAACCGCATTGAGATGGTTGACCAGAACGTCAACGCCAACGTGGATGCCGGTGCGCACGCCGTAGGCGGCGCCGAACTTCGCCATCCAGATGAACATGTAGATGCACAGTTCCTGCGCCCAGGTCAGGTTGAAATCGTAGAAGTACGGATACAGAAACGGCACTCCGACCGCGAAGCGCTGCACGACCGCGGCGAAAATCACCAACGTCGCCGCGGCAATCAAAGTCGCAATGATGATTTCTTCAAGCCGGTCGAGAATGCGGAGAAACATCGCGTTGCCTTATCGCGCCGGAACGGCGGATGCCGGAGATGGCTGTCTTGGGTTGTGGCGGCCCGGCCCGATGCATCAAACGCACCGCGCAAGCCCCCTGCCAAATGAAACGGTCCCCGGAAAACCCGGGGACCGTCCGCATCATGCCTAGTGGCTTGCGCCTGCGACCGCTTGCTGGACCTCGTCAATGAGGCCCTTGCCGACGCGCTTTTCCATGTCGGCGTAGATCGGCTCCATCGCCTTGCGCATCTGTGCGGTTTCGTCGGCGGTCGGCGTCAGGATTTCCGTTTTGCCGGCCTTCTTGATCTCAGCCAGCGCTTCGGCGTTCTCCTGTTCGGACTTGCCGTTACCGAAGGCGGTCGACTCGTCCATGGCCTTGGTCAGTTGCGTGCGGATATCGGCCGGCAACCCATCCCAGAACTTCTTGTTCGCGACCACCACATAGCCGATGTAGCCGTGATTGGTCATCGTCATGTACTTCTGCACTTCGTGCATCTTCTGGGTGTAGATGTTCGACGGCGTATTCTCCTGGCCGTCGACCACGCCGGTCTGCAGGGCTTGATAGACGTCCGAGAACGCCATGACCTGCGGCGTCGCGCCGAGCGAGCGGAATTGCGCTTCCAGCACCTTCGACGACTGGATGCGGAATTTCAGGCCCTTGTAGTCGGCCGGTACGCGCAACGGCTTGTTGGCGCTCATTTCCTTGAAGCCGTTGTCCCAATAGGCCAGGCCGGTCATGCCTTTGGAGTCCAGAAGACCCAGCAGGCGCTTGCCGATCGGGCCGTCGGTGACCTTACGCAGCGCCGCGGTGTTCGGCAGCAGGTACGGCAGATCGAACACCTCGAATTCCTTGATGCCGATGGGGCCAAACTTGGAGTTCGACGGCGCCAGCATCTGCACCGCGCCGAGTTGCAGCGCCTCGAGTTCTTCCTTGTCCTTGTAGAGCGTCGAGTTCGGATAGACCTCGATCTTCACCTTGCCGCCGGTGTATTTCTCGGCGAGGTCCTTGAACATGTCGGCGGCTTTGCCCTTGGGCGTGTCCGCGGCGACGACATGGCTGAATTTGATGACGATGGGAGCCTGCGCCAGGGCGACGCCCGGGACAGCGGACATAGCGGCGACGGCCGCAGTGAGAAGCAGCTTACGCATCAGGTTTCCTCCGGTGAGCAGCCGTTTGAACGGCTTTTGCTTGGTTGTTTTGAGCGCGCCAAGATGTCGCACTAAAGGCGTGTCCCGGCAAGTGGAACTAATGGCGTAGCGCAACCTCACCGCAGCGCACAAAAAAAGAGGCGGCGCCGAAGCGCCGCCTCTCATATCGGCATTCGTGTTGCAGGCTTAGTAGAGCGCCGCCACGACCGGCCCCAGGCCCATTTCCTGCGACAGACCGATGGCCGCGCGTTTCTGGTCGTCATCAAGCGAAGCAATGAGCGGCTTGGCCGCGGCGGCCAGCCGCTGCACGGACGCCGTATTGAGCACGACGGACACGACGCGGCGGCTCAGACGCTTGACGACACCATCCTGATCGGACGCCTTTGTCTGCTGGCGTCCCAGATCGCGCAACGCGTTCTCGACATTCGGCCAGAAACGTTCCTGCGCTGGGGTCAGCTTCAGCGTCGACTTGATGCGGTCGATGTTGACCGAAGCCGCAATTTGAGACGCTTCCGCGCCGCTATATTCGACGGCCGCGCTCGGCGACGCATTTGAGAGCATCAAGGACGTCGCGAGGACGATGGCACTGGCGCAAGCAGCAAACCTCATGGGTGAATGTTCCCTCGTGTTCGATTGTGATTGGATGAACAGAGGCATAGCGGAGGAATTCGCCGGTATCGCGAACGAACTGAGGAGAAGTTGTGATTTCGCTGTTCCACACGGGAACCGACTTAGACTTCGCACGAAAACAAAAATCGCCGCGCTTGAGTTAGCGCGGCGTTTCCGTTTTCAGCGGTACGATATTCAGCCGACGTCGGTCGAGTGAATCCGCGCTTCGATGCCGGGCACGCGATTGCGTTTGCCGGCCAGCTTGTTGAGCGCGCCGAGATAAGCCTTCGCCGACGCCACCAAGGTGTCCGGATCGGCGCCCTTGGCCGTAAAGGCGCGGCCGCTCTCCGACAGCCGCACCGACACTTCCGCCTGCGCGTCGGTGCCCTCGGTCACGGCGTGGACCTGATAGAGCTCCAGCTTGGCCTCATGCGGCACCAGCGCGCGGATGGCATTGAAGATGGCATCCACCGGACCGTTGCCCGTCGCCTGCGTGGTGACGTGCTTGCCTTCGATGTCGAGGCTCAAAGTCGCCGATTGCGGCCCCATCGTGCCGGCGATGACCGTCAGCGAGATGATCCGGATGCGATCATGCGCGTGCGCAATTTCCTCATCAACCAGCGCCTCGATGTCCTCGTCGTAGATCTGCTTCTTCTTGTCCGCCAGCGCCTTGAAACACACGAAGGCGTCCTGGAGCTGGTTGTCGGCCAACTGATAGCCGAGCTCTTCCAATTTGTGCACGAAGGCATGGCGGCCGGAGTGCTTGCCCATGACCAGCGAGGTCTGCTTCACGCCCACCGTTTCCGGCGTCATGATCTCGTAGGTCTGCGCGTTCTTGAGCATGCCGTCCTGATGGATGCCGCTCTCATGCGCGAAGGCGTTCCGGCCGACGATGGCCTTGTTGTACTGCACCGGGAACGACGTCACCGCCGACACCAGTTTCGACGCACGCGTCAGCATGGCCGGCTTGATGCCGGTCCAGAACGGCATGACGTCGTTGCGCACCTGCATCGCCATCACGACTTCTTCGAGCGCGGTGTTGCCGGCGCGTTCGCCGATGCCGTTGATGGTGCATTCGATCTGCCGCGCGCCGCCGGTGACACCGGCCAGCGAATTGGCCACCGCCATGCCGAGATCGTCATGGCAATGCACCGAGAACACCGCCTTGTCCGAGTTCGGCACGCGCTCGCGCACCATCTTGAACAGGGCCATGTATTCCTCCGGCACCGTATAGCCGACGGTGTCCGGGATATTGATCGTCGTGGCGCCGGCCTTGATCGCGGCTTCGACGCAACGGCAGAGGAAGTCGTGCTCGGTGCGCGTGCCGTCTTCCGCGGACCATTCGACGTCGTCGGTGTGGCTGCGGGCGCGGGTCACCTGCCCGATCACCATCTCATAGACCTCGTGCGGCTCCTTCATGAGCTTGTATTTCATGTGCACGGGCGACGTGGACAGGAAGGTGTGGATGCGGC
>CAIYTE010000126.1 GCA_903929045.1 uncultured Hyphomicrobiales bacterium
GACCCTGCTGATCGCCGGCTGCGGCGTCCTGCTGGTGCGCGCGCCGCCCCGAGCGGCAGCAGCGGTCGACGCACCGCCGGTCGAAAAGCCATCGTGGACGGCGATCGGCCGCTGGGTGTTCGTTTCCGCGGTGCCGTCCGGCCTGCTGGTCGCCGTGACCGCGCATATCTCGACCGATGTCGGCGCGGCGCCGCTGATGTGGGTGATGCCGCTGTCGCTGTATCTGCTGACCTGGGTCATCGTGTTCGCGCGGCGGCCGGTGGTGTCGCAGCGCTTCATGCTGCTGTTCCAGCCCTTCGCCATCGCCGGCGCGGTCGCGCTGCTGCTGACCACGGGCTATCTACCGCTGGTGCCGAGCCTGCTGGCGCATCTGCTGACGTTCTTCGTCATCACCGCGGCCTGCCACGGCGAACTGGCGCGCACGCGGCCCCCTGCGTCACACCTGACAGCGTTCTACGTCGCGCTGTCGTTCGGCGGCATGCTTGGCGGATTATTCGCCGGCCTCGCCGCACCGCACATCTTCCGCTGGATCGCGGAATACCCGATCTTGTTGTTCCTAGCGGTGCTGTGCCGGCCGCAAACGCCGGAGGCCTGGGCGCCGCTCGAGCGCTTCCTTCCGGCTTTTGTCTTCGCCGTCGGACGGCAGATCGACCGCTGGTTCTGGCCGCTGGCGACGCTCATCGCGTTGGCGCTGATTGTGCCGGCGTTCGTCGGCTTCCATCTCGAATACGCCGACACCAACAAGCTCTGGGCCGTCGTCTTCACGCTCGCCGGCTTATCAGTGCTGTTCATGCGCGATCCGTCGAAGTCGGCGCTGTTTGTTGCCGTCGGCCTGTGCCTGATCCGCATCTACCCAACCGAGGAAGGCCGCACCGATACGTTGCGCAGCTTCTTCGGCGTCAACCTGATCTACGAAACGCACGAGCATCATTTCCGCGCCCTCAAGCACGGTTCGACGCTGCATGGCGCCGAGCGGCTGCTGACGGCCGACGGCAAACCGCCCGAAGGCAAGCCGGAGCCGCTGACCTATTATCATTCCAAGTCGGCGATGAAGCAGACCATCGACGCGATACGCGCGCGCAAAGGCGGTCCGATCCGTGTCGCCATTATCGGTCTCGGCGCCGGCTCACTGGTGTGCTGGATCGAGCCGAACGAGAACTGGAAAGTTTTCGAGATCGATCCGACGGTGATCATGGCGGCGCGCGATCCCAAGCGCTTCACCTTCGTCTCCTCCTGCAAGCCGGATATTCCGATCGTGCTCGGCGATGCGCGGCTGACGCTCGCGCACGAGCCGGACGGCGCCTACGACCTCATCATCGTCGATGCCTATTCGTCCGATGCGATCCCGATCCACCTGGCGACGCAGGAAGCGATGGCGATCTACAAGGCCAAGCTCGCGCCGCACGGCGTCGTCACCATGCACATTTCCAACCGGCATCTGGAATTGCAGAGCGTCGTCGTCGGCATCGCCGCCGCCAACGATCTCAAGGCATGGGTGTGGACCAACGAAAACGAAGAAGAGGACCAAGACAATTACATCTTCGGCTCCGACGTCGTCATCGCCGCGAAGGAGCCTGCCGATATCGGCACGCTCTACGGCGCGCCGACCTGGGTGGAAACCACACCGATCCCGGGCTTGCGCACCTGGACCGACGACTACTCCAACATCCTCGGCGCGTTCTGGCGCAAGCGGCATTAGCGCCGCCTGCCCACGGCGTGGAACGCCGCCACGCGCCGCGCGTTAGTGCGGCATGGGACAGCAACACGGCATCGTCGAAGACGAAAAAGGGCAAGATCAGCCCAAGGACAAGAAGCGCGCGCAGCAGGCGGGCCTCAAGGAGCAGAAAGAGGCGGCCAAGACACAGCCTCAATCGCCCGGCGAGCCAGCCGGCGGCGAGTAGTCAGTCGCGCGTCACGCAAAAATGCCCGGCGCTCGGCCGGGCATTTGCTGTTTGAAAACCGGTTTCGATGCCCGTTGCGAGCTTACGCCGCCTTCGGCGGCGGCATCTGGTGGTTCGGCGTCGACTGCGAAATTTTGGTCTCGTCGTCGTTCATGTCGGCACCGACATCGCCGAACAGAGGCGTCGAGAGATAACGCTCGCCGGTGTCCGGCAGCATCGCCAGAATGGTCGAGCCCGGCGCCGCCTTCTCCGCGATCTTGAGCGCACCGGCGAAGGTCGCGCCGGCGGTGATGCCGACGAAGATGCCTTCCTTCTGCGCCAGATCCTTCGAGCACTTCATGGCCTCGGCACCCGCAATGGTGACGATCTCGCTGATGACGCCGGTGTCGACGGCCTGCGCCGTGATCTGCGGCACGAAGTCCGGCGACCAGCCCTGCATCGGATGCGGCTTGAAGGCGGCGTTCGGCTTGGCCGGCGTGCCGTCGGCGTTGCGCTCCTGCGGCGACTTGGTCGAGAGCATCGGCGCGTCGGCCGGCTCGCAGACGATGATCTTCGTGTTCGGCATTTCCTTCGACAGCACGCGGGACACGCCGTTGAGCGTGCCGCCGGTGCCGAAACCGGTCACCCAGTAATCCAGTTTCTCGCCCTTGAAGTCATCGACGATCTCGCGCGCGGTCGTGCGCGCGTGCATGTCCGGATTGGCTTCGTTCTCGAACTGGCGGGTCAGGAACCAGCCGTGCGTTTTGGCCAGTTCCTGCGCCTTGGCGACCATGCCGAAACCGCGGCCGGCGGCGGGCGTCAGCACCACCTTGGCGCCGAGGAAGCGCATCAGCTTGCGGCGCTCGACGCTGAAGGTCTCGGCCATTGTCACGACCAGCGGATAGCCCTTGGCGGCGCAGACCATCGCCAGGCCAATGCCGGTATTGCCGGACGTGGCTTCGACGACGGTCATGCCGGGCTTGAGTTCGCCGGATTTTTCGGCGGCCTCGATGACGCCGAGCGCCAGACGATCCTTCACCGAGCCGAGCGGATTGAA
>CAIYTE010000127.1 GCA_903929045.1 uncultured Hyphomicrobiales bacterium
AATTTCTTTGCATTGTCGCGAAATTGGGTAGGGGGGGGGTAAACGGGCCATGAAGATCGTTTGGCAGCCCCTTGAGGCCCTGGTTCCCTACGCGAAGAACGCGCGAACTCACTCCGAAGATCAGGTCGCGCAGATCGCTGCGTCGATGATCGAGTTCGGATTTACGAACCCGATCCTGAACAACACGCGCCGCGGCGACGTGGTCTATGACCCCTTCCTCGGCTCGGGCACGACACTAATCGCCGCCGAGATGGAGGGCCGGACCTGCTACGGCCTCGAACTGTCGCCGGCCTATGTCGATGTCATCGTTCAGCGGTGGCAAGAATTCACCGGTGGCGTCGCCACCCTCGAAAGCGATGGGCGCGCCTTCCCGGCGACCGCCAAGAAGGCAGTGACCGATGGCCAAGGGCCGAAAGCCGACGCCTAGCTACCTAAAACTCGTCAAGGGAAATCCCGGACGCCGGCGGCTAAACGCAGCCGAGCCAAAACCGGAACTGGCGCTGCCGACTGTGCCGCCGCACCTCTCGGACGAGGCGAAGGTGGAATGGGGTCGGTTGGCGAACGAACTCTACAGCCTGGGCCTGCTGACGCGGATTGATCGCGCGGGCCTGGCGGCTTACTGCCAGGTCTATTCGGATTGGGTCGAGGCCGAGGCGATGATCCGAAAGACCGGCACCGTCATCAAGTCGCCGATCAAGACGACGGTCCACCGTAAGAAGGACGGCTCCGAGGTGACGGAATCGACGGGCGGCTATCCGATGCAATCGCCCTTTCTCGCCATCCGCAACAAGTGCCTCGAACTGATGCACAAATATCTCGTCGAGTTCGGCATGACGCCTTCGTCCCGGACCCGCGTCAACACGACGGCCGGCAACGGCGGCCTGAAGCGACCCGACGACCCGTCGAGAAAATACTTTGCCGATTAAGGACCCCGTCCTCGCCTATGCGAAGGGTGTCGTCGCCGGCCTCATCGTCGCCGGCCCGCATGTCCGCAATTCATGCCGGCGCCACCTCGACGATCTAAAAACCGGCAAGGCGCGCGGCCTGCGTTGGGACCTGGCGGCCTCGCTTCGATCGATCAACTTCTTCCCCGACGTGCTGCGCCTCAACGGCGGACAGTTCGAGGGCATCCCATTCGTCCTGCACCCGTCGCAGGCCTTCATCGTCGGCTCGCTGTTCGGCTGGAAGCGTGCCGACGGCTATCGCCGGTTCCGGCGTGCCTACATCGAGATTGCGAAGGGGGCCGGCAAGTCGCCGCTCCTCGCCGGCATCGGCCTCTATTGCATGCTGGCCGACGGCGAGCAGCGCGCCGAGGTCTATGCGGCCGGTTCGAAGAAGGATCAGGCCATGGTCCTTTTCCGCGATGCCGTTGCGATGGTCGATCAATCGCCGGCGCTGGCCGAGCGGATCCTGAAATCGGGTGGCAACCCGGTCTGGAACCTCTCCGACCTCGCCAGTAATTCGTTCTTCCGACCGATCGCGAACGACGACAGCCAGTCGGGTCCGCGGCCCAGCGCCGCCCTTTGCGACGAGATTCACGAACACAAGGACTCGAACATCATTGAGATGCTCGAGCGCGGCTTCAAGTTCCGGCGCCAGCCGATGCTTATCATGGCGACGAACTCGGGCAGCGATCGCAACACGGTCTGCTGGCAAGAACACCAGCATGGCGTCCGGGTCGCCGCCGGCACCCGCGCGCCTGACGATGAATTTACCTATGTCGGCGAGGTCATCGACGACGACGCATTCTCGTACATCTGCGCGCTCGACGCCGACGAGGATCCGCTTGAAGACCCGACCTGCTGGGTGAAGGCCAACCCTTTGATGGGCGTCACCGTCAAGGAAGACTATCTCGCCGGCGTCGTTCGCCAGGCGAAGGCCATCCCTGGCAAGCTGAACGGCATCCTGCGGCTGCACTTTTGCCAATGGACCGACGCCGAAGAGGCCTGGATGAGCCGCCCAACGCTCGAGAAGGCGCTGGCCGAGTTCGTGCCCGAGGTCGAGCATGCCGGCACCGAATGCTTCCTGGGCGTCGATCTGTCCGGGTCGAAGGATTTAACCGCCCTGGCCTACATGGTCGAGACGGGGACGAAAGCAGTCCAGCGGACGAAGGAAGACGGCACCATCGAAACCGTCACCCTGCCGACCTTCGATGCTTGGGTCGAGGCATGGACGCCCCTCAATACGCTGGCCGCGCGATCGCTGGCCGACCAGGCGCCCTATGACGAATGGGTTCGCCAGGGTTTTCTGTTCGCCGAGCCGGGCAACAATATCCGCATGGACTTCGTCGCGGCGCGCATCGCGACCGCCTGCAGCGAATACATGGTCAGCCTCTTGGCCTATGACCGATATTCCTATCGGAAGCTTGAGGACGAGCTCGACGACCAGGGCGTGACGGTCCGCCAGATCGAACACCCGCAGGGTGGTCGCCGGCGGGCGAAGCCGACCCAGGACGAAATCGACGAGGCCAAGCTGATCGGCGAGGATCCTCCCGAGGGCCTTTGGATGCCGGGCTCGGTGACCATTCTCGAGACGCTCTTCCTGGAAGAGCGCATCCGCATCAGAACGAACCCGGTCGTCATCTCGGCTATCATGTCGGCGGCGATCGAGAAGGACCCCTTCGAAAACAAATGGTTTTCAAAACGCAAGGCGGTCAATCGCATCGACCCGCTGGTCGCGCTGGCAATGGCTGCCGGTGCCGCCCATCGCCGCAAAAACAGCGCGGGTCGCTCAAGCTATGAAGGTCGGGGACTGCTTATCATATGACGACGTTTTTCCGCACCGTTCCTGGTCGCTTGCGCAATGTCCGACGCGCGATCGGTGCCGTGCTTCCCGACCTGCTGCGCGATGTCGCCGGCATCGCTGGTGCCGCCGCCATCTCCTACGGCGCGTGGCAGGTCTATCGCCCGGCCGGCTGGATTGTCGGCGGCGCGCTGGCTGTTGCCGGCGCCTGGCTCTATCGGACGCAGGCAGAGGAACCGACGCAATGAAAACCGACCAGACCTGCCGCTGCCCGAACTGCAAGAAGCCGATCGCCGTCGTCTTCGACAGCCTGTTCCTGCGCGAGGATTACACCCGCGGCGACTACCTGTTGAACGGCTATAGCTGCTGGAACTGCGGCATCACCTATACGCGGCTATTCAATCACGCCGGCGAGTTCGCAACAGGGTCGGCAGGTGTCGCGGTCGCCTATTACAAAAACGGCGCCGATACCGGTCACGTCTATCCGCCCACCGGCGGCAAGTTCTCGGGCGACTTCGCCTGGCTTCCGCCTTTCGCGCAACCCGGTGAAATCATCCTGCCGAAGGAAATCGCCGACGGGCTGCGCAAGCAATTTACGACGGTCGGCACCTTCCACCCGGGCGAGACAGTCACCGTCACCATTGAGGCGATCGACGTCTCGCAAGCCAAAGCGATCGCCGCCATCGCCGATAAAATCAAAGCCGCGATGGCGGCCCGTTATGTCGATTCCGGCCTACCAGCCGGCGACAAGGTCGCGGTCTGGGGGACCCATGACATGACGACGAGCGAAGGCTGGGAAGCGGCCGAGCGTGCTGCGGCGGCTGGCGAGGTCGGGTTCGTCTGATGGGGCTATTCGGTCGCATGAACCCGCCGAAGACGCGGGCGAGTTCCGGCGCTCCTTCCTACGGTATGATTCCGCCGCTTGGTTCGGTCCAGTCGGCATCAGGTCTGCTCGTCAGCCAGGCCACGGCGATGACCATCTCGGCGGTCTATCGGGCGGTTGCCTTGCGGGCGCAGGACGTGGCGCGCTGCCGGCCGACGGTCTTCGCGCTCGACGATAAGGGGACGCCGATCGAGGACGATTCACACCCCCTCGCGAAGCTGATGGTCAATCCGAACCAGGTGCAGACGTGGTTTGAGTTCCTGCGCGATATGTGGGTCGCGCTGCTGCTGCGCGGCAACGCCTATGCCGCCATCCTGCGCGACTATCGGGGCAACCCGACGAAGCTGATCTATATCAACCCGGACGCTGTGATGGTCCGCGAGGCCTCGAACGGCGAATGGTTTTACAACGTCAACCGGATCGGCCTCTTCCAGATCGCGATGCTGCGGGATTTTCCCGTCGCCATTCCGTCCGAGGACATCCTTCACATTCGCGGCATCAGCTTCAACATGCTGGTGGCAGCTTCGACGATCGGCCTCGCGCGCGATTCCATTGGCCTCGCCATGGGGCAGAACCTTCAGGCTAGCCGGTGGATTGGCAACGGCGCGCGCCCATCGGGCGTGCTGCAGACCGACCGCAAGCTGACCGACGACACGGCGAAGCGCCTCAAGGCATCCTGGCAGGATTACCAGCGCGGCGTCGAAAACACCGGCAATACGGCTGTTCTCGAGGAAGGCCTCAAATGGCAGCCGATGCAGCTGTCGGCCGTCGATCTGCAGTTCATCAATCAGCAGCAGATGAGCGTCCAGGACATCGCCCGTTTCTTCGGCGTGCCGACGCGAAAGCTGATGCAGCCCGACACCACGCGCGGCTCGACGATCATCCAGGAAGACCAAAGCTACGTTAACGAAACCGTCGCGCCAGACCTTGAGATGCTCGAGCAGCGTCTCGTTAAAACCTTCGAGCTGTCGGATGAGGGCCTCGGCGTCGATTTCGATACGAGTCCACTGCTCCGTGCCGACCCGCTGACCCGTTACAACCTCGGCCGCATCCTTGTTACATCGGGCCTCGGCTCGACGAACGAATGGCGCCGCGGCGAACGCCTCCCGCCGGTTCCGGGCGGCGACGTCGTCCGCGCGCCGGTCAATCTCGCCGCGCTCGGCTCGGATATTTCCGGGACCGCGCCGGATGCTGCTGGCCGTCCCGCCGCAGGCAATGAACCCGCGCCGGCGGTGCCCAACGTCGAAGGCGAAGGAGCGTTAGAGGACGCATGACCAAGGTTCTAGCCGTCAAAAACCGCCCGCTTCGCGCTTCGCGTGTCGATCGCGACCTCGACAAGATGCTTGCCGGTGCCCATCAGCGTGACGATGCGGCGGCGATTGAGCGGTTAACGGCGCTCCTCGTAAAGCGTTCCTTCGGCCGCCTCCCTGTCTCGCGCAAGCCGCTTGACGATGTCGCCATTGCGCGCGGCTGCCAGTTCGGCGCCGAGATGGCGCGGTTTCAGTTCGAGAATGCGAAGAAGGCACCGAAGGCATGACGATCGACGTCCCCGAACACAAAAAGCCGAACATCGCTTGCAGCGGCGTCGTTAGCATTTCCACCGACCTCATTCGGCAGCTGCTGTGCTTGCCGGAAGGTCAAGAAATCCTCGACTTGAGGATCAGCGGCGTCGGGCAGGTCGAACTATTCGTCGTCGGCGAAGGTCTTCCGCCAGCGACCATGCCGCCCGCTTCTCTGGTTCTTGTCGTGCGGACCGAATGCGATCCGCCTCTGGCAGATCATCAGGCCGAAATCTCCATGGGGAGCGAAGAAGTCGCGCCGATGGTCGTTCGGCGCTTCATGTCCTGGCAGCATGCCCCCGAAAAGGAATGGCCCATCCCATGACGATACAGCGCAAGCTTGTCGCGGCCGAGGTCAATACCCTCGCCGACGACGAAGTCGAAATCATCCTGACGACCGATAGTCTCGCGCGCGACGGGCATGTCCTGCTGCCGCAGGGCGCTAACCTGCGAAACTATCTGGCGAACCCGATCGTCCTCTGGTCGCATGACATCAACCAGCCGGTCGGCAATGCCTCTGACCTGGTCGTCGATCCGACCAAAATCCGCGCGCGGGTGAAGTTCGCCGGCATCGGCATCAGCGCCAAGGCCGATGAGGTCCGCGGGTTGGTGAAGACCGGCGTCGTGCGCGGTGTGTCGATCGGCTTCGAACCCATCGTCTATGAACCGCTCGACCCGAAGAAGCCGCGCGGCGGTCAGCGGGTCAGCGAATACGACCTGCTGGAATGCTCGTTCTGCTCGATTCCGGTGGACACCGGCGCAGGCGTCTCAGCCCGCGCGATCACCGGCGACGACTTCCCCGCCTTTCCCGATCTGAAGGAAACCCGCATGACCGAGAAGACCCCGGACAAAACTTTCAAGCGCCTCGTCCAGCGCATGCATGTCGGCAACGTGATGGGCATCAAAACCCGCGGCCTCTACAGCGTCTGTCAGCTGGCCTATGCTCTGTCGGGCCTCGGCTCGATCCATAGCGATGCCGTCTGGGAAGCCGAGATGGAGGCCGACGAAAGCAAGGTCCCCGGCATGCTCGCCGCCGTTCTGCACGACATGGGCGATGCCCTCGTCGAAATGACGAAGGAGGAGGTCGCCGAACTGCTCGCCAGCCATCCCATGGTCGATGACGATGGCATCGAAATCGCCCTTGAAACCCGCGGCATCTCGCCGGCCGACGTCGCCTATGTACGCGCCGCAAAGACCCCGATGATGCGCGCTTGGCGCGAAGGCATCGTCCTGGCCCGCGCCGGCAAGGCGCTGTCGGCGACGAACGAGAAGAAGCTGAACGAGGCCGACGACAGTCTGGCGCGCGCGACCAAGCATCACCGTGCCATCGGCGGCCAGCACAAAGACATGGGCGGCAACATGGACGCCATCACCACCGCGCAGGTGAAGGCGTCGAAGGCCCAGGAAGGCATCGGCGACGCGCTGACGAAGGCCGCTGCCGAGCCCGACAAGGCCGACGCGCATATCGCCCGCGCCGTGAAACAGAACGACGCGCTCGCCGACCATCTGGGCGCGATCGACGACGCCCACCGCTCGATGAGCGACACCCACGCCGATATGGGCGACTCCCATGCGGCGATGGGCCGGGCGATGAAGGCCGCGACCCGTTCCATGCGCAGCGTTGTCGATGGCGCGACGACCACCGCCGATGATACCGACGGCAATTCGACCGACGTCCAGACCTCGGGTGGTGACAGCGACGACAACGGCTCGCGCGCCATCGACGATTTCGATTACCGCAAGCGCCAGCTCGACATTCTTCGTCTCGGCCCCGCCGAATAATCCGATCTTCTTCCCGCATTCTCGCGGGACTGCCCCAACCGCCGCTTGGGCAACGGCAGCCGCAACGCTGTAAGGCGTCGCATTCCAGTCACTTTTTGGAGCCCTAAAATGTCTCTTCTCGAACTGAAGAAAAAGCGGGCGACCGCTTTCGACAACTTTTCCGCGCTCGCCAGCAAAGAGACGCTGACGCCCGAGGAAACCACCGATTACCCGGTCCGCCTGAAGGCCATCACCGACCTCGACG
>CAIYTE010000128.1 GCA_903929045.1 uncultured Hyphomicrobiales bacterium
ATTTCGCATCCCGACGCCGGCAAGACGACGCTGACCGAAAAGCTGTTGCTGTTCGGCGGCGCCATCAATCTCGCCGGGCAGGTGAAGGCCAAGCGCGACCGCCGGTCGACCCGGTCGGACTGGATGGCGATCGAACGCGAGCGCGGTATTTCCGTCGTCACCTCGGTGATGACTTTCGACTACGACAGCCGCGTTTTCAATCTGCTCGATACGCCGGGCCACGAAGACTTCTCGGAAGATACCTACCGCACGCTGACGGCCGTGGACTCCGCCGTCATGGTGATCGACGGCGCCAAGGGCATCGAAGCGCGCACGCTGAAGCTGTTCGAAGTCTGCCGCCTGCGCGACATCCCGATCATCACCTTCATCAACAAGATGGACCGCGAGACGCGCGATCCCTTCGAGTTGCTTGACGAGATCGAGAAGACATTGGCGCTTGATACCACGCCGATGAACTGGCCGATCGGCCACGGCCGCGATTTCGCTGGCACGTATGAAATCGCCACGGGCGATATGCGGCTGTTGAACGACGATGGCCGCGCCGCCGTGCCGCAGCCGCTCGATCTGGCGTCGCTGCATGCCAAGAACTCCATGCTCGACGAAAAGGCGATCGGAGAGGAACTGGCGCTGGTGAAGGACGCCAGCCGGCCGTTCGACTTCGCCGCATTCCGCGAGGGGCATCTGACTCCGGTCTATTTCGGTTCGGCGATCAAGAATTTCGGCGTCAAGGATCTGCTCGATGCGCTGGCGAGTTTCGCGCCGCCGCCGCGGCCGCAGACCGCCAACAAACGCCGCATCGAGCCGACCGAAGACGGCATGACCGCCTTCGTCTTCAAGATCCAGGCCAACATGGATCCGAACCACCGCGACCGCATCGCGTTCGCGCGGTTGTGTTCGGGCAAATTGCGCCGCGGCATGAAGGCGAAGCTGGTGCGCACCGGCAAGCCGATGACGTTGTCGGCGCCGCAATTCTTTTTCGCGCAGGACCGTTCGGTGGCGGATGAGGCCTATCCGGGCGACGTCGTCGGCATCCCCAACCATGGCACGTTGCGCATCGGCGACACGTTCACCGAGGGCGAAGAAATCGCGTTTCTCGGGGTGCCGAACTTTGCGCCGGAAATTCTGCGCCGCGTGAAACTCGGCGATCCGATGAAGGCCAAGAAGCTAAAGGAAGCCCTGCAGCAGATGGCGGAAGAGGGCGTGGTGCAGGTGTTCCGTCCGCTCGACGGTGCGCCGGCGCTGGTGGGTGTGGTCGGCCCGCTGCAGCTCGACGTGTTGAAGACGCGGCTGGCGGCGGAATACGGCCTCGACATCGGCTTTGATACGCCGGAATTCCAGCTCGCGCGCTGGATCGCGCACGAAGAGCCGAAGAAGCTCGATGAGTTCGTCTCGGCGAACTATTCCAGCGTGGCAGAGGATCTCGATGGCGACCGTGTCTTCATGGCGCGCAACCAGTTCGTGCTCGACTATACGCGCGAACGCGTGCCGGGCATGGTGTTCACCGACATCAAGGACGTGAAGAAGGGCTGAGCCCGCGCGTTCGCACTTACGCGAACTGCGCGAGCCCGTGGCCGAGCGACCAGTTCTCTTTCGCGGCTTCGAGGACATTGACGAAGACGTCTTCGGGGCGGACGCCGGGGCTCCTGCCGAGCAGTTCCGTGGCGCGGCGGAAGAAGGCCTTCTTCTCGTCCGCCGTGCGCGTGTTGAACACCGTAATCTGGATGTAGAGCAGGTCGTCGCTGCGCGCGATCCCGAGATAGGGACCGTAGCTGAAATTCGCGGCGTCATGTTCGGTGATGGTGATGAATTTGTCGTGCTCCGGCACGTTGAGCGCCTCACGCATCGCCTGGTAGAGGCTCTCGACAATGGCTTTGCGGTAGGCTTCCGGTTTTCCGGCGCGCATCGACACTTGAATGAACGGCATGAGGCGTTCCTCGAAATCGTGAAGAAGGCCAGCCTAAAGAATTGAAATCGATCGCGGTAGAGGGCTAACAGCGCAGCTCAATTCACTTTGATTTTCGCTGCCTTGATCACCGGCGCCCAGCGGGCGATCTCGCCATCGATCAAGGCGCGGAATTCTTCCGGCGTGCCGCCGACGACTTCCATCAGCTGCGTTGCCAAGCGCTCGCGCGCGCTGGGTTGCTTGATGATCTCGACGACGTCCTTGTTGATCTGCGCGATGAGTGCAGGTGGCGTGCCGCCCGGTGCAATCAAACCGTTCCACGCGTCGGCTTCGACATCGAGCCCCGCCTCCTTCAGTGTCGGTACCTTCGGCAGGTACGGCATCCGCTTCGGCGTCGTGACCGCGAGGATCTTCACCGTCCCCGCCGCGTCGTGCGGCGTCGTCGAGATCGCCGGCAGACAGGACAATTGCGCGTCGTTGCGGATGACGGCGGTGACGGCCTGCGGCGACGCCGGATAGGGCACGTGTGTGAGCCTGGCGCCCGTCTTGATCTCGAAGGCTTCGACGCAAAGGTGCGACACCGAGCCGTTGCCGATGGAGGCGAAATTGTATTTGCCGGGATTGGCCTTCAGGAGCGCGACCAGCTCGGCGACCGTGTTGACGCCGAGCGACGGATTGACCGCCAGCGCGCTCGGCTGCGTCACCAGTTGGGTGATCGGGGCGATGTCCTTTCGCGGATCATAGGGCAATTTCGAGAACAACAGTGTGTTGATGGCGAGCGGACCGCCAATGCTGACGCCCAACGTGGCGCCGTCCGGTGCAGCCCGGGCGACGATCTCGGTACCGAGATTGCCGCTGGCGCCGGGCTTGTTTTCGACCACGAAGGTGCTGTCCGGATATTTCATCGTCAGGCCCTCGGCGACGACCCGGGCGACGATGTCCGGCGTCGATCCGGGGCCAAAGGGCACCACGATGTGGACGCTTTTGGCCGGCCACTGCGCCATCGCGGGGCTGGCTGTGGCAAAGAGCGCAGCCATGACGATGTGTCTCAGGAGAGGGCGCAGGGTGGTCATGCGATCGTTCCTTGAACTCGGCGCGGCCGTCCTCTACCGACGGCCGATGCCGCACGTCATGCGCAATGTGACGATGGCGCGCAAGTAGCGTAGGGTGGAACTCATGGGTTTAGCTGTTCTCGTTGCCGGCCTGGTGCTGTTCCTCGCCAATCATCTGTTCGTCACGCGGCGCGATGCGCGCGCGGCTGTGATCGCGCGTCTTGGACGGCCGGTTTATTTCGCGCTGTTCGGCATGGTCTCGCTCGTCGCGCTGGCGATGATCGTGTGGGGGTATGCGTTCTATCGCGCGCATGAATGGATCGACATATGGCAGCCGCCGGCGTTCACGCGGCACATCACGATCTTGCTGATGGTGTTCGCCGTGCTCTTCGCGACGGCCACGTTCATCCCAAGCCATATTCAGGCGCGGCTGAAATATCCGATGCTCGCCGCGGTCAAAACCTGGGCGCTGGCGCATCTCATTTCGAACGGCGATCTCGGTTCGATCCTGGTGTTTGCGTCGTTTCTCGCCTGGGCCGTCATCGCGCGCATTTCAGCCAAACGCCGCGCCGATGCGGTGCTGCCCGTGGCGCCCGCGGGCTATACGAATGACGTGATCGTTGTACTGGTCGCCGCCGTGGTCTATCTGGCGCTCGGTTACGCTTTCCACCCGGCCGTTATCGGCGTGCCGGTTTTCGGGAGATAACAAATGTCGGTTCAACAAGACATCAAGCGTCTCACCGCGCCGGATATTCTCGCGCGTAAAGGCGGCGAGCCGGTCGTCGTGCTGACCTCGTATCACGCGCATACGGCAGCGCTCGCCGACAGGCATTGCGACGTCATCTTGGTGGGTGACTCGCTCGGCATGGTGATGCACGGTTTTGAATCGACCGTGCCGGTGACGCTCGACATGATGATCCTGCAGGGCCACGCCGTGATGCGTGGCTCGAAGCGCGCGCTTGTTGTCATCGACATGCCGTTCGGCACTTACGAAGCGTCGAAGGAGCAAGCCTTCATGAGCGCGGCACGCGTGCTCAAGGAAACCGGTTGCGGCGCGGTCAAGCTCGAGGGCGGCGTACGCATGGCGGATACGATCCGCTTTCTCACCGAACGCGGTGTGCCGGTGATGGCGCATGTCGGCCTGACGCCGCAGTCGATCAACACGATCGGTTCGTTCCGCGCACAGGGCCGCGATGAGGCCGATTGGGGCCGCATCGAAGCCGACACCCTAGCGGTGGCAGAGGCGGGCGCTTTCTCGGTTGTCATCGAGGCCGTCGCCGAGCCGCTGGCCCGCAAACTCACGGGGCAGGTGGCGATCCCGACGATCGGCATCGGCGCCAGCGTTGCCTGTGACGGTCAGGTTCTCGTGATGGAAGACATGCTCGGCCTGTCGCCGCGGGTGCCGAAATTCGTCAAGCGCTACGGCGATCTTGGGCCCGGCATCGACAAGGCGATTGCCGATTATGCCGCGGATGTCCGTGCCCGCAGCTTTCCGGGGCCGGAACACGTCTATCCGATGAAGAAGAAGCCCTGAGCCGCCGATCTTCAGAGACAGCAGCTTGGGCAGTTGGTGAATTGCGCCGGCGTGACACTCGCGGGTGTGCCCGCCGGCAATCCGTACGAGTCGACTAACGTCATCCGATAGATCGTGCCCATGCTCGACATCTTGGGATAGCAGGCTGTAAAGCCGCCCGCGACGAAAGGGATGAGCGCGCCTTGCTGAACCCAGTGATAGAACGGTGAAGAGCCGGTGCGTCTTTCGACTTTCAGAAATCCGCTTCCGCTCGTGATGCTTCCCATCATTTTCAGTTTCATCTGACCGTTATTGGTCTCGGTCGGATGCGGCGGCGGATGTGCGGTCGTGCAGCACTGCGTTGTCACCGATACGGCGCCATGCACCGGATTGATGTATTTGCTCACTGTGAAGGTCGCCAAGGTACAGATGTTGCCCGAGCTGGTGCACTTGGCTTCAACCTTCACGGTATTGATTGCACTGGTCAGCAGGATTGCCGGGATGACCCTTTCATTCGACGACGCATTGCCGCTGAAGGGGAAAAATCCGAACGCCGTCGTGCCGTTGACCGAATAGCGCAGCGACGCCGCCCACACGCCAGTGTTGGTGTACATGTTCGGATGCGGATCGCCGGTCATGCGGAGCGGGGTCGATTGTTGCGGCGGAAGGATCGTCAGTGTTCCGCCGCCGCTGATGGGTTGCGTGGGGTTTGCCGTCGACCAGAGGCTTGCGGACGGCTGCTGGACGCACCCACAGGACTGAGCCTTGGCGGCGGACGCGAGGATGACCGCCGCGAGCACGGCCAGACAGACCTCGCGCAGCGTTGCAGGAATTGGGTTGGTCCGGCCCTTCATAACGGTCCCCCGCGCGGTGGCCACGCAGCCGCAGGCTGTCTGTCGGTCATAACGCTCTTTTAAATTGTATTTATAAAAGACACAACCTATCTTCATGAAGCGAAGGATTGGGAGCTGCGGCGCCGCCGTCCCCCGGTCCCGTTCTGAAACCGTTCAGCACTGTGCAACGGAGCCGCGCTCAGCTGTGGCCACGAGCGCTGATCTATTACCGAGGGAGAGGGTGATGACTTCGCCGTTACAGACGCTTCAAAACCAATGGTACAACACCGTTGCTGCGGTGGTCGGCGGCAATGCCGCCTACCAAATTCTACAACCCAACAATCCTGTCACGGGTCTTTCGACCGACGATCAGCTCTGGCAATATTTCAACAATCTGCCGCCTGCTTCCCTGACCAATAACTACACCCTGTCGGGCGGCAACCAGTTCTATTCGGACTATACCGGCGTGCTGTCGCAACTCGTGTCGAACGCGCTGACCAATTTCCAGAGCGTGCTCGGCAGCTACTATCCGCTGTGGCAGCGTTATCTCGCCGGTCTCAACCCGCTTCCGGCGCTCAACCAGTTGCCCAATACGTTCTATGCGTGGGCCATGGTCTATGCACCGACAGTGGCGGGGCCGGGACGTTCGGCGCTGGCGGGTGCGCTGCTCGATCCGATCTTCGCTGCGCAGACGATGGCGCTGAACACCGGCGCTTTTGTCAACAACACGCCGAACTTCACGCAGAACGTCCAGGCGCTGCTGACGCAAATCGCCAATGGTCAGGCGTCGTCGTTCAACTTCGACAGCGCGACCGCGAGCTCGAACGTGACCAACACGTGGGCGCAGGGCAATGAAGGCGGATTGTTCGGAATCTTCGGCTCGGCCGACGCCTCGTCGTCACAATTGACGCAACTCTTCACGTCGTCGCGCGTGACGGCGTCGATCTCGTTCCAGAAACTGATCACCTTTGTCACCGACCCGCCGGGTCCGCCGAACGGGTGGTACTCGTCCGGGGCGCTTGGTCAGGCGCACGCTGCGACTGGGGGCGGGGCACCGTGGCGCGCGGGTGCTAATCCGAACTGGAATACGACCTTCGGACCGGGCGGCAACATGCAGTACTTCGTCGGTTCGCTGGTGGTCGCCGACGGCATCACCGCGTCGATCACGTCCTATGCCAGCTACAATTCGTCTCAGCAGACGACGATCCAGCAGTCGTCGAGCGGCGGCTTCTGGCCGTTCTACTGGGGCTCGGAATCGAGTTCCTACACCAACAGCGTCAGCTTCAACTCCAGTTCGAACCTGACCTATACGATGTCGTCGCAGGCCGGTAATCCGATGATCATCGGCGCGCTGGTGCTGCCGGCCGGCCAGTATCTGGGCGGTAACGCGCAAATGGCGGCGTTCGTGATGCCCGGACGGTACTGACCGCGGCGAGGCCTGCGCAAGGGCGCGCCGGCCATTCGCGCGTGCGGCGCTTTGCGCACTAAACAAGCAAAATCAAAGGCTTGCGTGAGTTGCCTTGCCTGTGCCACACCTCTGCTTTAGGCAGGTGTCGCGCTGGGGTCTCTCCGGCTGCGCGCCAACGGTCTGGAGCCACGTGTGTCGGATATTTTCAATGAAGTTGACGAGGAAGTACGGCGCGAACGGCTCAAGCAGCTGTGGGACCGCTACAGCATCTTCATCGTCGGCATTGCCATTCTGATCGTCGCCGGCATCGGCGGCTGGCGCGGCTACGAATACTACGTCGGCAAGAAAGCCAACGTCGCGGGCGCCGCCTTCGAGAGCGCCGTGACCTTGAGCGAGCAGGGCAAGTTTGCCGAAGCCGAAGCCGCTTTCGCCAAGGTCGCGACCGAAGCGCCCGCTGGCTACCAGGTGCTGTCTCGTTTCCGCGCCGCCGCCGCGCTTGCGCAGGATAAACCCGTCGACGCCGTGAAGGCCTATGACGCGCTCGCCGCCGACGGCTCGATCGGCCAGACCTATCAGGATCTCGCCGCCGTGCGCGCCGGCCTCCTGCTGGTCGACAATGCGACGCTTGCCGATCTGCAGAAGCGGCTCGATCCGCTGGCCGGAGCGTCACGCACGTTCCGTCACACCGCGCGTGAACTTCTCGCGCTTGCGGCCTGGCGCAATCACGATGCCGCCGCGGCCAAGCGCTACATCGACATGATCGCCGGCGATGGCGAGACGCCGCCGGGCGCGCGCGCCCGCATCGATATCCTGTCGGGGCTGATCGCGTCGGACGTGAAGAGCTGAGATCACATTATGCGCCGCATTCATCGCATCGTCGTTCTGGCTGCGCTCGTTTTGGCGATGCCGGCGCTTTCGGGTTGCTCGAATTTCGATCCGGACAATCTTGATATCTTCGGTCTCAACGAAAAGAAGAAGCTGCCGGGCGATCGCCGCAACGTGTTCCCCGAGGGCGTGCCGGGCGTGAGCCAGGGCATTCCGCCGGAATATCTCAAGGGCAATCAGCCGGCGCCTGAGACCGCGCAGATCATTCCCAATGAGCCGGAAAAGCCCGTCGTGAAGCGGGCGTCGCTTGCGCCGCAAAAGCCCAAGGCGCCCAAGCGCAAGCGTGCGCCGCAGCCGGCCGCCGCCGCGCAGCAGCAACAGGCGCCCGCCGCGCAACAGGCTCCCGCCGACCAGCAGCCGGCGCCATGGCCCAATGCGCCGCCGCCGAGCGGTACGTTTTCGCGCTGACCTCATTCAACCCTCTCCGGTGACCGGAGACGGGAAAGAAAAATTATGACCTTTACCGTCGCGATCGTCGGCCGTCCCAATGTTGGCAAGTCGACCCTGTTCAACCGGCTTGTCGGCCGGCGCGTCGCTTTGGTCGATGACCGCCCGGGCGTGACACGTGACCGCCGCGAAGGCGAGGCGCATCTCGGCGATCTCGATTTCACCATCATCGACACCGCGGGTCTTGAGAACGCGGCGCCCGAGACTCTGTCCGGCCGCATGCGGGCGCAGACCGAAACCGCCATCGATCAGGCCGACGCCATTTTCTTCATGATCGACGCCCGCGTCGGGCCGACGCCGGAGGACAAGACCTTCGCCGCTTTGGTGCACAAGTCCGGCAAGCCCACGGTGCTGATCGCCAACAAGATGGAAGGCAAAGCCGGCGAGGCGGGGCGTTACGACTCCTACGCGCTCGGCCTCGGCGAGCCGGTCGGCATTTCGGCCGAGCACAATGAAGGCATGCCGGATCTTTACGACGCGCTGCGGATGGCCTTGCCGGAGCAGACCGCCGAACAGATCGAAGCTGCGGACACGCCCGACGGCGAAAAGCCGATCCGGGTTGCTATTGTCGGCCGTCCCAACGCCGGCAAGTCTACCCTGATCAATCATCTGCTCGGCGAGGAGCGCATGCTCACCGCGCCCGAAGCCGGAACGACGCGTGACGCCATTGCCGTCGATGTCGAATGGCACGGCCGCAAGTTCAAGATCTACGACACGGCGGGCCTGCGCCGGCGCTCCAAGATCGACGAGAAGCTCGAGAAGCTGTCGGTCGCCGATACGCTCAACGCCATCCGTTTCGCCGAAGTCGTCATCGTGCTGTTCGACGTCGGCTCGGCTTTCGAGGAGCAGGATCAGCGCATCGCCGATCTGGTCGAGCAGGAAGGCCGCGCCATCGTCATCGGCGTCAACAAATGGGACACGCGGGAAAATTCCGTCGGCGACATCACCAAGCTCAAGATCGAAGCCGACGAGAAGCTGCGCCAGATTAAGGGCGTGCCGCTGGTCGCGACCTCGGCGCTGACCGGCGAGGGCATCGATCGCCTGATGCAGGCGATCATCGATGCGTTCGAGGTGTGGAATAAGCGCATTCCGACCAGCGCGCTCAATCGCTGGTTCGAGGCGACGGTGGAGTCGCATCCGCCCCCGGCCGTGTCGGGCCGCCGCTTGCGGCTCAACTACATCACGCAGGCCAAGAACCGGCCGCCGAGCTTTGTGGTGTTCTGCACGCGTGCTGACGCGGTGCCGGAAGCCTACAAGCGCTATCTCGCCAATTCACTGCGCGAGAATTTCGATCTGCCCGGCACGCCCTTGCGGCTAACCTTGCGCGAGAAGGACAACCCGTACAAAGGCCGGGCCAAATTTAAGCATTGATATATCCGCTCATTCCCGCGCAAGCGGGAATCCAGAACCAAAGAACTGGGTCCCCGCTTTCGCGGGGACGAGCGGCGCCGGAAGCTATACCGCGCCCTTGAACGTCAGAAATTTGCCCGCCGTATAGTCGTAGACCTTGCCGCTCTCGGTGCAGGCGGGCAGGCACAGCGGCACGATGGCCTGAGCGACGTCCTCGGGCTTGCTCAGCGTGCTCTGATCGACGCCCGGCCAGCCGCCGAGATACATCCGGGTGAGCGTCGGTCCCGGATTGAACGCATTCACCTTCACGTTCGTCGTCGCGTTCTCAGCGGCATAGACCTGCACCAGCGCATTGAGCGCCGCCTTCGACGCCGCATAGGGGCCGGTATAGGCACGGCCGAGCCAGCTCAACGCCGAGGAGATAAACACCGCGCGGCCCGCGGGCGCGGCCTTCAGCAGCGGATCCAGGGTGCGGATGAGTTGCCAGTTGGCGGTGAGGTTCACCGTCATCAGGTTTTCCCAGTCCTTCGGCTCGACATGGCCGAGCGGCGACAGCGACCCCAGCGTGCCGGCATTGCCGACCAGCACGTCGAGGCGGCCGTAGCGTTCGTGCAACGCCAGCGCCAGCCGCGCGATGCCGTCCATGTCCTTCATGTCGATCGGCACCAAGGTGGCCGAGCCGCCGGCCGCCTTTATCTTGTCGTCGAGTTCTTCGAGGCCCCCGACGGTGCGCGCGACGGCGACGACATGCGCGCCGGCCTGCGCCAGTTGCAGCGCCAGCTCGGCGCCAATGCCGCGGGAAGCGCCGGTGACCAGCGCGATACGATCCGAAAGGAGTTTGGCCATGATACCCGGCTGTTAGGAAGCGTCCGGCAGCTTAATGCCGAGGTTGGCCGCCGCTTGCAACACCTGCGACGGCGTATAGGGCTTTTGCAGAAAATTGCTGTGCGGCAGCGGGTCGACTCGGTCGACATAGCCGCTGGCGTAGAGAATGGGCACCTGCCTGTGCCTGCCGCGGATGTTCTCCGCCAGTTTCCAGCCGTCCATGCCGGGCAGGCGGATGTCGGTGAACAGCAGGTCGATGCCGCCGGCGTCCGGCAGCAGCGCCAGGGCATCCTCGGCGCTGGCGGCTTCGAGAACCTCGAAACCGGCCATCTTCAATTCGAAGACGATCATGTCACGCACCATGAACTCGTCTTCGACGACGAGGACGCGGGGTGGTGTGGCGGACCCCATCAGGTTGCCTGTCCAACAGGTGTGGCAAAGCCGATGCCGGCGACCGCCCTGATGGGCCCCGACGCGGTGCGCGCGCGGGGCAGGTAGATCCGGATCATTGTCCCGTTCGCGCCGCGATTGCTCTCGATTTCAATGTGACCGTTCGACTGTTTGACGAAGCCGTAGACCTGGCTGAGCCCGAGCCCGGTGCCTTCGCCGACGTTCTTGGTCGTGAAGAACGGTTCGAAAGCCCGCGCCATGACGTCCGGCGTCATGCCGGTGCCGTCGTCTTTCACCGTAATCATGGCAAATTGGCCGGTATGCTTTGCGCCCTTCTCGCCGATCGGGTCGGTGACGTTGGCGCTCCGGATGGTGATCGTGCCGCCGTCCGGCAATGCGTCGCGGGCGTTGACGGCGAGATTGAGCAAGGCATTTTCAAGCTGGTTGGAGTCGACCTCGACCGGCCACAAAACGGTGTCGAGATTGATGTTGACGCTCACGCGCTCGCCGACTGCGCGGCGGAGCAGATCGCTCATGCTGTCGATCAGCAGGTTAGCGTTGAGCCGCATCGGCGTCAGCGGCTGGCGGCGGCCGAACGCGAGAAGCTTCTGCGTCAGCGCCGCGCCGCGCGTCGCGCCGTCGATGGCGCCTTTGACCGAACGATAGATCTTCGGATTGTCGCGGAATTCCCGCTCGAGACGCTCAAGGTGACCGACGACGACGGTCAGCAGGTTGTTGAAGTCGTGCGCGATGCCGCCGGTGAGCTGGCCAACCGCCTCCATTTTCTGTGACTGACGCAGCATCTCTTCAGTCTTGAGGTGTTCCGCCTTTTCCGCCTGCAGCGCGGCGAGCGCGGCGTTGCGTTCGGCAATCTGCTGGATCAGCTCTTCGTTGAGCTTGCGCAGTTCTTCGGTGGACGGAATGGCGAGCGCTTTGGGCAACAGCACCCACACCGCCGCGGCGGTGATGATGGAGAGGGCCGCCGTGATGATCTTGATCAGCGCTTCGGTGCCGTAATCGGGTACCCACAACGTATAGATGGCGAAAAAATGGGTCGTGCCGCAGGCCAGAATGAACAGCGCGAAGGCCCAGAACACCCAGCCAAACTGAATGTCGTGGCGCCGCGAAACGAAGAAGGCGAGCGCGATGGGGATGGAATAGTAGGCGATGCCGATCAGCGCGTCGGCGCTGACATGCGTCCAGATCAGTTCCGGCCGCCACAGGAGGCAGATACCGTGCGGCGAGAGACTATTGGTCTCCCACAACTGCTGTAGGTAAACGAACAAAGGATGGTCCTCCTGTCCAAACCCCGCCGTCGCGGCAGCGTCAAACGGCGGTGGTCATCGCAAACGTCATTGCCAGCAGACACGCCGCCCACTGTACGCAAACTTGTCAAAAATCCAATAAAAGA
This sequence comes from uncultured Hyphomicrobiales bacterium, assembly GCA_903929045.1. Taxonomy (GTDB): domain Bacteria; phylum Pseudomonadota; class Alphaproteobacteria; order Rhizobiales; family Xanthobacteraceae; genus Pseudolabrys. Next base: position 12,018 of record CAIYTE010000128.1, read on the forward strand.
GGCGCTACACCGCTTCCGACAGCAGCGACAATTGCCGCGGGCTGGAATCCTGCGCCGCTTGGTCCGTCAGGGGGGTTGGGTATTCACCGGTAAAGCAGTGGTCGGTGAACTGCGGCCGGGCCGGGTCGCGCTTGTCGAAGCCCATGGCGCGGTAAATACCGTCGACCGACACGAAGGCTAGCGAGTCCGCGCCGATGAACTGGCGCATGCTTTCCAGATCGTGGGTCGCGGCCAGCAGCATGTCGCGTTCCGGCGTGTCGATGCCGTAATAGTCCGGATAGGTTATCGGCGGCGAGGCGATGCGGAAGTGCACTTCCTTGGCCCCGGCGTCACGCATCATCTGCACGATCTTGCGCGAAGTGGTGCCACGCACGATGGAGTCATCGACGAGCACAATGCGCTTGCCGGACACCACTGCGCGATTGGCCGAGTGCTTCATGCGCACGCCCTGATCGCGGATCGCCTGCGTCGGCTGAATGAAGGTGCGGCCGACATAGTGATTGCGGATGATGCCAAGCTCGTAAGGAATGCCTGACTCCTGCGCAAAGCCAATCGCCGCCGGCACGCCGGAATCCGGCACCGGCACGACGACGTCGGCCGCAGGCGCGGATTCGCGCGCCAGTTCCTTGCCCATGTTCTTGCGTACGTCATAGACGTTGCGGCCGCCGACAATGGAGTCGGGCCGCGCGAAATAGATGTACTCGAAGATGCAGGGCCGCGCCGCTACCGGCGGGAACGGCTTATGCGATTGTGCGCCGTCTTCGTCGAACACGACGACTTCGCCGTTCTCGACGTCGCGCACATAGGTCGCGCCGATCATGTCGAGGGCGCAGGTCTCCGAGGCGAGGATCGGGCAACCGTCGAGCTTGCCGATGACAAGCGGGCGGATGCCGAGCGGGTCACGTGCGCCGATCAATTTCTTGTTGGTCATGCCGACGAAAGCATAAGCGCCCTCAAGCTGGCGCAGGCCGTCGATGAAGCGGTCGACGAACCGGTTGCGGCTCGATTTGGCGACGAGATGCAGGATCACTTCGGTGTCGGTGGTCGACTGCATCATGGCGCCGTCGCGCACCAGATCGCGCCGCACCGAAAGACCGTTGGTGAGATTGCCGTTATGGCCGATGGCGAAGCCGCCGGCGTTCAATTCGGCGAACAACGGCTGCACGTTGCGCAGAATGGTCTCGCCGGTGGTCGAGTAGCGCACGTGGCCAACGGCGGTATTGCCGGGCAGGCGGTCGATCACTTCACGGCGGGAAAAATTGTCGCCGACGAGGCCGAGGCGGCGCTCGGAGTGGAACCGCTTACCGTCGAAGGAGACGATGCCGGCGGCTTCCTGGCCGCGATGCTGAAGGGCGTGCAGGCCGAGCGCGGTGATGGCGGCGGCGTCGGGATGGCCGAAAATGCCGAATACGCCGCACTCCTCGCGCAGGCGGTCGGCGTTGGGGTCGAAGTCATCGCCGGTCTGCACGAGGGTCTGCTTTTGCATCGCTATCGTGTTCCGTTCACTTGGGCAGTAACACGAGGGAACTCTCCCTCGGACCGCTGACCAGGAGCGGCATCCGGCGGTGCATCCTGGTCTTCAGGTTTCGGTTTCTTCAACCGCTTCAAGATGGTGCTTTCAGGGTCATCCGGCAACATGGACATCAGCCATTGTCCCGTACTTTGCAGTACGACCTTTGATTTTGCGCCGCTAACCCACGTCGGCTGACTGCGTTCGGGCACCAGCCATGCAAAAAACAGGAAGGCAATGACGACGATCACGAGGCCGCGGGCGAGGCCAAACAGGAACCCGAGCGTGCGGTCGAGCGCGCCGACCCGGCTGTCGAGCACCATGTCCGAGATTCGCACGGTGATGATGGAGACGATCAGCAGCGTCAGCACGAACACGCCGCCGACGGTCACGGCGGTGGCGACGGTATTGTTGCTGAAATAGCCCTGCGCGATCGGCAGCACCTTGGCGTAGGCCCATAAGGTGGCCAGCGCGGCGACGCCCCAGGCGCCGATCGACAGGATCTCGCGCATGAAACCGCGGATCATGGCGAGAAGGCCAGAAATGAGCATGACAACGAGTAACAGAATGTCGAGCAGGGTGATCGGCATCGGCCTTCGGCGGTTTTAAGGCGCTTGTTCCGCCCCTGTCGCGAGGATCTGGCGGAATTTTCGCCCCGTGTATAGCGGGGCGTCACCGTGCCGTCACCCGTCTTGTCCACGGCTTTTCGCCGCTTTTGCCGGCTTGCCCAAAGCGGCGATGTCGGCGACCAAATGGCTCAAATTGCCCACCGTAGAGGTGCGCAGGCCCGGATCGCCGGACTCCTTGGCCGAATCCGGGATGACCGCGCGGCTGAAGCCGAGCTTGGCCGCTTCCTTGAGCCGCGCCGCGGCAAGCCCCACGGGACGAATCGCGCCGGACAAGGACACCTCGCCGAAATAGACGCCGTCCGCCGGCAAGGGCGAATTGGCGAGCGAGGAAACGAGGGCGGCGGCGGCGGCAAGATCGGCCGCGGGTTCATGGATGCGCATGCCGCCGGCGACGTTGAGATAGACGTCGTGACCGCCGAGCTTCACGCCGCAATGCGCTTCGAGCACTGCCAGCACCATGGCGAGCCGGCTGGTGTCCCAGCCGACCACGGCACGGCGGGGCGTACCCAAGGATGTCGGCGCTACGAGTGCCTGGATTTCGACGAGGATCGGCCGCGTGCCTTCCATGCCGGCGAACACCGCCGTGCCCGGCTGGCCGAGATCGCGCTCGGAGAGAAACAGCTTCGACGGATTGGCGACTTCGGCGAGGCCCGCCCCGGTCATTTCGAACACGCCGATTTCGTCCGTTGGGCCGAAACGGTTTTTCACCGCGCGCAGGATGCGGAACTGATGCGTGCCGTCGCCTTCGAAGGACAGGACGGCATCGACCATGTGTTCGACGACGCGCGGTCCCGCGATCTGGCCGTCCTTAGTGACGTGGCCGACCATGATGATGGCGGCGCCGGACTTTTTGGCAAAGCGGATCAGCGTCTGCGCCGAGCCGCGCACCTGCGTCACGGTTCCGGGCGCGGACTCGACGAGGTCGGTCCACATGGTCTGAATGGAGTCGATGACGATGAGGCGCGGGGTCTTGCCCTCGGACAAGGTCGCAATGATGTCCTCGACCGACGTTTCGCTGGCGAGTTCGACCGGCGCATCGGCAAGGCCGAGCCGTTCGGCGCGCAGACGCACCTGCGCCACCGCTTCTTCGCCGGAGATATAGACGGCGCGATGACCGGCGCGCGCCATGGCGGCGGTCGCCTGGATCAGCAGGGTCGATTTGCCGATGCCGGGATCGCCCGCCATCAGCAGCACCGAGCCGCGGACAAAGCCGCCGCCGGTAACACGGTCAAGCTCGGCGAGACCGGAGGCAATTCGCGGGGCGTCGCGGGCTTCGCCCTGCAATCCCTCGAGCGCAAAGAGGCGGCCCTTAGGTGGCTTGCGGCCGGGACCAGCGGGCCGGTCGGCGCCTTCCTCGGCCAGCGAATTCCATTCGCCACAGGCTTCGCATTTGCCCTGCCAGCGGTGCGAGGTGGCGCCGCAGTTCTGGCAGATGAAGCTCAGCGAGCGTTTGGACATGGGATTTCTCTGTTCCGCGCGGTCTTTTCCGAAAACCGGGTCCCACTTTCGGGACCGCGCGCCGGAATCGCCCGTCATTGCTGCTCAGGACGCTAGAACGTCCATGAGAACAATACAAGAACAAACTTTTAGGAACAGTCACCGGCGGCGAGGAGAACGCCTTACGCGCGATAGACCCGGTGATAGCGCTTGCCGAGGCTGGTGAGCACCTCGTAGCCGATGGTGCCGGCGGCAGCGGCGACGTCATCGACGCTGATTTCGTCGCCGACTAGCGTGGCGAGGTCACCGCGCCGCGCGCTGCCTTCGGGCAGATCGGTAACATCGACGGCGATCAGGTCCATCGAGACGCGGCCCGCGATGGGGCAGCGCTTGCCAGCGACAATGGCGTCGGCGCCCGGTGCGGCGTCGGAGGCGCCCGCCGCGCGAAGATAGCCGTCGGCATAACCGACCGCGACCACGGCAAGCCGCGTCTGCCGCTTGGCGGTCCAGCCGGCGTTGTAACCGACCGTCTCGCCCTTGGGGACAATGCGCACCTGCGCGATGCGCGCCTGCAATTCGATCACCGGCCGCATCGGGTTGCTGCGGCCCGGCGTCGGATTGACGCCGTAGAGCGCAACGCCAGGCCGCGCCATGTCGCAATGCGCGGCATTGCCGAGAAAGATGCCGGACGAGTTGGAAAGCGATGAGGTGATGCCGCGATAGAGAATGCGCACTTCGCGGAAGAGGGCGATCTGACGCTCGTTGAGCGGATGGTTTTGTACCTCGGCGCTGACGAGATGGCTCATCAGCAGCGTGATGCCGTGATTTTCCGAGCGGATGCGCGGCGCCAGAGCCGCAGCGTCGTTGGCGGTGATGCCGAGCCGGTTCATGCCGGTGTCGACATGCAGCGCCGCGCCGCCGCGCCACTGCTGACCGGAGCAGAAGGCATCCCACTCGGCGAGTTCAACCATGCTGCCGATGACCGGCCGTGCGCGCAACGCGGCAAAAGCCGGCGCGGTGCCGGGCAACAGGCCGTTGAGCACATAAATCGCGGCGTCCGGCGCCGCCGTGCGGGCGCGGCGCGCTTCGAGCAAATCGGCGACGAAGAAGGTCTTGCAACCCGCTTTGACCAGACGCGCCGCTACCGGCTCGATGCCGCAGCCATAGGCGTCGGCCTTGATCACGGCGGCGCATTCCGACGGCATGATGCGACGGCCCAGCGCGCGCCAGTTGGCCTCGATCGCCGACAGATCGACGGTGAGAATGCCGCCGGCTTCCGCGGCGGGCGGGCCGGCGGTCACGGAATCCGTCACAGGGGTCTGGTCGGGCTGAATCGGCGTGTCGGTCAGGGCCATGCCGCAGGTTTAGCGGGCCGGATAGGGCCCGTCTATCCGCCGCAAGCTGTTGCGGGGATTAGTCGCCGATGCGCTCGGGCAGGCGGTCGGCTTCCGCCAAAGACGAGAACTTGGTCGTGGCGCCTTCAAACGCCAACTGCACGGTGCCGGTCGGTCCGTGACGCTGCTTGCCGATGATGACTTCGGCTTTGCCGACATATTTGTCGCCGTCGGCGAGCCAGGCGGCGAACTTTTCGCGGTCGCCTTCGGAGGGCTTGCGCATGTGGTGATAATATTCTTCGCGATAAACGAACATCACCACGTCGGCGTCCTGCTCGATCGATCCCGATTCACGCAAGTCGGAGAGCTGCGGGCGCTTGTCTTCGCGGCTTTCGACCTGACGCGACAGCTGCGACAGCGCGATCACCGGCACCTGAAGTTCTTTCGCCAGCGCCTTGAGGCGCGTGGTGATTTCGGTAATTTCCTGCACGCGGTTTTCCTGGCCGCGCTTGCTCGAACCGGTGAGTAGCTGGAGGTAGTCGACGACGATGACGTCGAGGCCGCGCTGGCGCTTGAGCCGCCGCGCGCGCGCCGCGAGCTGCGCGATCGACAGGCCGCCGGTTTCGTCGACGTAGAGTTTCAGGTTCTGCAGCCGGATCGAGTAGTCCTTGATCTTCTCGAAGTCGGCTTCGCTGATGCCGCCGCGCCGGATCTGGTTCGAGGGGATGGCGGTCTGCTCCGCGATGATACGGGTCGCCAATTGTTCGGCCGACATTTCCAGCGAGAAGAAGCCGACGACGCCGCCATTGACCGTTTCGGTGTGGCCGTCGGTGCGCACATTGCCTTCCCAGGCATTGGCAACGTTGAAGGCGATGTTGGTGGCGAGCGCGGTCTTGCCCATGCCGGGACGTCCGGCGAGCACGATCAAGTCCGACTTCTGCAAGCCGCCCATCATCTTGTCGAGATCGTCGAGGCCGGTGGCGATGCCGGAAAGTTTGCCGTCGCGCTGGAAGGCGTTGGCCGCCATGTCGATGGCGGTTGTCAGCGCCTGACCGAAGCCCTGGAAGCCGCCGTCGTACCGGCCGGTCTCGGCGAGTTCGAACAGCTTGCGCTCGGCGTCCTCGATCTGGGCGCGCGGCGCGAATTCGACCGGCGCGTCGAAGGCGACATTGACCATGTCCTCGCCGACGATGATCAGCGCGCGGCGGATCGAGAGATCGTAAATGGTGCGGCCGTAGTCCTCGGCATTGATGATGGTCGTCGCTTCGGCGGCGAGGCGGGCCAGGTATTGGGCCAGAGAGATACCGCCAATGTCGATGGTGCCGTCGAGGAAGGTCTTGAGCGTGACGGGCGTCGCGATCTTGCCGGCGCGGATCAGGTCGCGCGACAGCTGATAGACCTTCTGGTGGATCGGCTCGAAGAAATGCTCGGGATTGAGAAAGTCGGAAACCCGGTAAAACGCTTCGTTATTGACCAGAATCGCGCCCAGCAGCCCTTGCTCCGCCTCGATGTTGTGCGGTGCAGAACGGAATTTGGGAAGTGCCTCTTCGGCAGACTTGCGAAGCGCTGATTCGAGCGGGGCCATGGTTATCCTTGTTCCGCCATTTAGACGAAACTTTGTTGGGTGCTTGGCTTAACCAGATGGAAGCCATGGCGCGACAAAGGAATGCGCTGTCCACAGCAACTCACCGCAAAAAATTGCGGGGCTTCAGCGTGCGGTAACGCTTGACGAACCGGACAGTTTGAAAAAGGCGCGTTTATTCGCCAGCGAGACGCAACGGCTCGATGTTTTTGTTCTCGATTGTACGCAGCCGCTGTTCCTCACGCATGATGTAGTCGCGCGTGATCGGCACGACGCCCTGGCGCCGCGTCAACTGGATCTGGAACACCATCATATTCTGCTCGCGGAACGCCATTTCGGAGCAGGCGAGATAGAACTCCCACATCCGCACGAAACGCTTGTCATAAATACGCTCGACTTCCTCCAGATGCGCCATGAAACGCTCGCGCCAAGCCTTGAGCGTCTCGGCGTAGTGCAGGCGCAGGATCTCGATGTCGGTGACGAGCAGTCCGGCCTTCTCAATGGCCGGCAGCACTTCCGACAATGACGGGATATAGCCGCCGGGGAAGATATATTTCGAGATCCACGGGCTGGTGCGGCTCGGACCTTCCGAGCGGCCAATGGAATGCAGCACCATGACACCGTCGCGATCGAGGAGCTGCTTGGCCTTGCGGAAGAAACCGTCATAGTGATTGACGCCGACATGTTCGAACATGCCGACCGAAACGATGCGGTCGAACGTGGTGTTGATGTCGCGGTAGTCGCGGAGTTCGAAACGGGCGTGATCGCTCAGTTTCTTTTCCGCCGCGCGTGCATTGGCGACGCCGAGCTGTTCGGTAGACAACGTCACGCCCATCACATCGGCGCCGGCAAACTCCGCGAGATAAAGTCCGAGGCCGCCCCAGCCGGAGCCGATGTCGAGCACACGTTGGTTGGGCTGCAGGACAAGCTTGGCGGCGAGGTGGCGTTTCTTGGCGAGTTGCGCGTCGTCGAGAGACTGGTCCGCCCGCTCGAAATAGGCGCAGCTATATTGCCGGTCGGCGTCGAGGAAGAGCGAGTAGAGCCGGCCGTCGAGATCGTAATGATGCGCGACGTTGCGCCGTGAGCGGGAGCGGGGATTGTACTGCTCGAAACGGCGGTAGATGTAGCGCAACGCGCCTTGAAGTTTGGCCCAGTGCGGTACGTCGGTGTTCTGTCCGAGCATCACCGCGAGCACATCGGCGATGGTGCCCTCCTCAACGACGAAATCGCCGTCCATATAGGCTTCGCCGAATTTCAGTTCTGGATCGAGGAGTATGCCCCACTCGGCGGTGCGGGTGGCGAAGCGGACGGAGACCTTTGTGCCGGTGCCGTCACCGAAGGTTAAAACCGTCCCGCGAGACGTGGTGACCTGAAAGGTACCGCGTCGGATAAACGTCTGAAGCAAAAAACCAAGCAACCGGTCCATCGGCCGCACCATCTCGGTTTCCACTGAACGACCCGGCTAAAGGCTTCCCAGCACGTCGAGAGCTGCAACAACTTCCAGTGGAGGTATTTAATCAACGGGTTTTGCCGTCCGCAACGGCTTTTTGGTATGACTGTATTGCCGAAACATCCGCGGGGCTTGGTCACAAGGCCTGAAAAGTGGGGTATCAAGTGCGCTGAATCGCGGCCCCATCGGCGGGCGCGTCGGGTCTCACGGGGTTACGGCAATGACGGTTTTCAGCGGCTTCCGGCTGGCTCTTTGCGTTTTTGTGGCCGGTTTTGCGGGTAGCGCCGCCGCCCAGGAAAACCTGGACCACGGCAAGACGGGCGCCCAGCTCTACGCCTCGGATTGCGCCATCTGCCATAAGGTGCCGGGCGCCGTGGCCAAGTCGGGCGGCGTTTTCGGCATGGAGGGCTTCCTGCGCCAGCACTACACGGCGAGCCGTGAATCCGCGGCCGCCATCGCCAGCTACCTCAAGGGCGTCGGCGACGCCCCGGGTGCTCCGGTCAAAAAGGCCTCGACCAAGAAATCTTCGAAGGGCGACGACAAGAAGGGCGCCGACAAGAAGCCGGACGGCGCCATTTCGCTGCCGGGTGACAATAAGCCGACGGAAGCCAAGCCGGCCGAACCCAAAGCGTCGGAAAGCAAGCCGGCCGAAAAGCCCGCCGAGCCCAAAGCAGAACCGGCCGCCAGTCCAAAAGCGGACTAGCAGCAGGACTTTACTTGCCGCTGTTCATTTTGAGGAGGCACCGCAATGGAAACCGGCTTTGCGTGGAAATAATCGTCGGCCTGCTTTGGTCGCACTGGTAGCAAGGGCGTGGGTCCCATAGTTATTAGCAAGCGGAATTTGGGTCCGTTGCGGTTCGTTTCCGATATGGTAACTCCATGGGTATCGAAGCTCCATTTCTTAAGACTATTACGCTTCGGGGCGGTGGGGATTCAGAGACGTATCCCTGTAATATTCCACTTGCGAAAAACGGATTTGAACTCGCCTTCCGGACGCCCGTAACAATCATTTGCGGGGAAAATGGGTCAGGCAAATCAACATTAATAGAAGCGCTGGCTGTTCATTGCGGGTTTAGTCTGACCGGCGGAAACCGTAATCACAACATCCATGCAAGCGTGTCGGACGTTGATCCGCTGCTGAAGAATATGAAGTTTTCCTGGTCGCTGAAGATCAACGACGGATTTTTCATGCGCGCAGAAAGCTTTTTTCAGTTCTCAAACCAGATTGATACTCTGGCAAAGGAGAGCGGCAACAGCATCTATCAGGCATATGGTGGTAAATCTTTGAATGAACGCTCTCATGGGGAGGCGTTCATGTCCCTATTCGCCAATCGCTTGAACCGTAAAGGCATCTACCTGTTAGATGAGCCCGAAGCGGCTTTATCGCCACATCGGCAATTGGCGCTGCTTGGCCTTATTCATGAGATTGAAAAAACCGGAAACGCACAATTCATCATCGTAACGCATAGTCCTATTATAATGGCTTATCCCGGCGCAAAAGTTCAGCACATCAAAGATGGCGGCATTTCTGAAACTAACTTCAGGGCCACCACGCATTTTCAATTGATGGCGCGTTTTTTTGCAAACCCTGAAAAGTACCTAGAAGATTTTTTGCAAAACTAATCATCTTCTAACTCGCCTTTCCCGTCGCATTGAACGCACTTTTTCGAGCCTCTGCATTCAAAGCATTGGACGTCGCCATCTTCGTCGACAGCCCAAGGCTCTGGCGCCATGTTTTTGTCTTTAACGCTTCCGGTACCCTCGCAAGTTTGGCACTCCCCCGAGCCATTGCACGCATGACAAGTACTCACGAGAGGTCCCTCCGATAAGCGATACAATCGTCCAGATTGTATTATAAATTTTATCGCTCAAAAAGGGATTTTGTTCTGGAAAAGAGGTTGGCGTGATCGGATCGAACCGGCTACGAGGAGCCCAAAGCAGAACCGGCCGCCGGTCCGAAAGCGGACTAGCAGCCGGTACTAGTTTTAGCCTGTAAACGGCCGGCCGATTAGTCTTCGGCGTCGTCCTTCTTGGCCTTGGCCTTCTTTGCTTTGGCGGGCTTCTTCTCGCCTTCGGATTCGGCGGCAGGCTCCGCGGCTTCGGCTTCGTCCTCGTCGCCTTCATCGTTCGGTTCGAAGAAGGCTTCAGCGGCGGCCAGCGCTGCTTCGGCTTCCTCTTCGGCATCCTCGCGGCGCACCGTCACGTCTTCACCGCGGGCAATGCGCTCGGCTTCGGCTTCGCTGCGGGCAACGGTCACAGTCACCGACACTTCGACGTCCGGATGCAGGTCGAGCGGCACCTTGTAGGCGCCGATGGTCTTGATCGGGGCGTTGAGGATGACGGCCGAACGGCTGACTTCGTCGCCGCCCGCGGTGATCAGGGTGGCGATATCGCGGGTCGAGACCGAACCGAACAGCTGGCCGGTTTCGCTCGCCTGACGGATGACGACATACGTCTTGCCGTCGACCTTCGAGGCCAGTTTGCCGGCGACGCCCTTGGCTTCGTCGCTCTTCTTCTTGAGCTCGACCTTCATGCCTTCGAACTTCGACTTGTTGTCGGCGGTCGCGCGCAGCGCCTTGCCGCGAGCCAGCAAGAAGTTGCGGGCATAGCCGTCCTTGACCTTCACGACGTCGCCCATCTGGCCCAGTTTGCCAACGCGCTCGAGCAGGATCACTTCCATTGTCGTCACTCCTTCGTTTGAACTTCGGGTTATTCCGGTGTTCGGGTTGAGATGAAAAGTCAGGTGAGAGCAGGCGGGCCGCCGAGCGCCCCGCGTTTGCGCGCGAGCCGCGCACGCAGATCGAAAAAGGTTTCGCCGATGCCGATCAGGGCGAAGGCCAAAATCGGCCAGCCCGACAGCAGCGGCGCGGAGATGTAGACGGTGCTGAGCATGAAGGCGCGGCCGGTGACACCCCGCGTCGCGGTGTGCAGCACGGCCAGGCCGACCAGCGCAAAGGCCAGCATCAGCGTCGCCGAAAACACGAGCGCGACGATGCCAAGCATGCCGCCGGCGACATTCAAGGCGAGCGCACCGGCGAGTGCCGCGATCAAGGTCTTCGGGAACGTGATGGCCGACAAATCCGGCCATGGACGCTTCAGCCGGCTTGAAAAGCTGACGATGCGCGCGGCCAGCCACAGATTGACGACACTGATGATGGCGGTCGCCACCGCGGCGGTCGGCGGCATGCTGGCGACAAAGAACGCCACCAAGCGTTCGGACGTGGCGCCGCTCAATTCCGGATTTTCCGCGAACACCCGGCTCAGCGCCGCGGTCATCGTCTTGGTCATGGCGTCGCGGTAGCTGTCCGCGTCAAAGCCGTAGGAAAACAGCAGGACCGCGACGACGAAAACACCGGCCATGATGGTGGCCCAGGCGACAAGACGGCCGACCGGATACCATTCGAGCGCGTCATTCGCCGGGGCGGGCATGTTGCCAGGGCCGGCCGTCATCGGGCGGGCGAGCAGCGCCAGATAGCTCAGCCACCAGGCCGGAAGGCCGACGCCGACGAGAAACGTGAAAAAGAGGGTGGTGCCGAAGAAGGCGCCGATGGCGAGTGCACCGGAGACGGCGGCGATCAGCGAGGCCCAATGACTCCAGCCGAGCCCGGCGATCATGATCGGAAGGGGCGCGAGATAGAACAGGATGATCGACAGCCACGAGCCGCCAGCCGTCGACGCAAACAGCAACGCTGCCGCCGCGCCCGCACCCAGTCCGACTATGCCAAGCTGCATCATCACGAGCTGTCCCGCTCTTCGAGCGGTTAGAGCCGGACTGATTCCGACCCAACCATCGGCGCACGGGGTGACCCCGCAAGCCTCGTTAAAAGGGGGCGCCGGACGTATCCGGCGCCCTTAATTCTTACTTGATCACGTAGGGCAGCAGGCCGAGGAAGCGCGAACGCTTGATCGCCTGAGCCAGTTCGCGCTGCTTCTTGGCCGACACCGCGGTGATGCGGGAGGGCACAATCTTGCCGCGCTCGGAGACGTAACGCTGCAACAGCTTCACGTCCTTGTAGTCGATCTTCGGCGCATTGGCGCCGGTGAACGGGCAGGTCTTGCGACGGCGAAAGAAAGGACGACGGGCTCCGCCGCCACCAGCACTTGCGCCTTGGGATGATCCGAATGCCATTGTTTAATCCTCCGCCGATGTGGCGTCTTCGTCACGCGGACGACGATCGCGGCCGCCGCGATCACCACGGTCGCCGCGGTCACCACGATCTCCGCGGTCGCCACGATCATCGCGATCGGACTTGCGCATCATCGCCGAGGGACCTTCCTCGTGCTCTTCAACGCGAATGGTGAGATAGCGCAGCACGTCTTCCGACAGACGCTCCTGACGCTCGACTTCGTTCAAGGCCGCGGCCGGCGCTTCGACGTTGAGAAGCGTCATGTGGGCTTTGCGGTTCTTGGAAATGCGATAGGTGAGGGACTTGAGGCCCCAGTATTCGGTCTTGGCGATGGTGCCGCCATTCTCGGTGATCACCGAGGTCAGCTTGGCGGTCAATTCCTCGACCTGCTGCGTGCTCAGATCCTGGCGCGCAAGATAGACGTGCTCGTACAACGGCATGCAATGCCTTCCCTTGTTAGCCCTTTGCGGGCTGATGACCTTTGACCCTGGCGCCTAGCCCTTCGAGCCCTTTGGGAAGGCTCGAACCGCTCAGAAGGCGGGAACACGGGACGACGGGCACAGCGGCCCTACCGGTTTTCAAAACTGCTGAAAAACGGCCGTCCGTTCAGCTCCCAACCAGGATCAACGGAACGGGCGGTTTATAGGGGGATTCCCCGCAATTGCAAGGCGGGAAGTGGCGCCTGCCGCGGTATCAGGCTCCGGTCTGGCCGCCATATTGCTGCAGCCGGTCGGCCAATTTCACCGCCAGATCAACGCCTTCGCGGATCTGCTTGGCAACCTCCGGCTTGACGTTGCTGGAACGGCGCAAATCATTGAGCTTTTCCAACAACTTCTCGAGGTTCTCGGCCATCAACTGCTGGCGGAATGCGAGATCGGTGCGCGCGCGCGCCAAATCCTCCTCACTTACCAGGTCACTCATCATCCAGCCTTTTGAATGGTGTTCCATAAACCTAGCGCCAGAGTCCTATCGTCTGGTTACTCCGGCCGGGCAAGCTTGACAGACACCGCCGGCGGGGTGTCTTTCGGCCCGATTTCACGGCAGAAGGCGCATTGCATGGCGGCGGCGTTCGTATTTCCGGGACAGGGCAGTCAGTCTGTCGGCATGGGCAAGGCCTTGGCGGCGAATTTCGCCCCGGCCCAGAAGATCTTTGACGAGGTCGACGAGGCGCTCGGCGCAAAGCTGTCCGCGACCATCTTCGAAGGCCCGATCGAAACCCTGACGCTCACCGAGAATGCCCAGCCGGCCTTGATGGCCGTATCGGTCGCCGTCATCCGCGTTCTCGAAGCGGAAGCCGGTCTCGATCTCAAGCGCGATGCGCAATTCGTCGCCGGTCATTCGCTGGGCGAATATTCGGCGCTGGCTGCGGCGGGTGCGTTCAGCATCGCCGATACCGCGCGGCTGCTGCGGACCCGCGGGCAGGCGATGCAGAAAGCCGTGCCCGTCGGCGTTGGCGCCATGGCGGCGCTGATCGGGCTGGAATTCGATGCTGCGGCTGCGGTCGCTGCGGAAGCGGCGCAAGGCCAGGTCTGTCAGGCTGCCAACGATAATGGCGGTGGCCAGGTGGTCGTCTCCGGCGACAAGGCCGCCGTCGAACGCGCGGTGGAAATCGCCAAGGGCAAGGGCGCCAAGCGCGCGATGATCCTGCCCGTATCCGCACCCTTCCATTGTGCGCTCATGCAACCGGCCGCCGACGTCATGGCCGACGCGCTGTCGAAGGTGAAAGTGAACGCACCCGTGGTGCCGGTGGTGGCGAACGTTCTTGCCAAGCCGATCCAGCAGCCGGACGACATCGTAAAGTCGCTGGTGACGCAGGTCACCGGCACGGTGCGCTGGCGCGAGTCGGTTGCCTTCATGGCACAGGCCGGCGTGACGACGTTCTACGAAATCGGCGCCGGCAAGGTGCTGAGCGGTCTCATCAAGCGCATCGCCGATGGCGCGGCGACAAGCGCGGTCGGCACGCCCGACGACGTCGCGGCTTTCAAAGCCGCTCGATAAAAAGAAGTTTGGAGAAAGACATGTTCGACCTCACGGGCAAGACCGCATTGGTGACCGGCGCGACCGGCGGTATCGGCGAGGGCATCGCCCGCGCGCTGCATGCGCAGGGTGCGACTGTTGCAATTTCCGGCACACGCGCGCCGGTGCTCGAAAAGCTGGCGGGTGAGTTGGGCAGCCGTGTCCACGTGCTGCCCTGCGATCTGTCGGACATGGCCGCGGTGGAAAAGCTGGTGCCTGACGCCGAAGCCAAGATGGAGAAACTCGACATCCTGGTCGCCAATGCCGGTGTCACCAAAGACAATCTGTTCGTGCAGTTGAAGGACGAAGACTGGGATCAGGTCATCGCCGTCAATCTGACCGCGACGTTCCGTCTGTCCCGCGCCGCGGTGAAAACCATGATGCGCCGCCGCTTCGGCCGCGTCATCGGCATCACCTCGGTGGTCGGCGTCACCGGCAATCCGGGGCAGGGCAATTATACGGCGTCGAAAGCGGGGATGATCGGTATGATCAAATCGGTCGGCGCCGAATACGCCAAGCGGAATGTGACGGCCAATTGCATCGCGCCCGGCTTCATTGCCACGCCGATGACCGACAAATTGAACGAGAAGCAGCGCGAGGGCATTCTGTCCCGCGTGCCGGCGGGGCGCCTCGGAACTCCTGCTGACATTGCCGCCGCGGCGGTTTATCTAGCGTCGGACGAAGCGGCTTACGTCACCGGCCAGACCATCCACATCAACGGCGGGATGGCGATGATTTAGGCGTATGGTACGGAATTGGTTGGCTTTTTCGTACCTGTGTGGCTACGCTCTCACGCGCTAGTCAACGCTTTTGAAGTATGTTAACCGGATTTCGGCCCGGCTGGGGCGGCCGGTCACGGAACAGCGCAAAGCGCTCTGTGATCGATGTCGCCACACCAAAGTCAATCAAGACGAGGCCGTAGGCGATGGTTGCGATCTGCTCCGGATCGCTTCCCAATCTAAAAACACGAGGTCGGAACGATGAGTGACATTGGCGAGCGAGTTAAGAAGATCGTCGTGGAGCACCTGGGGGTGGAACCCGACAAGGTGGTCGAAGGAGCAAGCTTCATCGACGATCTCGGTGCCGACAGCCTCGACACGGTTGAACTCGTGATGGCCTTCGAAGAGGAATTCCACTGCGAAATTCCCGACGACGCCGCCGAGACCATTCTGACCGTTGGCGACGCGGTTAAGTTTCTCGAAAAGAACGCCAAGGGCTGAGAGCAGCCGTTGCGCGGCCGCTCACGTAACGTCATGCCTTTCGGCCTGATGAGCCCCGTGCCGTGCACGCGCAGAGAAGTTGCCGCAGGCTGCGCAACCTTGTCTGCCTTTGCATGTAATTTTGCTCGGAGCCGGCCATGAGGCGTGTCGTCGTCACCGGAATGGGAATGCTCACGCCGCTCGCTTGCGGCGTTGAGCCGACGTGGGCGCGCCTCATCAAGGGCGAGAGCGGCGCGAAGAAAATCGACCGTTTCGACGTCTCGGATGTGTCCTGCAAGATTGCGTGCAGCATCCCGCGCGGAGATGGCACCAACGGCACCTACAATCCCGATCAGTGGATGGAGCCGAAGGAGCAGCGCAAGGTCGACGAGTTCATCGTTTATGCGATGTGCGCGGCCAAGCAGGCGCTCGACGATGCCGATTGGCATCCGCAGACGCATGAAGACCAGATCACGACCGGCGTCATGCTCGGCTCGGGGATCGGCGGCATCGAAGGCATTGCCAAGACCGCCGTCGAATTCCACGAGAAGGGACCGCGCCGCGTTTCGCCGTTCTTCATTCCCGGCCGTATCATCAATCTGGCGTCGGGCTTTGTGTCGATCGCGCATGGCCTGAAAGGGCCGAACAGCGCGGTGGTCACGGCCTGTTCGACCGGCGCGCACGCCATCGGCGATGCAGCCCGCATGGTCGCGCTCGGCGATGCAGACGTCATGGTGGCGGGCGGCGCGGAATCGCCGGTCAACCGCATGGCGCTCGCGGGCTTTGCCGCCTTGCGCGCGTTGTCGACGGCGTTCAATGAAGAACCGACCCGCGCTTCGCGGCCTTACGACAAGGACCGCGACGGCTTCGTCATGGGTGAGGGCGCCGGCGCCGTCGTTTTGGAAGAGCTCGAGCACGCCAAGGCGCGCGGGGCCAAGATTTACGCCGAACTGATCGGCTACGGCCTGTCGGGCGACGCCTATCACATCACTGCGCCATCCCCGGATGGCGATGGCGCGTTCCGCTGCATGACGATGGCGGTCAAGCGCGCCGGTATCACCGCGGGCGATCTCGACTACATCAACGCTCACGGCACCTCGACGCCGCTCGGCGACGAAATCGAACTCGGCGCTGTGCAGCGCCTCGTCGGCAATGATGCCGCGCACATCTCGATGTCGTCGACCAAGTCGTGCATCGGCCATCTGCTCGGCGCGGCCGGTGCGGTGGAGGCGATCTTCTCGATTTTGGCGATCCGCGACGGCATTGCGCCGCCGACCATCAATCTCGACAATCCGTCGGTCGAGACGCCGATCGATCTGGTGGCGCACAAGGCGCGCGAACGGAAGATCGATATCGCGCTGTCGAATTCATTCGGCTTCGGCGGCACCAATGCGTCGCTGATCTTCCGGCGCTACGCGGAGTAGCGCATGCTGCC
>CAIYTE010000129.1 GCA_903929045.1 uncultured Hyphomicrobiales bacterium
CCGGAGGGGATCATGGGGAAGCAGTACTCGGCCGGGTCGACCGCGATGTCTGCGATGACGGCGGTGGGGCAGTCGAGCATCGCGTTGATCACGTCGTCCAACTGATCTACGCTGGTCGCGCGCATGCCCTTGGCGTGGAAGGCGTCGGCCAGCTTCACGAAATCGGGCAAAGCCGCCGAGTAGCTTTCGGAATAACGGCCGCCGTGCAGCAACTCCTGCCACTGGCGGACCATGCCCATGTAGCTGTTGTTGAGGATGAAGATCTTGATCGGCAGCCGGTACTGCACCGCCGTCGAAATCTCCTGCATCGTCATCTGCACCGACGCTTCGCCGGCGATATCGATGACCAGCGAGCCCGGATGCGCGAGTTGCACGCCGACCGCGGCCGGCAGGCCGTAGCCCATGGTGCCGAGACCGCCCGAGGTCATCCAGCGGTTGGGTTCCTGGAAGCCGTAGAACTGCGCCGCCCACATCTGATGCTGGCCGACTTCGGTCGTGATGTAGGTATCGCGGTCCTTGGTCAGTTCGTACAGACGCTCGATGGCGTATTGCGGCTTGATGACGTCGTTCGACGGACGATAGGCGAGCGACTTGCGGCCGCGCCACTTCTCGATCTGCTTCCACCAGTCGGTGTGCGCGCGCTTGTCGGGCTTGGCCTTGTGCTCGCGCCATAGCTTGAGCATGTCACGCAGTACGTTGGCGCAGTCGCCGACGATCGGAATGTCGACCTTGACGTTCTTGTTGATCGAGGACGGATCGATATCGACGTGGATCTTCTTCGAGTGCGGCGAGAAGGCGTCGAGCCGGCCGGTGATGCGGTCGTCGAAACGCGCGCCGATGCAGATCATGACGTCGCAATCGTGCATCGCCATGTTCGATTCGAGCGTGCCGTGCATGCCGAGCATGCCCATCCACTGCGGATCGTGCGACGGGAACGCGCCCAGCCCCATCAGGGTCGAGGTGATCGGGAAGCCGGTGAGCTTCACCAGTTCGGTCAGGAGCTTGCTCGCTTCCGGGCCGGCATTGATGACGCCGCCGCCGGTGTAGAACATCGGACGCCGGGCCGTCGCCATCAGGTCGATGGCGCGGGCAATCTGTCCCTTGTCTCCCTCGACGCGCGGCTTGTAGCCGGTGTGCGGAAATTCGGTCGGCACGGAGTACATGCCCTTGGCGAACTGCACGTCCTTCGGGATGTCGATGACGACGGGCCCCGGCCGGCCGGTCGAGGCGATGTGGAATGCCTCGTGCAGCACGCGCGGCAGGTCCTCGATGCGCTTCACCAGGTAATTGTGCTTGGTGCACGGCCGGGTGATGCCGACCGTGTCGGCTTCCTGGAAGGCGTCGTTGCCGATGAGGTGCGTCGGCACCTGTCCGGTGATGCAGACCAGCGGGATGGAGTCGCACAAAGCGTCGGCGAGGCCCGTGACCGCGTTGGTGGCCCCGGGGCCGGAGGTCACGAGGATGCAGCCGACCTTGCCGGTCGAGCGGGCATAACCCTCCGCCGCGTGCACTGCGCCCTGCTCGTGACGGACGAGGACGTGCTGGACCTGGTTCTGCGCGAAAATGGCGTCGTAGATCGGCAGCACCGCGCCGCCCGGATAGCCGAACAGGTGCTTTACGCCCTGATCGGCCATCGCCTGGATCACCATCTCGGCGCCCGTCATTTCCCGTTCCATGCTCGTCATCCTTGCTCGCTTGCTCGATCCGCTTGCTTGCTCGATCCGCCAATAAAAAAGGCCCGCTAAGGGGGCCATGTCCGGACGCTACCCTGAGGAAGCCTTGCTGGCTTACCTCGGCGGCGTCCGAACCTCTACGGCTACGGTAATAATATTGCGCGTCACAGCGTCCACCCGTACTTTCGTTGCGCGGTTTATAGGTAAGGCCGCATGCCGGGTCAAGCGCAAAAATGCGCCTGAACCCGGCCTAAACCGTACAGGAAACGAGGCTGGGACGGCTAGGCCGCCCGGCTGACGTCCAGGGACCTGCCGCTAGATTGCACTCGAACCGGCGCAGCGGAGCGCACCGGGGCGGCCGTGTGCCCGTCCTCGACCTGGAAGAACGCGACCTGCTCGTCCATGGACTTGGCCTGATGCTCCAGCGTCTTGGCGGTGGCGGCGTTTTCCTCGACCAACGCCGAGTTTTGCTGCGTCACGCCGTCCATCTGCGACAGGGCCTTGTTGATCTGGTCGAGGCCGGTTGCCTGCTCGGCACTGGCCGTCGCAATCTCCGAGACGATGCTGGCGACCGTCTTGATCGAGTCGACGATCTCGTTGAGCGCGGTGCCGGCGCGATTGACGAGATCGACACCGTCTTTCACCTGGCTATTGCTGTTGGTGATGAGGTCCTTGATGTCCTTGGCCGCCTGCGACGAGCGCTGGGCGAGGCTGCGCACTTCGGACGCCACCACTGCGAAGCCACGGCCGGCTTCACCGGCACGCGCCGCTTCCACCGCGGCATTGAGCGCCAATAGATTAGTCTGGCGCGCAATTTCATCGATGACGCCGATGATGTCGGAAATTTTGCGCGATGAATCCTCGATCTTCGCCATGGCCTGCACGGCCTTGGCGACGACATCGCCGCCCCGGTCAGCGACCTGACGGGTGTCGTTGGCCGAACGGCTGGCGTGCTGTGCATTCTCGGCGTTGCGCTTCACGGTCGCCGAAATCTCTTCCATCGAGGCCGAGGTCTCCTCCAGGCTCGCCGCCTGCTCCTCGGTACGCTGCGACAGATCGGTGGTGTTGGTGGCGATTTCGGCCGAAGCGTTGGTCACTTCGCGGGCCGAGGTTTTGATGCCGCCGATCGTATTGCGGATTTCCTCCACCATCGTGTTGACCGACCCGATGATCTGGCCGACCTCATCCCGGTGGCTCACGCGCGGCAATTGGAAGTTGAAATCGCCGCCCGCCAGCTTGAGCATCAGGTCCTGGATCATCTGTAACGGTGCGATGACACGGCGTGAAATCAGCAACGTCATGATCATCGCCAGCCCCAGCGCCGCGGCGACAAAGCCAAACTGCATCATCAACTGCCACTGTGCGTTGGCGCGCTGCTCCGCCGCATATTCCTTGACGACATCCAGCGCGACCTCGGCGACGTTGAGAAGCGAATTCAAGCGACCGATCGAGGCACGAATAAACTCATCGATGTTGAAAGTCGGCTTCACGCCGGCAACAAGATCACGCATGACCTTGAGGCGCGTCGCGGCGACATCCTGACTGAAGAATTCCTGCTTTCCGCGCGTCAGCGCGTCGGTGAATTTCTTGGGAACAGGCAGACCTGCCGAAAAATCCTCGATCAACGCCCACGCGCTTTCCGCGCGGCTGAGATTTCCGGCGTACTTCATGAGCGGATCGGCCGGCAACGGCATCCCCGACATCGTATTCGACAACAGAACCGACGAGTCGCCGGCCGAGTTGCGCGCCAGCCAGGCCAGTTCCTTCAGCTGCATCATCTGCCCGACAAACGCGTCATCAAGTTTGACGGCGGTGCCGAGCTGTGCCGAGATTTTCTCCAGCAACGTCATTAAGGAAGTGAAGTCGTCTTCGACGTCTTTCGCCAGGGTGGCGCGCCGCGCCGCTTTCGGTTGGCCGAGCGCCGCAGCAGACTCTTGATGCAGCGCCGCTTGGCGCTCGATCGCCTTGGCGAGAACCGGAACGGCACTCTGCGCCTCGGGAAGATCGACGTCACGAAGCGCAACGAGGCCCGCCTTGAGCGCCGGCATTTCGCCTTCGCGGAAGCCGCGCAGATCGGAACTGATGCCGCTCTGCGCGTCGCTCAGCAGACTGCGGACCGACGTCGAGCGATCGAGGCGCAGATTGTGCAGGGCTTTAAACAGATGGGCGGACGCTTCCGTCACATGCGCGATGCGCGACGAGGTCTGAAAACGATTCCATGACTGCCAGGCGCCGATACTCAGGACGACGACCACGGCTGCCGCCAGCGTCAAAATCGCCGAGCGCAAAAGAACATTGACGGAGAGACGATTGAACATGGGGCCCATCCACTTTCTGTAGGTGCCGCAAAACGAATTTTCGCGGCGAGTGTGGATAGGGTTTCTGAAATCTTTTCTAAGATTTTATACGCGGAGGTAAGGTTTTCGCTGCCGCATTTTATTATTCTGGATTATCAAATTTACGCCGCAGCGCGCTGATGTTTCGCATGCCTTATCTGTGTAGTGACATGCGGTACAGCGATAGCCGTTGACGTGATTTCCTGTTCCGCCTCGAAACGGAAATAGGCCACCTGGTCGTCCATGCTCTGCGCCTGCTGCTCCAGCACCTTGGCGGTGGCGGCATTCTCTTCCACCAGCGCCGAGTTCTGCTGAGTCACATTGTCCATCTGTGTAATGGCTTTGTTGATCTCGTCGACGCCGTTCGCCTGCTCGGCGCCGGCAGCGGCAATGTCGGCGATGATGTCGGTGACAACCTTGATCGACTTGGTGATCTCGCCGAGCGCGGAGCCGGCCTTGTTGACCAGATCGACGCCCTCCTGAACCTGTCCGGACGACTTCGTAATCAGCGTCGTGATGTCCTTGGCGGCCTGCGACGAACGCTGCGCCAGACTGCGCACCTCAGTTGCAACGACGGCAAAGCCGCGGCCCGCCTCGCCAGCCCGCGCGGCTTCCACCGCAGCGTTCAACGCCAGCAAGTTGGTCTGGCGCGCGATCTCGTCGATCACGCCGATGATTTCGGCGACCTTGTGAGACGACTCTTCGATCCGCGCCATGGCGCCAACGGCCTTGGCAACAACGGCGCCGCTTTGGTCGGCAATGGTCTGCGTTTGCGCCGCGGATTGCGCGGCATGCCGCGCGCTGTCAGAATTCTTGCGAACGATTGAGGAAATCTCTTCCATCGAGGCCGAAGTCTGCTCGAGGCTCGCGGCCTGCTCTTCCGTGCGCTGCGACAGGTCGGTCGTGCTGGCGGAAATTTCCGCCGAGGCATTGGTCACTTCGCGTGCCGAGACCTTGATTTGCAGCAACGCCTCGCGGACTTTTCCCGCCATGAGGTCGACCGCGCCGGCGATCTGGCCGATCTCGTCCTTGCGTTCGAGACCCGGCACCTGGATGGCGAAGTTGCCTTGCGCCAGTTCGTCGAGCGGCTTGGTCAAAGCGCGCAACGGACGCGCGATGGTGAAAACAGCAAACGCAATGGTGCCGATAAACAAGGCGATACAGGCCGCCAGCAAGCTGACGCTGACGACCACCATATGTTGGCCCGAGCTTCTGAGATTGGCTGTATGCAGCTCACTCGCCGCGCTAGCGCCGTTCATCACATCCAGAATGGTTGCAAGTAAGGGAGTCGAGGTGTCGGCCCATTCCGAGACCGACATCGGATAGTTGGCGCCGGCCGCAGAGACCTTTTGCATCTGATCGGAGAGCGGCTGGAATTTGGCGAAGTATCCCGCCTTTGCGGACTCGACGCCCTTGGCGATCGACTCGCGTTCGTTGAGCCGCAGAGAGCCTTCCAGCAGCCGCCACATCAGTGAAACCTGCGCGCGGATAGCCTTGATGTTGGATATATTGTCAGGCGAGATCGCGGCCTTCGCCGACAAAGCCTGCGAAATCGTCGCGCGCTCACGGCCGGCGGTGTCGCGCATGTTCCAGGCGAGCACGCGGATATTGGCAAGTCGCGACAATTCCGGATCGAGGCCGCTGGTGTTGCTCAGCACGCCGTTCCACAATTTCTGCGCCGTCTCGACGAATGACGACATCACGGCATAGGTGTTCTTGACAACATCCGCATCGCGCTGCGCGGCGGGCAGCGCAATTGCCTTGTCGGATTTCGCACGGTATTCGTTGGCCTTATTGCGCGCCGCCGTGAACTCCGCGATCAGCGCGTCCTTCCCGGAAAAGTCCTGCGCCACCAAATCGGCGAAGGCGGCGTCGATCTTCGCCACCGCCGGCGTCCGGTTGTCCTTGATGTTCTTGAGCGCGCCGGCACTGGCGGGCTCGGATGCCTGCAGCGCATTGTTGATGAACTGGCGCTCAATGAGAACGTCATAGACGCCGAGGATCAGCGCATTGGCCGACTTGTTCTGCTGGTCCGCGATTTCGGCCGTGCGGAAGAGCTGCCACGAACGGCTCGTCTCGGCGAACAACGCCCACATCGCGATCGGGACGACCAACGCAAACGAGATCGCAATGCGCGACGCGATTTTAATACCGCCGAACTTCGACACCATTGCAACTCACTCCAATCACAGACGACGTGAGTAAATTGCAACCGACTGATGAAAACTTTTGTAAAGCACAGCTTCTGGCACGGGAATTGAACCTGCGCCGCTATAACAATCTGCATTAACAAAGCAGACGAAGGCGTTCAGGCCGGCAGCATCGCCGCGACATCGTCGACGCGGATATCCGGCGGCACTGCCGCCCATTCCTTCATCTGCCCTTTGAACCACGTCACCTGCCTTTTGGCGTAGCGGCGCGTATCCATGACACCGCCCTCGGCGGCCTCATCGAGCGCAATCTCACCGTTGAGATGACGGATCAGCCACGGCACGCCATGCGCCTTCATCGCCGGCAACAGCGGATCGAGGTCGCGTGCGGCAAGAGCGCGCACTTCGTCGAGCGCGCCGGCGTCGAGCATCGCCATGAACCGCTTTTCGATGCGCGCGATCAGCTCCGCACGATCGCAGTTCAGGAAAATCTTGGCGGCGCGCGCCGGATCGACCAGCGGCGCCATGCCTTCCTTGTGCCACTCCGACAGCGAACGGCCGGTCGCCAGGATCACCTCGAGCGCGCGGCAGATGCGCACACGGTCGAGCGGCATCAGCCGGTGCGCCGTCACCGGATCGCGCTCCATCAACTCGGCATAGAGGGGCGCAACGCCCTCGCTTTGCACACGCGCCCGCACCTGCTCGCGGATTTCGCCGGGTACCGGCGGCACCGCCGCGAGGCCTTCGGTCAGCGCTTTGAAGTACAGCCCCGTGCCGCCGACCACGATCGGAATGCGCCCAGCGGCGGTGAGATCATCCAACACAGTGCCGACATCGGCGATCCAGCGCCCCACCGAATAGTTCTCCGCCTCGTCGACGGTGCCGTAGAGCCGGTGCGGCGCGCGCACCTCTTCGTCCGGCGACGGACGCGCGGTGATGATGCGCAGGTTTGCGTAGACCTGCATGGAGTCGGCATTTATGACGTTGCCGCCAAGCTTTTCAGCCAAAGCCAGCGCCAGCGCCGACTTGCCGCTGGCGGTCGGCCCTGCAATAAGCACCGCTCTATTGGCTGGCATCCCATGACTCATGTCGCAACCCTGATCGGTCCTTCGAACGCGCTCGATGCGTCAGTGCTGGCGCGCGTCCGCGCCGAATTGCCCGGCGCCGGAGAGCCACAACAGCTCGGGCCCGGCGCCTTCGATGTTCCCTTTAGCGCAAGCCCGGGCGAGGACCAACGCGCATTGGCCGCCCATCTGCGCAGTGTCGTTAACGCGCCGGCCGATGTGGTCATCCAGCCCGCCGCCGATCGGCGCAAGAAGCTGTTTCTGGCGGACATGGATTCGACCATGATCGGCCAGGAATGCATCGACGAATTGGCCGCCTTCGTCGGCCTGAAAGACCACGTCGCCGCCATCACCGAGCGCGCCATGCGCGGCGAGATCGCCTTCGAGCCGGCTTTGCGCGAGCGCGTCGCCCTGCTGAAAGGCATCCCGGTCACCGTGGTCGATGAGGTGATCGCCAAGCACATTACGCTCACGCCCGGCGGCCGCACCTTGGTGCAGACCATGCGCAAAAACGGCGCATACACCGCGCTGGTGTCGGGCGGCTTTACATTGTTCACTAGCCGCATTGCCGCGATGATCGGCTTCGATGAAACCCGCGCCAATAGACTCACGCTCGCAGATGGCAAGCTGGCCGGCGCGGTCGATGAGCCTATCTTCGGCCGCGAGACCAAACGCGCATCCTTGATTGAGCTGCGCACGCACTTCAAACTCGCCGACACCGATACGATGGCGACCGGCGACGGCGCCAACGACCTCGACATGATTGCGGAAGCGGGACTGGGCGTCGCCTATCACGCCAAGCCGAAAGTGGCCGAGGCCGCTGCGGCGCGGATCGACCACAACGACCTCACCGCGCTCTTGTACGTTCAAGGCTATACCGCGGGCGAATTTGTCGCAGCTTAGGCGCGCGGGACACCGCAGACTTGAAGTCGCGCACGCGGGCGCTAGATTGAGTTCGCGAGGCAACGCCCTCCCCCAACATGGGTTTTGAAATCCGGGACGCCCCGGTCTTTGACGGAGATCGGCCGTGGCCTGGTTTGTTTTGATCGTCGCCGGATTGCTGGAAGTCGTCTGGACGTACTTCATGAAGCAGTCGGACGGCTTCACGAAGCTTGTTCCCTCCCTCGTCGCCATCGGCGCGAGTCTGGTCAGCTTCTTCCTGCTCGCCGCGGCAATGAAATCGCTGCCGCTCGGCACGGCCTATACGGTCTGGACCGGCATCGGCGCGATCGGCGCATTCGCCGTCGGCGTCATCGTTCTGCAGGAGCCGGCAACCGCCATGCGCGTCGCCGCTGCGGGCCTGATCATCGCCGGCATTGTGCTGATGAAATTCTCGAGCGCGGCCTGAGGCAAAAAAATGCCCCGCAGAAGCGGGGCATTTTCATTCTCAGCGAAGTTGAGAGCCCCTACTGCAGGCTCAGCGCGACGAAGCTCGGATCGCCGTCGGGCGAGACGACAAGCAGCACGATGGCTTTCTTGCCTTCCTTCTTGAGCTGATCGACGCGCTTCTGCAGATCGGTGGCATTGGCCACCGCCTGCTGCTGCACTTCGGCGATTACCATGCCAGGGGCCAGGCGCTTTTCCGACGCCGGTGAATTGGCATCGACGCTGGTGATGACCACGCCCTTCACCTTGTCCTTGATCTTGTACTTCTTGCGCAGATCGTCGGAGAGGTTGGCGAGATCGAGACCGAGCGCTTTCTTGGTGACCGGCTTTTCCTCGACGTCGTCCTTCTTGGTGACGGCGGCGACTTTCTTCTCGGTCTCCTCAAGACGGCCAAGCCTGACGGTCTTCTTCTCTTCCTTGCCTTTGCGCACGATCGTCACTTCGACGTCCTTACCGACCGGCGTCTCGGCGACGATCTTTGGCAGATCGCGCATTTCCTTGATGTCCTTGCCGTCGAACTTAATGACGACGTCACCCGGCTCGATGCCCGCGGGCTTGGCCGGACCCTTTTCATCGATGCCCGCAATCAGCGCGCCGCGCGCGGGCTTGATGCTCAGGCTTTCGGCGATCTCGTCGGTGACCTGCTGGATGCGAACGCCGAGCCAGCCGCGCCGCACTTCCTTGAACTCGCGCAGCTGATCGATCACCGCGACCACGGTCTTCGACGGCACGGCAAAGCCGATGCCGATCGAGCCGCCCGACGGCGAGATGATCGCGGTGTTGACGCCGATGACGTCGCCATCGAGGTTGAACAACGGGCCACCCGAGTTGCCGCGGTTAATCGCGGCATCGGTCTGGATGTAGTTGTCGTACGGCCCCGACTGAATGTCGCGGTTGCGTGCCGACACGATGCCGGCGGTCACGGTGCCGCCGAGGCTGAACGGATTGCCGATGGCGACGACCCATTCGCCGAGGCGCAACTTGTCGCTGTCGCCGAACTTCACCGCCTTGAGCGGCGTCGGCGACGAAACCTTGAGCAGCGCCAGATCGGTCTTGGTATCGCGGCCGACCACTTCGGCCTTGAGCGTCGTGCCGTTGTTCATGATGACGCTGACTTCGTCGGCGTCGGCGATCACGTGATTGTTGGTCACGACGTAGCCGGCCGGATCGATAATGAAGCCGGAGCCGAGCGAGTTGACGCGACGCGGCGTGTTGCCCTCGCCGCCCTGTCCCTGACGTCCTGGCGCGCCAGGAGCACCTTGCCCGGGACCGCCCTGTCCGGGACCGCCCTGTCCGGGGCCACCCGGACCGCCGCGGCGGTTCTTGAAGAAGTCCTCGAAAAATTCCTCGAACGGCGAGCCTGGCGGGAGCTGCGGCATTGCGCCGCCACCCGACATGTCGACGGTCTGCTTGGTCGAGATGTTGACGACGGCATCGATGACGGCTTCCGCCGTATCGGCGATGTTTTCCGGGCCCCGCGCCAGCGCCTGACCTCCGCTCATGAGCGGCCAAGCGATTGCCGCAGCGGCGAAAATCGCCATCCGCGCACGTACTACCGGTGTCATCGAGTTGAAGAGTGCGCCCATGGGCGTCGTATCTCCTGAAAGAGAGGGTCGTTCACGACAGTGCCGCCGCGTTAGCGGCTAATCAAGGGCGCCGACATCAACAGCATGAGAGGCCGATTCGGGCCGAAAAGCAGCCCCTCGGTCATGAATCGAGGCTATCCCCGGACAAACCAAACGAGCACGAGGCCGACGATCGCCGACCCGATGCCGATGATCCGCAGGGTCGGTTCCGGCGTTTCCAGAACGCTGGCGATCGCCTTTTTGCCGTGGCCGGGCACCGCAGCGAACAGCAAGCCCTCGATGACAAAGACCAGCCCGAGCGCGGCCAGAAAATCCATCATGCTAACCGCGCTCTCTCGTGCCTTAAGTTATTACCGCGCCGCAGGGGTAGCGGAACCCGTCGATGCCGAGGGCGCCGCCGGCGGCGTGCCGGATCCAGCCCGCAGCTTACCCGAAGGGTCGTTAAAGTAGCGGAAGAAGTTGGTGTCCGGCTTGAGAACAAGCCGGGTGTCGCCATGCTTCATGCTCGTTTCGTAGGCCTGCATCGATCGGTAGAACGTAAAGAAGTCGGCATCCTTGTTAAAGGCGTCGGCGAAAATCTGGTTGCGGATCGCGTCGCCTTCGCCGCGCAGCTGTTCGGACTGCGACGTCGCTTCGGCGATCAACACCGTGACCTCACGGTCGGCGCGCGAGCGGATTTCCTGGGCGCGCTGGGCGCCCTGTGCGCGGAATTCCGCGGCCTCACGTTGCCGCTCGGTCTGCATGCGTTGATAGACCGCCTGGCTGTTCTGCTCCGGCAAGTCGGCGCGGCGGATACGGATATCGACCACCTGAATGCCGTAACCGGTGGCCTCGCGGTCGACCAGTTCGCGGATGCGCAACATCAAGTCGGCGCGCTGGTCGCGGACGACGTGAATGAAAGTCGCTTCGCCGAGCACGCGACGCAGCGCCGAATTCAGCAGGATAGAGAGCTGCGAGTTGGCGCCCGGGATCGAGCCAAGCGTCTGGTAGAAGCGAAGCGGATCCTTGATGCGATACCGCGCGAAGGCATCGACGACGAGACGCTTTTGGTCCGACGCAATGACTTCCTGCGGCGGCGCTTCGAGATCAAGAATGCGCTTGTCGATGGCGATGACGTTGTCGATGAACGGCGCCTTCACGTGAAGACCGGCTTCGCTGATGACATGCACCGGCTGACCGAGACGCAGCACGAGAGCCTGTTGCGTCTGATAGACGGTGAACAGCGACGAGTAGGCGATGAACAACGCCGCGACGATGAGGATGGCGGCAACGCCGCCGATAAAATTAGTTCTCATTGCCGTGCTCCCGCCTGCGGTTGGCGCTGCGGCGATGGGGCCGGGCGGCTGAGTTCATTGAGCGGCAGATAGGGCACGACACCGCCATTGCCCGTGCCGGAGTCGAGGATAATCTTGTCGGCGCCGCCGAGCACGCGCTCCATGGTCTCCAGATACATACGCTCGCGGGTCACCTCGGGCGCCTTCTGGTACTGCTCATAGATCTTGAGGAAGCGCGAGGTCTGACCGGTGGCTTCCGCGACCGTCTGCGACTTGTAGGCTTCCGCGGCCTGGGTGATCTGCGCGACCTTACCGCGCGCTTCCGGCACGACACGGTTCTGATAGGTCTGCGCCTCGTTGACCGCGCGCTCGAGATCGGCGCGGGCCGCCTGAACGTCGCGGTTCGAGTCGATGACCTGCGTCGGCGGATCGACCTTCTGCATCTGCACCTGCTGCACGATGATGCCGGCGCCATAATTGTCGAGCGTCTTCTGCATCAGGTCCTGCACCGCCGTTTCGACGGTCTGACGCGCGCCGGTCAGGATCGGCTGAATCTCAGAGCGGCCGATAACTTCGCGCATCGCACTTTCAGCAACGGCTTTCACGGTCTCTTCGGGACGCTGGATGTTGAAGAGATATTCGCCGACACCGGTCGGCTTGACCTTCCACAGCACGGAGAAATCGACGTCGACGATGTTCTCATCGCCCGTCAGCATCAGGCTTTCTTCCGGCACGTCGCGCGTGACGCTGCCGCGGCGCACGTCATCGACGCGCATGCCGATGTCGATCTTGTTGACGCGCAACGCCTTGGGCGTGAGCACGGTCTCGATCGGATACGGCAGATGGTAGTTCAGACCCGGCTGGACTTCGCGCACATCCTTGCCGAAGCGCAGTACGACGCCGAGTTCGTCCGGACCGACCTGGAAGACGCCAGAAAAGCCCCACAGCACGAGCGCCGCGAGACCGAGAATGGCAAAACCTTTGCCACCCAGATTGCCGCTGCCGCCCGGCAGTACGCGGCGCAATTTATCCTGACCACGCCGGAGCATCTCCTCGAGGTCTGGTGGCGTCGGTCCCGAAGACTGCGGTCCGCCGCCCCAAGGGCCCTTACCGCCGCCGCCGCCCGAACCAGAACCCCACGGGCCGCCACCGCCGCCCTGATTGCTCCATGGCATTGAAATCTCTCCCAGAGTCGGGCTTTGCGCCCGGCAAAACCTAGTCTTGGCTATATTGGAGGCGGTTATAGGGGACACAAGGCCGGGGCACAACGCGCCGTCATGCCGCGCTCAAGAGGGGCTTGCGCCTAATACCGGTCGTACACGGCAACCGCGAAAGCGGCGCTGTCCTCAGGTCCGGGGGTGATTTCCTGCCGCGAAGTCGCGCGCCAGATCGCCGGGTCGATCGGCGGAAACTTCACGTCACCTTCCGGGCTGGCATGGACATGGGTGATTTCCAGCCGCGCCGCGTTCGGCATCATGGCGGCGAAGACGTCGCTGCCGCCGATGACCATGATTTGATCGACGCCCCGCTTCTGGGCGTCTTGCCGGGCAAAGCCCATGGCCGCTTCCAGGCTGGAGGTCAGCACGCAGCCCGGCGCAATCAGGCTCAGGTCGCTGGTGAGAATGATGTTGGTGCGGTCCTTGAGCGGCTTGCCGATCGAGACATATGTCTTCCGCCCCATGATGACGGGGCGGTTGAGCGTCACGCGCTTGAAATGCTGCAGATCGGACTTCAGCCGCCACGGCAACTGGCCTTCGCGGCCGATGACGTTGTTTTCGCCGATGGCGGCAACGAGAACGATCTTGAACGTGGTCATGAAGATGCTCCGGCGAAATCGTGCAGCGCCTTGCCGGTCAACCGGCAGATCTTCCACTGATCCATCACGTGCGCGCCGATCGATTTATAGAAGTCAATCGACGGCGTATTCCAGTCCAGCACCGCCCATTCGAAACGCGCGAGTTTGTTTTCGACGCAGCGCTGCGCCAGCTTCGCCATCAGCGCCTTGCCGATGCCCCGCCCCCGAAACTCGGGCCTTACATAAAGGTCTTCGAGATAAATGCCGTGCCGGCCGCGGAACGTCGAGAAATTGCGAAACCAGACCGAGAAGCCCGCCGCCTCCCCGTTCCATTCTGCGATGTCGCAAAAAACCTTCGCGTCCTTGGCAAACAACGCCGCCGACAGTTCTTCCGGCGTCGCGTCCACCTCACCCTGCAATCGCTCGTAATCGGCCAGTTCGCAGACCAAAGCGAAAATCAAAGCGCTGTCGGTCGGCTGAGCAGCGCGGATCGCGATGCTCACACCGCCACCATCGCTTTGATGTGCGGATGCGCGTCGTAACCTTCGAGCGTGAAGTCTTCAAAGCGGAAGCCGAAGATGTCCTTCACGTCGGGATTGATGCGCATC
Organism: uncultured Hyphomicrobiales bacterium; assembly: GCA_903929045.1. Lineage (GTDB taxonomy): Bacteria > Pseudomonadota > Alphaproteobacteria > Rhizobiales > Xanthobacteraceae > Pseudolabrys. The sequence continues at coordinate 13,873 of CAIYTE010000129.1, forward strand.
GTCGGCAGCGCTTTCGGCGCGCGCGACAGCTGCAGGTTCGCCTGCTCGACATGGTTCTTGTACAGATGCGCATCGCCGAACGTATGGATGAACTCGCCGGGCTTGTAGCCCGTCACCTGCGCCACCATCATCGTCAGCAGCGCATAGGATGCGATATTGAACGGCACGCCGAGAAACACATCGGCCGAGCGCTGATAGAGCTGGCACGAGAGACGGCCATTGGCGACATAGAACTGGAACAGGCAGTGACACGGCGGCAGCGCCATCTTGTCGACATCGGCGGGATTCCACGCCGTCACGATGAGACGTCGCGAATCCGGCGAGCGCTTGATCATCGCGATCAGGTTCGAAATCTGATCGATGGTCGCGCCGTCCTTGGCCGGCCATGAGCGCCACTGGTGGCCGTAGACCGGACCGAGGTCGCCATTGGCGTCGGCCCACTCGTCCCAGATACGCACGCCATTGTCTTTGAGATATTTGATGTTGGTGTCGCCGGCGAGAAACCACAGCAGTTCGTGGATGATCGACTTGAGATGCAGCTTCTTGGTCGTGACCATTGGAAAGCCGTCGGCCAGATCGAACCGCATCTGATAGCCGAACACCGACATCGTTCCGGTGCCGGTGCGGTCGCCCTTCTCCACACCATGGTGAAGAATGTGTTCCATCAGATCGAGATACTGGCGCATTGCGAAGCCTTGAGAGCTGCCCGACTCAAGCGGGGACGATGGCCAAGTCTACCCCCTCGGGCAACTCCCGTTCGCCCATAAAATCGTCCAAATTCCCGGGCATTGGGGATAGCGGGGGCGGACTTGTGAACGGGCATCTATGACGACCGATCAAAAGCCGCCAGACGCGAAAATGCGGGCCGCGATTGCGCTGCACCGTTTTGGCTTCGGCCCGCGTGCCGGGTCGTTCGCCTCGATCGGTGCCGCCGCGCGCGGCGCGATTCTGGCCGAACTCGACCGTCCCAATGCCGGGCAGGTTTCCGACGCCGACCTTCTGACCACGGGCGAAGCCGCCCGCGCCGCGTTCAATTTCCGTCAGGAGCGCAAGGCCGAACGGCTGGCGCAACGCGCCGAGCGTGAGATGGCGCAGAACGAGGCCAACAAGGCGGCGCAAGCTGCCAAGGAAGCCCAAGCGTCGCCCCCCAAGGACGCGCCGGCGATGGACATGGCCAAGCCCGCCGAGAGCCCGGGCGCGATGGCCGACGGACAACCGCCAAAGCGCGATCCCGGCCCCGGCATTCCGCAGCAGATTTTTCTTGAGGAAGCGAAAGCGCGATACGACGCCGCGCTCAATGCCGACATCGGCTTTGCCGAACGCCTCGTCTGGTTCTGGTCGAACCATTTTTGCGTTTCGGCCGACAAGGTGCGCGCGATTGCCGGCGCTTTCGAACGCGAAGCCATCCGGCCGCATGTGCTCGGCAGCTTCGCCGACATGCTGATGGCCGTGGAATCGCATCCGGCCATGCTGTCCTATCTCGACAACGCCCGCTCCATCGGCCCCAACTCGATTGCCGGCCAGCGCCAGCAGAAAGGCCTCAACGAAAATCTCGGCCGCGAAATTCTCGAACTGCATACGCTTGGCGCCCGCGCCGGTTATTCGCAAGACGACGTCACCAATTTCGCCAAGGTGATCACCGGCTGGACCATCACGCCGACGAAGGAGCCGGAGCGCGGTGGCGAATTCAATTTCAACAGCCGCATGCACGAACCCGGCGCACAATCTGTTCTCGCCAAGACGTACGAAGACACCGGCCAACAACAGGGCCGTGACGTGCTGCTCACGCTCGCGCGTCATCCCGAGACGGCGAAACACATCGCCCGCAAGCTCGCGATCCATTTCGTCGCCGACGAACCGCCGCAGACTTTGGTCGACAAACTGACCAAACGCTTCATCGACACCAAAGGCGACCTCAAGGAAGTATCCAAGGCGCTCGTCCTTGCGCCCGAAGCCTGGGACGCGCCGCGCACCAAACTCAAGAAGCCGAGCGAGTGGACCGTCGCGTCGATGCGCGCCTGCGGCATGGCCGTCTCCGACATCCGCCGCATCGTCAACACGCTCAATCTGCTCGGCGAGCCGCTGTGGCGGCCGCCGGCACCGAAAGGCTTCGCCGACGACAACGGCGCGTGGCTCGATGGCCTGCCGCAACGTCTCGACATCGCCAACCAGATCGCGCGCCGCGTCGGCGGGCTGATCGACCCGGAAGAAGTCGCGGATGCCGCACTCGGTCCCCTCGCCTCGCCGGAAACGCGGCAGGCCTTATCGCGTGCCGAAAGCCGGCCGCAGGCGCTCGCGCTGCTGCTCATGGCGCCGGAATTCCTGAGGAGATGATGCGATGACCCTTCATGCTCCGTCACGCCGCGCATTGCTGCTCGGATCGGGTTCGCTGTTCGCCTGGGCCTATCTGCCGAAGCTGGCGCTCGCCGAAGGGCGCGATCCGCGCTTGCTGGTGATCGTGTTGCGCGGCGCGCTCGACGGACTCGCGACCGTGGCGCCGGTCGGCGATCCGGACTGGGTCAGGTTGCGCGGCGACAAAGCGCTGTTGCTCGACGGCGCGATGCCGGCGCTCGCTCTCGATTCATTCTTTGCGCTCAACCCGGCGATGCCGAACCTGCATCGTCTCTATCAGGCGAAGCAGGCAGCGATTGTTCATGCGGTCGCCACACCCTATCGCGAGCGTTCGCATTTCGACGGGCAGGATGTGCTCGAAAGCGGCCAGGTAAAGCCCGGCTTCGTCGATACCGGCTGGCTCAACCGCGCACTCGGCTCGCTGGAAGCAGCGGACCGCGCCAGCGCCAAGCCGCACAATGCCTTTGCCGTCGGCCCGGTGACGCCGCTCGTCGTGCGCGGCCCTGCGCCCGTCATGTCATGGACGCCACCGCGCCTGCCGCCCGCCGCGGACGACACGGTGATGCGGCTGCTCGATCTCTACAATCACACCGATCCGCAATTGGCGCGCGTCATTCAGGAGCGCATGGGACTTGCGGCCATCGCCAAAGCGGGCGGGATGGGACAAGCACCGAACAAGCCCGGCCCCGGCGGGGCTGCCGCCGTGCGCGCCTATTTCGCCGAAGCGGCCGGCGCCGCCGCGACCTTCCTTGCCCGGCCCGATGGCCCACGCATCGGTGCGCTGTCTTACGATGGCTGGGACACCCACGCCGATGAAGGCGCGGCCAGCGGACGCCTTGCCTCGCTGCTCGGCGCGCTCGACGGCGCTATCGGCGCGGTCGAAAGCGGCATGGGCGACGCCTGGAAGGAAACCGTGGTCGCCGTTGTCACCGAATTCGGCCGTACCGCGCGCATCAACGGCACCGAGGGCACCGATCACGGCACGGCCACCGTCGCCCTGCTCGCCGGCGGCGCGCTCAAAGGCGGTCGCGTCATCGCCGACTGGCCCGGTGTCAATGAAGCCGCGCTCTACGAGAAGCGCGACCTCAAGGCCACCACCGACCTGCGCGCGGTGCTGAAAGGCTTGCTCAAGGATCATGTCCGCGTCGATGAAAAGGCGCTGGCCAATACCGTTTTCCCTGGCAGCGCCGGCATCAAGCCCACGACGGGTCTGGTCTGAATTCGGCAGCGCCCGGCTGGCAACCGCCCGGGCGCTCCGCTACATAACGGCGATGAAGCCCGAACGCGCCGCGAAACCCGCCAAAGATAAAGACAGCTGGCAAACGCTCTGGCCTAGCCAGTCGCCGGAGAAGTCGCAGCCGCTGTTGCAGGCGCTGCATATTCTCACGCGCGACGGTGCGCTGAACGCGGATTCCCGGCGCAAGCTCACGCAGGTGCTGCACCTGACGCAATTGCTGCGGCCGGCGCTGGAGACTTTGCTCAAGGACGGCGGCGAGCCTGTGCTCGCCGATGTCGGCGCCGGTAAATCCTATCTCGGATTCATTCTCTATGACCTGATCCTGGGGCCCGCCGGGCGCGGCAGCGTCGTCGGCGTCGAAACACGCGAACAACTGGTCGAGACGTCGCGGGCGCTCGCTGCGGCGGCAGGGTTCGACCGCATGCAGTTCATCGCCGCACCGATCGCGGACGCCAATCTCGCCGGCGGCAAAACCGACATGGTGACGGCGCTCCACGCTTGCGATACCGCGACCGATGACGCCATCCGTTTCGCCTTGCGCCACGAAGCCAAGGTCATCGCGCTGGTGCCGTGCTGTCAGGCGGAAGTCGCGCGCCTGCTCGACGGCAAGGATGGCGCACTCCGTCAGCTGTGGCGTCACCCGATCCAGCGCCGCGAATTCGGCGCGCATGTCACCAACGTCATTCGCGGCCTCGTTTTGGAGTCGCACGGCTACAAGGTGCGCGTCACCGAGTTCACCGGCCTCGAACACACGATGAAGAACGAACTCATCCTCGCCGAGCGTCACCAGCGCAGCAACGCGCAGGCGCGCCGCGAACTCGACAAGCTCATCGAGCAGATCGGCGTCAAGCCGGCGCTGCTGGACGTGATGACGCCGTGACCGCGGCTGTCTACGGCAAGCCGCCGGCGGATGTTGTCGACCTCCCCGCCGATGCCCTTCAGTTCTCGCCCCTGATGCCGGGGACGTCGGCGCTCGAGCATCAGGCGCAGGCCAGCCTGACATCGATGACCATGCTGGCGCCGCCCGGCACGATTGAACGGCGCTACGCCATGGCGCTGACGCTGCACGCGCTGGCACCGGGGGCCGCTTTCACAGCACTGGCGCCGAAGGATCGCGGCGGCACGCGGTTGCGCAAGGAACTGGAAAGCTTTGGTTGCGTGGTCGAGGAAACGGCGCGGCGGCACCACCGCATTGCGATCACCACGCGGCCCGCGGCTCCGATCGGCATCGACCAGGCTATCACCGATGGTGCGCCGCGCCTGCTCGATGATCTCGGCCTGTGGTCGCAGCCGGGTGTGTTTAGTTGGGACCGCATCGACCCAGGTTCGGCCATGCTGTTGCAGCATCTGCCGCCGCTCACCGGCCGTGGTGCCGACTTCGGTTGTGGGCTAGGTGTCCTGTCACGCGCCGTGCTCACCTCGCCAGCGGTCACACACATGACTTTGATCGACATCGACCGCCGCGCCGTGGAATGCGCGCAGCATAATGTCTTCGACCCGCGTGCGCAGTTTGTCTGGGCCGACTTGCGCGGCACCACGCCGGAATTGAGCGGGCTGGATTTCATCGTGATGAACGCCCCTTTCCACGATGCCGGCACCGAGGACAAAGCGCTCGCGCTCAGCTTCGTCAAACGCGCGGTCACAGCGCTGCGCCAGAACGGCGTTTGCTGGCTGGTCGCCAACCGCCATTTGCCTTACGAATCCATCATGCAGCCGCTGTTCAAACGCGTCGGGCTGAAAATCGAAACCGGCGGTTACAAAATCTACGAGGCCATCAAGTGAGCAAAGGCCCGCCGACATTGCGTCTGGACCGCCTGCTGGCCAATCTCGGCTACGGCTCGCGGCGCGAAGTGCAGCGGCTGGCCGTGATGGGCCTCGTCACGCTCGACGGCGTGCCGTTGCGCGATAGCGATCAGCGCATTCCTGTCACGGCCGACTTGTCAGCGCGCATGACAGTCGACGGCGAGCCGCTCGACCCGCCGCCGGGCATGGTCCTCATGATGAACAAGCCGCTCGGCGTCACCTGCTCGCACAAGGAGCCGCCGATCGTTTATTCGCTGCTGCCGGACCGCTGGCGCGACCGCGATCCTGTCATCTCGACGGTCGGCCGCCTCGACAAGGAAACCTCCGGTCTGCTGCTGATGACCGACGACGGCGCACTGCTGCACCGGATCATCTCGCCGCGCAGCAACGTCACCAAACGCTACGACGTCACGCTCGACCGGCCCCTGCAAGGCGGCGAGGAAAAAACCTTCGCCTCCGGGGAAATGATGCTGGAAAGCGAAAAGACACCGCTGCTGCCGGTCGCACTCGAAGTCGTCTCGCCGACGCGGGCCTTCGTGACGCTGACCGAGGGGCGCTATCATCAGGTGCGCCGTATGTTTGCCGCCGTCGGTAATCACGTCACCGCCCTGCATCGCGACCGCGTTGGCGGCCTCGACCTGCCCACCGATCTCGCGTCCGGTGAATTTCGCGTCATGAATGAGCACGATATTTCGCAGATCTTCGCGGCGCGTTGAACGGCTCCCGCTTTGCCGCTAACGTTGCGGTGCTTCGGGGGAAACAAAAATGTTCGCATTCGACCATCTGCTGGTCGCCCGCGTCCTGCTCACGTTGATGACGTTGGGCTGGTCGCTCGGCACCATACTCGCCGATTTCAACAAGACTCACGCCACCAATCCGCAATGGACGCCGCATGCGCGCTTCCATCTGGTGTGGCAGATTTCGAGCTATGTCGGCTTTGGCTTGCTTAATCTGGCGCTGATCTGGTGTCCCGGACCGCTCGGTTTCGAAAGATTGTGCCTCGCGGCCCTGATCGGCGTCATTGTCTACGCCGCGTTCTTCGCCGCGCTGTTTGCGATGCCGGTCTATGGCGGCGGCGCCTATGACAGCAACGGTTACGAGCCTTTCGATGCCCCCGTGCCGGTCATCGCCAGGAAGTGGGACGTGAACATCACGGTGTTCAGCATCCAGCTTGTCATTCTCGCTTCCAGCATCGTGGCGCTGACGCGCTGAAGGCCATCAGCGGCGTCGGCGTGGCTGATAGAACTGGTTGCGCTCGCAGAAGCCGCCAATGCCGCTGACGGTCGCCCTGCATTGGCTGTAGGTGCTGAAACCGCAATTGCGCCCGCCATTGCCGCTGCCGCCATACTGCGCGCACCACGGATATTCGACAGCCGCGGCCGGCGTGGCGAAG
>CAIYTE010000130.1 GCA_903929045.1 uncultured Hyphomicrobiales bacterium
CATCGAGGCATCGGACGATTACGGCGTCGCCTCTCTGATCGCCTACATCCGTCTTGCCGAGCGCGGCATCGACGACGAGCCGTTGCAAATTCCGCTGTCGCTGCCGGCCGACACCACCCACATCAAACAGACCAGCTTCCAGGATCTCACGTCCAATCCCTGGGCCGGGCTCGATGTCACCATCCAGGTGATGGCGAAGGACGCGGTCGATCAAGTCGGCGTCACCGAAAGCCACACGATCACGCTGCCCGAGCGTTTGTTCCGCAATCCGCTGGCGCGCGCCCTAGTGGCGTTGCGCAAGGAGTTGGTGCGCAACCCCATCGCGCGCATTCCCGCCCGCAACGCTCTCGATGGGCTGCTCAACACACCTGACAAGCTGCCCGACGACTCCGTCGTTCGCCTGGCGCTGTCATCCGCTGCCGGCAGGCTGCGTTACGACGCCAGCCGCCAGGGCACCATGGCAGTCGCCAGCATCTTGTGGGAGACAGCGCTGCGTATCGAGGACGGGAGCAATCTTGCAGCAGCACAGCGCGAGCTGTCCTCACGCCAGCAGGAATTGCTCGACCGGCTCAACGACAAGACCGGCGACGCCGAGATCGACAAGCTGTTCGACGAAGTGCGCGAGGCATTGGCCAAGGCCCTGCAAGAGATGATGAAAAACATGGCCGACATGCCGCAGTGGGACATGCCGTTGCCGCCGGACGCTCAGGTGATGAGCCCCGAGGATATGTTCAAGCAGCTCGAAGAGGCGCGCGAGATGGCCAAGAACGGCGATCGCGACGCGGCCCGCCAGCAGTTGCAGCAGATGCTCTCGATGTTGGACGCGCTGCGCAACGGCGGCATGGCGCAGATGAGCCCGCAGCAAAAGCAGCAGATGAAAGAGGCCAACGAGCTTTCCAAGCAGCTTCAGGATCTCGCCAAGCGCCAGAAAGAGCTGATGGACCAGACTTTCCAGCGCGGCCAGCAGGGACGCAACGGTCAACAAAATCAGGCTCAGGGCTCGGCCGAGCAGCAAGATCAAATCCGCCGCGACCTCGACGAGTTGATGCGCAAGCTGGGCGAGATGGCCGGCCAAGTACCAGGCAACCTCGGCGACGCCGAGAAAGCGATGCGCGAATCGTCCCAGGCGCTTGGGCGCGGCGATCCCAGCGGCGCCATGGACCCGCAAGGCCGCGCGCTGCAGGCGCTGCAGCAAGGGGCAGGCCAGATGTCACAAATGATGGCCCAAGCCTTGGGCCTGCGCGGGATGATGCCGATGCCGGGCGGCACCCAGGCGCCGCGCGCGGGCAACGACCGCAACAGCGATCCGTTCGGCCGGCCGATGCCGGCGACCGGCGCCTCCAACGGTGATGAAGTGAAAATCCCCGATGCCTCCGAGCGGGCGCGGGCGCGCGAAATTCTTGAGGAATTGCGCCGGCGTAGCGGCGAGGCTGAGCGGCCGCGCCTTGAACTCGATTACATCGAACGGTTGTTGCGCCGGTTCTAGAGCCGGGGCCTCGTCGCACACAAAATGCGATTAGGCGTCTTTGGCCATATTCGGCTTGGCCAGCACTTCTTCCACCACCCGCACCAGTTCCTGCAGCGTGAACGGCTTGGAGATCACGCGCTGGATCAGCACATCGAGGTTGTGGGCCCGCTGGCGCTCGGCGGCATAGCCCGACATCAGCAGCACCCGCAGATTGGGATGGTCGCGTGCCACCTTGAGCGCGAGAGCGATGCCGTCCATCTGCGGCATGACGATGTCGGTGAGCAGAAGATCGAACGGATCCTGGGTCCCGAGCGCATGCAAGGCGGCAACGCCGTCCTCGACCACGGTGACTTCGTGATTGTGATGGGCCAACGCGCGGCGGACAAACTCCGCTACGGCGCGATCGTCGTCGGCCACCAGGATGCGTGCCACTTCGGCTCTCCGGCTCAGTCTATTTGCCGTCGTCGAAGCGCAGGCTCAAGCCAGTCGCTTCTTCGGACGGTTCGTCGGTACGCGTAACGAAACGTGCCGACTCGCCCGGCAGCAGCCGCGACTGAGTCGCGTCGAAAGTCCAACTGTTGATTTCCTGGTCACCCGCGGTCAACGCCGCGCGCAGGTGCGGCACTTGGCGGTCACGGTTGGAGACATTGAACACATCGCCTTCGATCACCACCACCTCACGGTCGGATTCGAGACGGCGCGCCGTTGTCACATTGCGAAATTCGAGCCCGGTTCCGGGCGGATCGGCAACCAGGCCGACCGCGGCATAGAGTCGTTCGGCCGGCGGCCAGGCGGCGACCACCGTGGTGCGCGCCACCACACCGGCTGCCAACAGCACGAGCACCGCAAGCGCCAACGCCGCCCAGGCGATGGCGACACCCGGCGGACGGGCGCGGCGCGGAAAGCCGGGCAAATTGTGACCCGGACCGCGCGGCCGGAACGGCTGCGGCGCGATCGGCGGTTCGACCGGCTCATCCAGATTGTCGGGCAATTCCATCGGCGCGCTCGCGTGCCACTGATGGCCGCAATTAGCGCAACGAACCGTACGGCCATCGGGGCCGAGGAGCGCGGGATTCACGACGTAACGGGTGGAGCAAGCCGAACAGGAAAGAATCATGCAGAGATGCCTGAGGGGGCGGCATCGGCCAGCCCGCCCGCCCTTATAGGGGCCGCCCGCGACACTGGCAAGACGAGAGGCAGGCCCGGACCAGTCACCTTTACGGCACCGCCCGCTTGTGCGATTTTGGCCTACTATTTAATCGGTTCCCATCAGCATAGATCGTTAACAGCGTCGCACCCCATGCGCGAAAGCGTCGTCCGTTTTGAGAACGTCGGCATGCGTTACGGAGTGGGCGCTGAGGTTCTCCATGACATACGCTTCGAGTTGGCACCGGGATCGTTCCACTTCCTGACCGGCCCGAGCGGCGCCGGCAAGTCGTCGCTGTTGCGCCTCGTCTACCTGGCCCACCCCCCGTCGCGCGGCCTGATTCACATCTTCGGCCACGACATCGCCACCACGCCGCGCGAGAGCCTGCCGCTGTTGCGCCGGCGCATCGGTGTCGTGTTCCAGGAATTCCGTCTGTTGAATTCGATCACGGTGCTGGAAAACGTAGCGCTGCCGTTGCGCATCAGTGGTGCCGATCCCTATGAGCTGGAGCGCCAGGCGATCGAGCTGCTGCAATGGGTCGGTCTCGGCGGGCAAATCCACGCCAAACCCTCGACCCTGTCGGGTGGCCAGAAACAGCGTGTCGCCATTGCCCGCGCTGTTATCAACCGCCCGAGCCTCTTGGTCGCCGACGAACCGACCGGCAACGTCGACGACGAGATTGCGGTGAGGCTTCTCTACTTGTTCGAGGAGTTGAACCGTCTCGGCACCACGATCCTGATCGCCACCCACAACGATTCGCTGGTGTCGCGCTTCAATCACCCCGAACTTCATTTGCTGAACGGCGAGTTGACGCTGAAGCCCGGCCGCCAAGGCCCGCCGGGCGCGCGCACGATGCCGATGCCGCCCACAACGCCATGACGTTGTTTCGCCGCAAAGCCAATAACCATACCTTGCCGCTAACCGAGGACCCCGGCCGGCGCTTCGTGCCATGGCTGATCGCCCTCGTTGTGTTCTTGGCCGCCCTCGCCCTTGGCGGTTTGATGTCGCTCGCCGACGCCGCCGCCAAATGGGATCGCGGCCTAGTCGGTACGATGACGGTGCAGGTGCCCGACATCGGTCGCGGCGACGACGCGGGCCGCGCGGCCCAGGCCAAGCGCATCGAGGCCGCGGTCAAGGCGCTTAAAAGCACTCAAGGCGTCGCCTCTGTCCGTGCCTTGGACACCAAAGAGACCGCTGCGTTGCTGGAGCCCTGGCTCGGCGCCGGCGCCTACATCGCCTCGTTGCCGCTGCCGGCACTGATCGACGTTAGGCTCGACGCCGGTGCGCGCATCAACGTCACCGGTCTTACCGAACTGATGTCATCCGAAGTGCCCGGTACCACCGTCGACGATCACCGCCGCTGGACTGACCGCCTGGTGACGATCCTCCGCGCCATCGAAGCGTTGGCGGTCGCCGTGGTGGCACTGGTGGCATTGGCCGCCGTCGGCACTGTCGTGTTCGCGACCAAGAGCTCGCTCGCCGTTCACGCCGAGACCATCGAGCTTCTCCACATCATCGGCGCCGAGGACAGCGTCATCGCCCAGACCTTCGCCCGCCAGGCGCTCAAGCTTGGCCTCAAGGGCGGCGCGATCGGACTCGTGGGCGCGGTCATCGCCGGCGCCGGCATCGCGCTGGCGTTCGCCCGCCTGCCGGTCGGACTGTTGCCACGACTTGCCCTCTCGCCTCTCGAAGGCGCTGTGCTTATCCTGGTGCCGTTGGTCGTCGCCGGCATCGCCGCTGCGACCGCGCGGCTCACGGTCATGGCTGCCCTCAAGAGGATGCTGTAGTTGGCTCCATTCACACCGCGCCGCCGCTTCCGCCCGATCCGCGCCGCGTTCAACGCGCTGCTGCTGATCGCGATTGCGTGGCTTGCGGGTTTCGTCTGGTACGCGGGCCAGATCACCGCAGCGACGCCCGGCCCCGACAGCCCGCTCGACGAGACCAGGGCCGATGCCGTCGTTGTGCTCACCGGCACCCAGGACCGCTTGGGCGTCGGCTTTGAATTGCTGGCTCAGGGCCACGCCCAGCGCATGTTCATCTCCGGCGTCTACCGCGGCGTCGATGTGCAGCAGATTCTACGCACGCTCCGGCGCTCGCCGAATGGCGTCGAGAGCGCCGTGTCGCTCGGCTACGGCGCCGACGACACCGTCGGCAACGCGCGTGAAACCGCCGAGTGGATGACCAAAGAGAATCTCTCGTCGCTGATCCTGGTGACGTCGAATTTTCATATGCCGCGCGCGCTGCTGGAATTCCATGCGGCGATGCCCGACATCATCATCGTGCCCCACGCCACAGCACCGTCCTCGTTCAAGATCGAGGCGTGGTGGCGCTGGCCCGGTACCATCCGCCTGATCGCCAGCGAGTGGACCAAGTACGTCGCAGCACGGGTCGGCCTCGCCTCCGGCGTGCGTCTCTCGGCGCGGTCCGGCAATCACCCGCTGCCGCCTGAATTCGCGGCACCGCCGAGCGATGCTGCACCGGAGAGCGCACCGTGATGCTCCTGCGAGCGGCGTTGTTCAACGTCGCGTTCTTCATTATGACGCTGGCACTTTCGGTGCTGTACCTGCCGCTGCTGCTGGCGCCGCCCTTGTGGATGATGGCCGCCGCGCGCGGTTGGATCCGCGCCATGCAGTGGCTCTTGCGCGCTGTCGTCGGCCTCGACCATCGCATCGTCGGCGCGGCCAATCTTCCGAGCGGCCCGGCGTTGATCGCCGCCAAGCATCAATCGGCGTGGGAGACGTTCGCCTTCAATGTGCTGCTCGCCGATCCGGTGTTCGTCATAAATCGCGAGCTGTTATGGATGCCGTTCTACGGCTGGTTCGCGCGCCACGCCGGAATGATCGGCATCGACCGCAAGGGCCGCGCCAGCGCGCTCAAAAAAATGATCGCCGACGCAAAAGCCGCGCTTAACGCACAGCGGCCGATCATCATTTTCCCCGAGGGCACCCGCACCGTGCCGGGAGCGACGCCCAAGTATCAGACCGGCATCGCCGCGCTCTATCAGGCGCTCGGCGTACCAGTGGTACCCATCGCGCTCAACTCGGGTCTCTATTGGGGACGACGTGCGTTTCTGAAACAGCCCGGTACCATCACCATCGAGATATTGCCGCCGATTCCGCCGGGCCTGCCGCGCGACGAGTTCATGCGACGTCTCGAGACGTCGATCGAGGATGCGACTCAATCTCTCGCCTTCGACACAACCGCGCGATAATTTTTCCGTCTCAAAATTTCCGTCTCAAACGCACCGCGCGCCCTCCACCTTTCGGCGGAGGGGGCTGGTGAGGGAGTTGTGCGATCTTGTGGTCGCACGGTGACGCCGGCAACCTAAGAACCGTGCTGCCTTTTTTATTCCAGACGATGGTCGTCGGGTGCCCCGGGGGGTGGTTAGTGCCTTAGGACCAAAGCCGTCGGTGGGATCGTCATCGCAGGTTGCGACGCCGGTATTGATCGGTACCAGAAAGGAAAGCGTCGCAACCTACTTATGGAAGCGCCGTGCTCTCTCAAGGTTCCAGGAAATTCGGCTATCGCCTGAATGATAATTTTCATTTGAGAACCTCCTTTCCTGGTTAGGTGTCGCTCCGAATGACCCTTGCCTAGGTTCAACGGCCGCACGAAGCGACGCGGTGAGTCGTCTCACATTTCAAAATCGCGCGGTAG
>CAIYTE010000131.1 GCA_903929045.1 uncultured Hyphomicrobiales bacterium
CGGGATGCCGTCATAGACCGACAGTTCGAGCATCTTGGGGTCGACCATGATCAGCCGGCACTGCTCGGGGCTGAGCCGATAGACCAGCGACAAGATCATGGTGTTGATGGCGACCGATTTGCCCGAGCCGGTGGTGCCGGCGATCAGCAGATGCGGCATGCGCGCCAAATCGACGACGACCGATTCACCGCCGATCGTTTTGCCGAGGCAAAGCGGCAGCTTCGAAGCGTTCTCGTTGTAATCCTTGGTCGCCAGCAGTTCGCGGAAGTAGACCTTCTCACGCACCGGGTTTGGCAGTTCGATGCCGATGGCGTTGCGGCCGGAGACGACGGCGACGCGCGCCGACACCGCACTCATCGAGCGGGCGATGTCGTCGGCAAGGCCGATGACGCGCGACGATTTGATGCCGGGCGCGGGCTCGAGTTCGTACAATGTGACGACCGGGCCGGGACGCGCGTTGATGATCTCGCCGCGCACGCCGAAATCGCCGAGCACGCTTTCCAGAGACGCGGAATTGGCGTCGAGCACGTCCTTCGGCAGCGTAGTGCGCTCGGACACTTTTTGCGCGGTGAGCAGATTGAGCGACGGCTACTGGAAGCCGCCGCCGCGCTTCGCCTTGACCGGCGCTGCCGCGGCCTTGCGGGCGCGCGGCGCGGGCGTTTCCTCTTCTTCTTCCTCTTCGTACTCTTCGTCCGCGTCTTCCGGCGCCAATGCGGGCGAAGCGACACGGGCATGGCCGTCGAAACGCGGCTCGGCGCGCGCCGCAGCGGGGCGGGCAGCGCGCACAGGCGCGCGGGCCGGCGCACGGCGGAACCAGCGGCCGATGCGCGCTTTCCAGCTCAGCAGCGCGTGTTCGATCATGCCGAGCCAGGCCCAGGCATTGTCGCGGCCTTCGTCTTCGGCCTCTTCTTCTTCGTCTTCATGTTCGGCCGCGGTCTTGCGCTCGGCTTCTTCCGGGCCGACGCGGCAGGCGAGGATGATCGTCCAGACGGTGAGGACGCCAAGGATCACGGCAAGAATCGTCAGCGTGAAACCGTTCAGCGGGATGCCTAAGAACGCGACCATGTTAAGTACGGCATCACCGGCGACACCGCCAAGACCCGTCGGCAGCGGCCACGCTGCGGTGGTCGGCATGGTGGAGGCAAAGCCGCCGGCGGCAAGCGTTGCGGCGACCCAGATCAGGCTGCGCCATTTGGCGCCGAGCGGCCGATGCGACAGCAGCCGCCAGCCGATCAAGGCTTCCGGCAACAGCAGCAGCATGCTGGCGAGACCGAGCAACTGAATCGACAGGTCGGAAAAGATCGCGCCCGGATAGCCGAGCAGATTCTGGATCGGCTTCTGCGTGGCGTGGCTCAGCGACGGGTCCTGCACCGACCACGTCGTCAGCGCGATGGCGCCGAGCAGCGACAGCGTAATCAGCGAGAGACCTGCGAGTTCGCTCAGGCGGCGGCGCAGGATCTCGCGGAAATGCTCCGAGACAAAGGCGATGACGTCGAGGCTTCGATCCGATGCGGCCATCTAATGCACCAAGCTTTTGCGCATGATCTTGTTTATCCGAGCACGGCGACGATGCGGTGCATCGCCTCCGCGGTGGCTTCGCTGTCCTGAACCATGGCGACGCGGATGAAGTCCGCGCCGGGATTGCTGCCGTCGGCCTGTTCGCGCGCCAGATAGCGGCCGGGCACGACGCGCACGCCGGCCTCCTGCCACAGACGCTTGGTCGCGACCTCGCTGCCGCCGTTCTTCGATACGTCGAGCCAGAGGAAGAAGCCGCCGGCCGGACGCGTGTAACCGTAGCGATCGCCGATGATCTGGTCGGCGAGATCGAACTTGATGTTGTAGAGCCGCCGGTTTTCCTCGACATGCGTTTCGTCGCCATAGGCGGCGACGCCGACATGCTGCGCGGGCGCGGGGACTTGCGGCGCAGCGACGTTGCGCAGTTCGAGATACTGACGCAGGAAATTCTTGTCGCCGGCGGCAAAGCCGACGCGCAGGCCCGGCAGGTTCGAGCGCTTCGACAGCGAGTGGAACACGATGACGTTGGCGAAGTCGGGACCGGAGGTTTCCAGCATGCCCGCCGGTTTGTCGGTCGAGTAGATCTCGCAATAGCATTCGTCGGCGAAGACGAGGAAACCGTATTTGCGCGCGAGGCTGGCGAGTTTTTCGAGATAGGCGCTGCTGGCGACCGCACCCTGCGGGTTCGACGGAGAGGCGAGATATAAGGCGACAGTGCGCTTGAGCAGCGCTTCGTCGAGCGCGTCGAGATCGGGCAGGAAGCCGCTCTCGCGGGTCGCCGGCAGATAAACCGGTTCGCAGCCGGCGGCGAGCGCGCCGGCGCTGTAGGCGGCATAGAACGGATTGGGGATCAGCACTGCGGGTTTGCCGACGCGCGGCGCGACGTAGCGCGTGGCTGCAATGGCTGCGAGGAACAGGCCTTCGCGCGTGCCGTTGAGCACCAGCACTTCGTGTTCGAAGTCGACCGGGCGCGGCAGCCTGTAGCGTCCGGCAAGCCAGGCGGCGACGGCCTTGCGGAAAACCTCAAGACCCTTATTGGCCGGATAGCGGCCGAATTCGTTGAGATGCGCCGCCATCACCGGGCCGACGAAGGGCGGGATCGGATGTTGCGGTTCGCCGACCGACAGATTGATGACCGGCTTGCCCGGCTCGATACCGGCAATGAGATCGGTCAGCCGCACGAAAGGCGAGCGGCTATCGACAGCGTTGGCGACCGCCGGAGTTTTGGAAGCTGAATTCGCGCTCTGGGCGGTCATGGGCGAAGCACTACACAAGCGGGTTTGAGGCCCGGCACAAGGGTCAGCCACCATAGGGATGACGGGGTTAAGGCCCGATTAACCATCGGCCGCCCGTGGCCACTTTATCCCGGGATTTGGGGCGCTTGGCGCATGTTTGGGCCGGCTGGGCCGCCAAAAAGGGCCCCCAAAATAAGAGAGGCCCTCGGCTCTTGCGAACCGAGGGCCTCAACGGGAGGGACAGTGCCGGGTTTCCGCCCCTACCGCTAGCTCAGGTGCGCATGGCCGTTAAGGCCATGCGCGGTGGAGAACTACTGAACGGTTTCGCCGTGCAGCGTGATGTCGAGACCTTCTTCTTCGCCCTGGTCGGTCGGACGCAGGCCGATGATGGCCTTGATGACCAGGAGGATGATGGCCGTGGCAACCGCGGTGTACACGAGGGTCACCGCAACGCCGTAGACCTGGGTCATGACGCTCGCGTCCTTGCCGAGTTCGTTCACGGTCACGTCAGCGAACACACCGGTGAGGATCGCACCGATGATGCCGCCCACGCCGTGGACGCCGAAGGCATCGAGCGAGTCGTCGTAGCCGAACATCTTCTTGATGTGCACGGCCGAGATGTAGCAGCCGACGCCGGCGATGATGCCGATGATCAGCGCGCCCGTCGGATTGACGAAGCCCGAAGCCGGGGTGACGGCAACGAGGCCGGCAACCGCGCCCGAGATGATGCCGAGCACGCTCGGCTTCTTCGCGATCATCCATTCGGCGAACATCCAGGCGAGAGCCGCACCGGCGGTCGCAACCTGGGTGTTGATCATCGCCGCACCCGCGAGGGCGTTGGCGGCGACAGCCGAACCGGCGTTGAAGCCGAACCAGCCGACCCACAGCAGCGAGGCGCCGACGAACGACCAGGTCAGGTTATGCGGCGCCATCGACGTGGTGCCGTAGCCCTTGCGCTTGCCGAGGATGATTGCGGCAACGAGACCCGCAACACCGGCGTTGATGTGCACCACGGTGCCGCCGGCGAAGTCGAGCACGCCAGCCGTACCGAGGAAGCCGCCGCCCCAGACCCAGTGAGCGATCGGGCAGTACACCAGCACCAGCCACAGCGCGATGAACCAGCACATCGCCGAGAACTTCATGCGTTCGGCAAAAGCGCCGGCGATCAGGGCCGGGGTGATGATGGCGAAGGTCATCTGGAACGTCAGGAAGACGGTTTCCGGGATGGTCGCGGCGAGCGAGTTCACCGTGATCGACACCGTGCCGACGCCGGCCAGGAACAGCTTATCGACGCTACCGATATAGGCATTCATACTGCCTTCGGTGAACGCGAGCGAGTAGCCGATGATCATCCACAGAACCGTCACGATACAGGTGATCGCGAAGCTCTGCATGACGGTGGCGAGCACGTTCTTCTTGCGCACCATGCCGCCATAGAACAGGCCGAGGCCCGGGATGGTCATCATGAGCACGAGAGCGGTCGAGGTGAGCATCCAGGCGGTGTCGCCCGAATCGGTCTTACAGTCCTTGAGGATCGGCGGCTTGGCAGCCGAGTCGCAGGCCGGCGGCGGAGCAGCCGGAGCCGGAGCGGCAGCCGGTGCAGCCGCGGGAGCGGCAGGCGCCGCAGCCGGGGCTTGAGCGTACGAAGCGTCGAACGACGCCACGCTCAGAAAGAGGCCGAGCAGAATACCGAGGGCACCTGCCACCAGTCCCGCACGGGAGAATTTCTTCAACGTCATGGTTTAACTCCTGATTGTTCTGTGCGGATTACTTAGAGCGCCGCGGCGTCGGTCTCGCCGGTGCGGATGCGCACGGCGTGATCCAATCCGAAGACGAAGATTTTGCCGTCGCCGATTTGACCGGTCTTGGCGGCGCCGGTGATGGCGCCAACGACCTTGTCGACCTGGGAAGAAGCCACCGCGACTTCGACCTTGATCTTCGGCAGGAAGCTCACCGCATATTCAGCCCCACGGTAGATTTCCGTGTGACCCTTTTGACGTCCGTAACCCTTCACTTCGGTAACGGTCAGACCCTGCACGCCGATGGAGGTCAGCGCATCGCGGACCTCGTCGAGCTTGAAGGGCTTAATAATGGCCATGACGATTTTCATGGATTCGATCCCCGCTTGAGAGCCCGTTTTACGTTACGCAGTGCGGGCGGTTTCACTGAGCCCTCCCCCGAAGCTTGCTTCGCAGGCATGACCGCGCAGATAGAATCAAACGCCGTGCCAGTTGGCCGCATGCGCTCTATCTATTTGATTCAGTAGCGGGAATCAGTTGCGGGAGAGTGGGGGTCGAATGTCGTGAGGGAGCTAAGCTCAAAGTAGCGCCACGTCAGAAGCGCCCTGCTTAAAAAACAGTCATATGCGCGAAAATGATTCAATCCGCGCCGGACAGCGCCCGGCGCGGAAAGATTTCGTTATCTATTGGAGTGCTTCGCCGTGCTGGCTGACGTCCAAGCCCATCACTTCGTCTTCATGACCGACGCGCAACGGTACGAAGATACTGATGACCTTCAGGATGACGAAGGTCAGCGCGCCGGACCACAGCGCGGTGACGGCGACGCCGAAAATCTGCGCCCAGAGCAGATGCGGATTGCCTTCGAACAGACCGGACACGCCGCCCGGCAATTCCGGCGTTGCGGACAATGCGCCGGTCGCCAGAACGCCGGCGAGCAGGCTTCCCGTCACGCCGCCGATGCCATGCACGCCGAAGACATCGAGCGAGTCGTCGTAGCCGAGTTTGATTTTCAGCCAGGTGCAGGCCCAGAAGCACACGACACCGGCGATGAGGCCGATCATCACCGCCTGCATCGGCATGACGAAGCCCGAGGCCGGCGTGATGGTGCCGAGACCGGCGACGGCGCCGGAGATCATGCCGAGCACCGACGGCTTGCGGCGCAGATACCATTCGAGCGCCATCCAGGTGATGGCGCCGGCGCAGGCGGCCAGATGCGTCGACACGATCGCCATCGCCGCGCGGGAGTTGGCGCCGAGCGCCGAACCGCCGTTGAAGCCGAACCAGCCGACCCACAACAGACCGGTGCCGACAACCGCCAATGTCAGATCGTGCGGCGAAAGATTTTCGCTGCCGTAGCCGCGGCGCGAGCCGACGACATAAGCCGCGACCAATCCGGCGACGCCGGCATTGACGTGGACGACAAGGCCGCCGGCAAAATCGACGACGCCGTAGGCGCCGAGAAAACCGCCGCCCCAGATCCAGTGTGCGATCGGCACATAGACCAAAGTGAGCCAGAACGCACAGAACAGCAGAAACGCCGAGAACCGCATGCGGTCGGCGACCGAACCAGCCACCAGCGCCACGGTAATGACCGCGAAGGTCATCTGATACATCATGAAGAGGTTTTCCGGGATCGTTTTCGCCAGCGGCGAAATCGTCGCGAGCGACATGCCGCCGAGAAACAAACGGTCCAGCGTGCCGATATAGGCGCCGTCGCCGGTGAAGCTCAGCGAGTAGCCATAGAAGGCCCACAGCAGCGACACCAGAAATGTCGCCGCCATGCACTGGGCCATGGTCGCGAGAATATTCTTCTTGCGCACCATGCCGGCGTAAAAAAGCGCAAGGCCCGGAATCGTCATCATGAGAACGAGACCGGTCGCGCCGAGCATCCACGCCGTGTCGGCGGCATCGACTTTCGGTGCGGCCATGGCCGTTTGAGCAAAGAGTGGCGTGGACGTCAGAATCACAGCGCCGATCGCCCACAGCGTTGCTGTGAGCGGCGATGAAGCCTTGGACATGGTATCCCCCGGACTTGAGCTTTTAGCTTGGCGTGTTCTTGGTAGAGTTTTCGGCCGTATTTTTCGTCTTAATTTTTGGCCTTTTCAGGCAAACTTCTTAGAGCGCGTCGTCGTCAGTCTCGCCGGTGCGGATGCGCACCGCCTGATCGATGGGCGTGACGAGAATCTTGCCGTCGCCGATCTGGCCGGTTTTGGCTGCATTCTTGATCGCCTCGACGACCTTGTCCGCACGGTCATCGCCGACCGCGACCTCGATGCGCAGCTTGGGCAGGAAGTTCACGGCATATTCGGCGCCGCGATAGACCTCCATATGACCCTTTTGGCGGCCGAAGCCTTTGACCTCGGTCACCGTCATGCCGTGGACGTCGAGCGCGGTCAGGGCGTTGCGGACTTCGTCGAGCTTGAAGGGCTTGATGATGGCGATGACCAGTTTCATGACAATTCCTTGCGGCGAGCGTTTGTCGATAGGTCTCTATAACACAGGTAAATCGGTGTTTGCGCTAGCGTTTCTCGGACTTGAAGCCAAGGTCGGAAAACACCGCGGGGAGCGCGCCGCGAACCTGCCCCACCGTCATGCCCGGGCTGATCCGCGGGTCGTACAGCGCGGTCAGCAACGTCCGGTCGTAGACCGTCAGGTAGCCGACCAACCGGCGCTGGTTGAGCGTCGTCCAGGGATTGCGCTGGTCGTGGTTTGACAGGCCGAAGGCGTGCAGCAACTCGTGATAGGCGCAGTCGAGAAAAATCCGGTCGCCCTTGTCGACGATGATGAAGGAGATCGAGCGCAGAATCGCGCCTTCGGCGGTCGACTTCACGCTGGTCATGCATTGCGGATCGGTGCGGGCGACGAATTCCTTGGTCACGGCGTCGCCGAAGGTCGCGCGCAGCGCCGGCTTGAAATTCTTTTCGTCAATCAGCCGGATTTCGATGTCGGCCTCCGGCGTCGCGGCCGTGGTCACCGTGAGGTGCAGGTTTGGCACCTTGGCGGCGTATTCCTCGATGATGCCCGTCATCGCGGCGCTGCGGTCCGTGCTGCCGCCGGGCAGGATGCGGGCGACGATGGGCCGATCGAAGCGGCGGATGCTGCGCGGCTTGGCGCCGATGCGCAGATCGGAGCCGAAGGCGAGCGCCAGAAAGCCCTGCTGCAATTCGGCCGGCGAGAAGCGCGTGAACTCCGGCGGCGCGCCGTGAAACGCCCCGGCCGGCGGCGGCTGCTTGTCCGACGCGGCGAAGGCGGCATTCGCCATAAAAAGCGCTGCAATCACACATCCGCTCATTCCCGCGAAAACGGGAATCCAGGGCCACATAAATCTATGGCGTTGATGTTGCCCCTGGTTCCCCGCTTTCGCGAGGACGAGCGGATTGTGAGGATTCGTGCTCATCCCGTTGAACTAAGTGCTGCGCTTCAGGCGCACCAGACCTTCTTGCGCCACCGATGCGATCAGTTTGCCGTCCTGCGTGAAAATCAGGCCGCGCGCGAAGCCGCGCGAGCCCTGCAAACTCGGCGTGTCCTGCGCGTAGAGCATCCATTCGTCGGCGCGGAACGGACGGTGCAGCCACAGCGCATGATCGAGGCTCGCCGCCATGAATTCCTTTTCGAACAGAGTGCGGCCATGCGGCGTCAAGGACGCGTCGAGCAGCGACATGTCGGAGGCGTAAGCCAGCGCGCATTGATGGATCGCCGGATTGTCCGGCAGCTTCGATGAAATCCTGATCCAGACATGGAATTTGCCGTCGGGATATTTCTTGCCGGTGTAACGGTCGAATTCCACCGGGCGCATTTCGATCGGCCGCTCGCGCTCGTAATAGCGGCGCACCGCTTCGGGCAGCGACGGCAGAACGGTCGAACGCATATCCTGCTCGCTCGGCAATCGGTCGGGCGGCGGCACGTCGGGCATCTGCATCTGATGGACGAGGCCTTCTTCCTCGCCGTGGAACGAGACGAGCATCGAGAAGATCGGATGGCCGTGCTGGCGCGCGGTGACGCGCCGCGTCGTGAAGCTCTTGCCGTCGCGCATGCGGTCGACGTCGTAGATGATCGGCACCTTCGGATCGCCCGGCAAAAGGAAATAAGCGTGCATCGAATGCGGCGACCGGCCGGATTCGACGGTGCGCACGGCGGCGACCAGCGCCTGGCCGATGACCTGCCCGCCATAGACGCGCTGCCAGCCGTTCTGCGGCGAGCGGCCGCGGAACAGATTGAGGTCCAGCTCCTCGAGGTCGAGGATGCTGAGCAGTTCCTGAACGGCTTCGGACATGCGTTTGCTCTCGCGGGCGTACGGGGCCGGATACGGTGAAATATCCGCTCAACCTGCTATGCTGAGACGGAATTTACAAGGAAGCGGCCTGATGGCGAAAGCCTCGATAAAACAGCGGAAAACCGACCTCGTCATCGGCGGCGCCGGCTTTGCCGGACTGGCTTTGGCGGTCGCGCTGCGTCAGGGGCTTGGCGAGGCCTTTTCCATCACGGTCGTGGATCCCGCGCTGGCTGCGGCGCAATCGAAAGACCCGCGCGCTTCGGCCATTGCGGCCGCGGCGCGGCGGCTGTTCGAGGCCATCGGCGCCTGGGATGCGGTGGCCGACAAGGCGCAGCCGATCCTCGACATGGTTGTGACCGACAGCAAGCTCGACGACATGGTGCGGCCGACGTTTCTGACCTTCGGTGGCGATGTCGACGAGGGCGAGGCCTTCGCGCACATGATCGAGAACCGGCATCTGATCGATGTGCTGGTGGCAAAGGCGAAAGAACTCGGCGTCGATCTGCGTGCTGGCGCCGTAACCGGATTCGAACAGGCGCCGAATGCCATCAATGTCGCGCTCAAGGACGGCGAGACGATTTCGGCGCGGCTGCTGGTCGGCGCCGACGGTGCGCATTCCGTCATCCGTGAAACTGCCGGTATTGCCACACACGGCTGGGACTACGACCAGTCTGCCATCGTCACGACCATTGGCCACGAGCGCGAGCATAACGGCCGCGCTGAAGAACATTTGCTGCCGTCAGGCCCCTTCGCGATTTTGCCGCTCACGGGAAAGCGCGTCTCCATCGTCTGGACCGAAACCAAAAGCGAGGCCGCGCGCATCGTCGCGCTGCCGGATGCTGAGTTTCTCACCGAACTGGAAAAACGTTTCGGCCTGCATCTCGGCGACCTTGAAATTCTCGGGCTCCGCCGCGCGTTTCCGCTCGGCCTGTTCACGGCGCGCGAATTCACCGCGGAGCGTCTCGCGCTCGTTGGTGATGCCGCGCACATCATTCATCCGATTGCGGGGCAGGGCCTCAATATGGGCCTGCGCGATATTGCGGCGCTGGCGGAATCGGTCAGCGATGCCGCGCGGCTCGGCCTCGATATCGGCGCGCCGGACGTGCTGACGCGCTATCAGCGCTGGCGGCGTTTCGACACCATGACCATGGGCGTCGCCACCGACGGGCTCAACAGATTGTTCTCGAACAATTCCGACGCGCTGCGGCTGGCGCGCGATATCGGTCTCGGCGTTGTCGAGCGCATGCCGGCGCTGAAGAAGGTCTTCATCCGCGAGGCCGCCGGGTTCACCGGCGACACACCGAAGCTGTTGAAGGGCGAGGTGCTGTAAATCCCTCCCCCGCAGGGGGAGGGTGGCGAGCGATAGCGAGCCGGGTGGGGTGTGCTCACGTTTGGCAATACCCCACCCCGCGCTTCGCGCGACCCTCCCCTTTCAGGGGAGGGATAAAACTTACGTCAGCGCAATCGCGTCGACGTGATCCTTGAACGCCGGGCGCGTCAGCAGCGATTTCAGCCAGCGATCGAGATTCGGCATCGCCGGCCGCTCCTTGATTAGCTTGACGTAGCGGTTGCAGACGCAGCCGACCGGAATGTCGCCGTAGCAGAACGTATCGCCGGCGATGTAAGCGGTCTTGCCGAGCCGCGCCTCGAGCATCGCCATGGCGTCGATGGTCTTCTGCGTGTGCAGTTCGATGACCTTCGGATCGCGCTGGTCCACCGGCGTGCGGATAAGCTGCCAGAATACCGGCGTGATCGCCGGATTGGCGACCGAGAGCTGCCAGTCCATCCACTGGCTGGCGAGCGCCCGCGCTTTGGCGTCCTTCGGCTCGATCGCGCCGGCCTTGTCGTATTTGCCGGCGAGATAGCGCACGATCGAGTTCGACTCCCACAAGGTGAAGCCGTCTTCTTCGACCAGTGTCGGCACCAGCGAATTCGGGTTCATGGCGAGATAGGCGGCGTCCTTGGTCTTGCCGAACGCGCCGCCGGCATCGTGCCGCGTGTGCTCGAGCTTCATTTCGCCGACCGCCCACATCACCTTTTGCACGTTGATGGAATTGGTGCGGCCCCAGATCGTGATCATTTATTCTCTCCCAATTCAGTCGCGGTTATTTTTATTCGTCATGGCCGGGCTTGTCCCGGCCATCCACGCCTTGGCTTAGATTTTTTAAGTCGTGGATGCCCGGCACAAGGCCGGGCATGACGGCGGTGGGTGATGAACTTCAGTCGAGCTTGCGCGCTTCTTCCTCAAGCATGATCGGAATGCCGTCGCGGATCGGAAAGGCGAGCTTGGCCTTGCGCGAGACGAGCTCCTGCCGCGCCGCGTCGTATTCCAGCGGCGCCTTGGTCAGCGGACACACCAGAATTTCCAGCAGCTTCGGGTCGACGCTGCCTTCGGGCCGATCAATGGACATGAGAAGAGCTCCCCGGCGATTTCACCGGGGTTATAGCATGCCGCGCGTCTTATTGAAGCTGCGGCTCGCCTTCGATGTTTTTCTTGGCGAGTTCGATTTCGGTGATGGCCACCAGCAGTTCGGCGCGGGTCTTGAGATCCTTGGCTTCTAGCAAAGCCTGCTTTTCCGGCGCGCCGTAGGGCGACATCATCGACAGTGCGTTGACCAGCGCCTCGTTGGGCGCCTTCTCGATATCGTCCCAATCGGCCTTGAGGTCGTTGGCCGACATGAAATCGGTCAAGGCCTGCAGCACCGCGCGGCGGTCGACTTCGTCCTCGCCCTTGCGGGCGATGAAGTCGTCGGCAAACGGCGCGAAGGTGACTTTCGCCTGGCGATACTCGGTGTTGACGACGAGTTCTTCCTCAACCTGGAAACGCGCGACGCCGGTGAGTTCGAGGATGTAGCGGCCGTCGCCGCTTTCCGCGAGCTGGGTGATGCGGCCGACGCAGCCGATCTTGAACAAGGGCGCCTTTTCGACGCCGCCGCCGTGCGACACGTCCGGCTGGATCATGCCGATCAACCGATGGCCGTCGCGAAACGCGTCATCGATCATTGCCAGATAGCGCGGTTCGAAAATGTTGAGCGGCATCTGTCCGCGCGGCAGTAGCAGCGCGCCGGGCAACGGGAACAGCGGGATGGTGCCCGGCAGTTCGATGGGTCCGCGATAGTCCGCATTCATCGGCATGTTCAGGCCCTCATGCTTGGTTGGCCGCCGATTTCTCTCCCGCTCATTCCCGCGCAAGCGGGAATCCAGAGCCGGGAAGCGAGAAAGAACTGGGTCTCCGCTTTCGCGGGGACGAGCGGTATTTACGAAAACAAAAGCGACGACAATTTCTTGCGGCCGTCGAGCGTGGCTTCGTCCATCGGACCCCAGGCTTCAAAGAACTGCACGAGCTGCTTGCGCGCGCCGTCGTCGTTCCATTTGCGGTCGCGCTTGACGATCGCCAGCAGGTGATCCGCAGCCTCAGTACGTTTGCCGGCGGCATTCAGACCAGTGGCCAGATCGAAACGCGCCTGATGATCGAGCGGATCGGCGGCGACCTTGCGTTCGAGCTCTTCGACCGGCCCGACTTTCTGCGCTTGTTCGGCGACATCGAGCGCGGCCCGCGCCGCGGCCACCGCGCTGTCGTTGCGCTTGGCTTCGGGCACGAGATCGAGTGTCTGCTTCGCCTTCTCCAGATCCTCGACCAGTAGATAGGACTTCGCCAGCCCGGCGAGCGCCGCGACATTGGCGGCGTCCTGCGCAATGAGTTCGCCATAGAGCGCCGCCGCGCCGGCGGCATCGCCTTCGGCCAGAGCCGCGTCGGCTTCCTTGAGTAGATCGCGCTCTTCCGGCGCGACCTTGCCCTTGGTCACCCGCTGCAAGAATTCCGTCACCTGGCTCTCGGGCAGCGCGCCCATGAAGCCGTCGACCGGCTGACCGTTGTAGAACGCGATCACCGCCGGGATCGACTGGATGCCCATCTGCCCCGGCACTTCCGGGTGCTTGTCGATGTCCATCTTGACCAGCTTGACCTTGCCCTTGGCGGCTTTGACGGCCTTTTCCAGTACGGGGGTGAGCTGCTTGCAGGGGCCGCACCAGGGCGCCCAGAAATCGACTAGAACTGGCTGGTTCTTCGACTCCTCGATGACGTCCTTCATGAAGCTCTGCGTGGTCGCGTCCTTGATCGCGCCCGCCGTCGCTTCCATCCCTGCCGCCCCGCCGTCCTGCAACATCGCTTTTTAGCCCCGGTTCCTGTTGCCCATTAAATGGGTCATCCGGGGGGCGTTTGCAACGCTCATTCGGGCCCGGAAGGTGCGCCGGAAACCCGCTCAATCCGCGGCATATGGCCCGTGGATTCGAGGAATTTGACTAAATCTTCGCGCGAGAGCGACGTCGTCATGGTGTTGAGCAGCGGATGATAGTTGAGCGTTTTATGCTCCATCATCTCGGCATCGAGCACGACGGTCACGCGGCCTTGCGTATCGTTGATGGCGCCGAACGGCGTCACCGAACCTGGCGTCACGCCCCAGACTTCAAGCAGCAGGTCGGCGGAGCCAAACGAAAAACGGCCGGTGGCGCCAAGCGTGCGGTGCAGGCTTTTGAGATCGATCACCGCGTCTTCCAGCGCGACGATGAGATAGAGCGCGTTCTTCTTGTCGCGCAGAAAAAGATTCTTGGTGTGGCCGCCCGTGATCTCGCCGCGCAGGCTTGCCGCCTGCTCGACGGTGAAAGCGGGTGCGTGCTTCACCGTCGCATGCGTGATGCCGAGCGCGTCGAGCGCGGCGAAGAGATCGTCAGGTGTCGCGGCCATGACGTGCGATTACTGCGCCGGCTTGTCGCCGGCAAGCAGCTCGCGGAATTTCGCGATTTCCTGCGGCACGAAGACTTTGACGAATTCCGGTTTCATCTCTTCATCGGTCGGCGGCACCGAGCCGAGCTCGTCGAGCCGCTTGCGATACTCGGCATTGGCGACGCCCTTGCGGATCGCGGCATTGAGCTTGTCGATGACCGGTTGCGGCGTGCCTTTCGGCGTGAACAGAGCGTTCCAGCCCTGCAGCTGGAATTCCGGCAGGCCGGCTTCCTTTGACGTCGGCACATCCGGCAGGCTCGGCACGCGCACCGGCAGCGACACGGCGATGCCGCGCGCGCGGCCCGCATGAATCGCGCCCGATACCGACGCCGCGGAATCGCAGACGCCGTCGATCTGGCCGCCCATCAGATCGTTGAGCGCCGGGCCGCCGCCGCGATAGCCGACGAGCGTGACGTCGATCTGCGCCGCCTTCACGAAGCTTTTGCAGATGAGATAATTCGACGAGCCGATGCCGGCATGACCGAGCGTAGCCTTGCCCGGATTCTTTTTCGCGAAGGCGATGAACTCGCGCAAGTTCTTGGCCGCGTGATCCTGCTTCAGCGCGATGATCGGCGATGTCTTCGCCACCATGCCGAGCGGCATAAAATCGTCCGCCGTGAATTTGACGTCCGGGTAGAGCGTGTAGATCGCGGTGTTGGTGCCGCTGTTGCCGATGGCGATGGTATAGCCGTCCGGCGTCGCGCGGGCGGCGCGGCCCACGGCGACCGAGCCGCCGGCGCCGGTGACGTTTTCGATGAGGATGCGCTGGCCCAGCGCCGTGCCCATCTGGTCCGCGATCAGCCGCGCGATGACGTCCGAACTGCCGCCGGCGGCGAAGGGCACGATCATGGTCACGGGCCGCGACGGATAATCTTCGGCGGCAGCCGGTGTGAATGAGAAGGCGAGCAGGGCGATCGCAAAGGATGATTTTTGGACGGACTTTTTCATTTTGTTGTTCAGTTTCTTTTTCATGACGTTTCTTCCGGCAACGGCGCCTACAATGCCAGATAAAGCGTGGCGGGAAACATCGGTGTCGGCCGGGGTTTATAAGACGAGCAAC
Source organism: uncultured Hyphomicrobiales bacterium (assembly GCA_903929045.1). Classification (GTDB taxonomy): domain Bacteria; phylum Pseudomonadota; class Alphaproteobacteria; order Rhizobiales; family Xanthobacteraceae; genus Pseudolabrys. The sequence continues at coordinate 14,606 of CAIYTE010000131.1, forward strand.
ACGAGGAGCCGGATATGAAACGCACAATTCTCACGGCCGCGGTGGTAATCGCGGCGCTTTCCGGCCTGTCCGGCACCGCCTCGGCCCAGGCGCGCGGCAACGCGCCGTGGTGCGCGGTCATTTCCATGGGCTTCGGCTCGGTGATCTGGGACTGCAGCTACGCCTCGATCGAGGCTTGCCGCCCCAACGTGATTTCGGGCAATCGGGGCTTCTGCAACCACAATCCGGGCTACGAGGGCCCGGTGGTGCCCGTCCGCAAGCGCCACAAGCGCGTCGCCCACCGCTAGCCCGCGAGATTGCCCGGAAGGGTGATCCGGCGGCGGTGTTGGTCGTAATGAGGACACAGAAACCAACAGGGAGCCGGCCATGAAACGCGCCATTTTGCTGGGAGCATTCGTTTTAACCGCCATTTCGCTGGATCTGCGGCCGGCCGCGGCCGATTTTCGCGGCTCCGGGCCGTGGTGCGCGGTCTATTCGCTCGGCTCCGGCGACGACGTCTGGGATTGCAGCTTCGCCTCGGTTCAGGCCTGCCAGCCGGTGGTGATCTCGGGAAACCGGGGTTTTTGTAACCACAATCCGGGCTGGTACGCCGACCATTCGGCGATGGAGCCCCGCCATCATGCCGCCCGGCGGCACGCCCGGCGCGGTTAAGTCTATTCCGCCTTCGGCAGTTGCTTTTACCCCGCGGGAGCGGCTATAGGAGCGGCCTTGGCGGCCGATCCCTTTGATCGGTCAATGAACTAACGGATGCGGGTGTAGCTCAGGGGTAGAGCACGACCTTGCCAAGGTCGGGGTCGAGGGTTCGAATCCCTTCGCCCGCTCCAATCTTCGCGCCGAGAGGCGCTTTGGCTGGAAAGCCGTTAGTCCTTCTCAAAAATCAATACCCCGCCGCCAGCGCGCCGCGCGTGCGGGTGTCGGCGGCGCCGACGTAAGTCTGCGGCGTGAATTCGCTTTTGGGCGTCACCGCGATGGAGTTGACGGCGGTCGCCGGCCGCGTCGGCACGATCGTGTGGCCGCGCGCCTCTAAGGCCGCGAGCAGCGCGGGATCGAAGCCCGGCTCGGCGAAGACCTGATCCGGCTGCCACTGATGATGCAGGCGCGGCGCGCCGACCGCGGCATCAACCGGCATCTTGAAGTCGATCGCATTGACGACCTGCTGCAACACCGCGGTGATGATGCGGCTGCCGCCGGGCGTGCCGGTGACCAGCACCGGCTTGCCGTCCTTGAGCACGATGGTCGGCGCCATCGACGACAGCGGCCGTTTGTTCGGCCCCGGCAGATTGGCGGTGAAACCGACGAGGCCAAAGGCGTTCGATGCACCGGGCTTGGAAGTGAAGTCGTCGAGCTCGTTATTGAGCATCACGCCGGTGCCGTCGGCGATGAGCCCGACGCCGTAGGAAAAATTCAGGGTGTAGGTGTTCGACACCGCGTTGCCGTCGCGGTCGATGACGGAGAAGTGCGTCGTGTTGTGGCCTTCGTGATCGGCGGGCGTGCCCGGCCGGATATCGGCGGATGGCGTGGCGCGTTCGCCGATGCTTGCGCGCAAGGTCGCGGCATAGGATTTCGAAATCAGGCCCTTGATCGGCATGGTCACCGCGTTGGGATCGCCCATGAACGCCGCGCGGTCGGCATAGGCGCGCTTCATCGCCTCGATCATCAGATGCGCAGCCTTCTCGCCGCGCTCGAGCTTGAAGCCTTCGAGAATGTTGAGCATCTCAATCAGATGCACGCCGCCGGACGACGGCGGCGGCATCGAGACGACGTCATAACCGCGATAGCTGCCGCGCATCGGCGCGCGGATCGTGGCAGAATAGGATTTTAGATCGTCCAGCGTCATGATGCCGCCGGCGTCGTCAATCGC